>NZ_CALIMY010000001.1 GCF_938045205.1 uncultured Campylobacter sp.
GGGGGCTTGAATTGCGAGGTCGCTCCCCTTCCCGCCCCAAACCCCACCCATTCCCCTACGACGCTTTAAGCGGTGCGGACTGCGTCCGCGTTAAATTTAAATTGCGACTGCGTCGCATAAAATTCCACCAATAATAAAATTCTTTCGTGCTTAAAATTTTAAAATTCCAAGCGCAAAAGAATTTTGAAATTCCAAATACGATAAAATTTAAATGGCGGCGGAATTTTAGAATTCCTATTAGTAGCAAAATTTCAGAATTCTGATCGGCAACAGAATTTCAAAATTCCGTAAATTTAAGCAAAATTCTGAAATTCCATAAATTTAAAACGATTAAATAAGGAGGCCTCATTGAACCCGATTACCGAAAAGCGCAGCGTTTCGGGCTATTACTACGCCGAGGATCGCGAGTATGTGTACTTCGTGACGGACGCGCCACGCGAGCAAAACTACCGCTTTATTTTTGATTCGGGCGCGATCTATTCGCAAGATGACGCGGACGGCGAGGTGCGGCTTAGCAGCGAGGCGGAGTTTTTCGCGGTCGTTAAAAAGATCCTCGCGCAGTACCGCGATAAAATTCTAGAGCACTCCGCAGAGCTTGAGAATTACGAAAAAATCTACACGCGTCGCGGTGATTTTTCAAAATTTATGAAAAGGCACTCTGTCCTAAAATACGAAATCCGCAAGTTTCAAAACAAAATTTCGCATTTCTACGAGGCGCTGCTCATCTGCGGAAACGAGCAGCCGGCGCTTAAAAAGCGGCTGAAAAACTACGCCTACGAAGCGGGCGTTTTCAAAGGCGTGATGAGCGAATACGCCGTCAGGATCGAGGATATCTATCAGTTCATCCAAGGCCTCAAAAACGACAAAATTAGCCGCAACATCTACATTCTCACGATCATCTCGTCGCTGCTGCTGCCGCTAAATTTCATCACGAGCTTTTTCGGGATGAACACGACGGGGCTGTTTTTAAGCGGCTCGGCGCACGGCACGCTCATCGTGACGCTCGCGATGTGCGTGATCTTCGCGGCGATGGTCGGCTTTTTTATGCTTTATGTCAAAAAGCGAAACTAAAGCGGAGGAGTTAAATTTTGAACAAAAACGAGCTGAAAAATTCCCTAGGCAAATACTTCGGCAGGGAGATTGCAGGCGATTTTAGAGTGCTTAAAGAGCACGAGATCGCGCTCTGCAACGACGCGGCGAAATTTCCTTTTGAGGGCGATAGCGGGCTGCTGCGCGAGTTTTGTATCTTTGCAGACGGCGGCACCGGCGATCTTTGGCTGCTAAGCTCTGGCGGCGAGATCGCGTTTTACGACCATGATCTGGAGTTTTTGTCCGAGGCAAATTTGAAAAAATTCGATCTAAATCTTGAAGGCTGGCTAAAGATCGCGGAGCTTTTTTGCAAATTTGAAGCCGTTAGTGACCCGAGTAGCGCGCAAAAGGCGGAGTTTAAGCAAAGCGTAGCTAAAATCTGCCCGCAAATTTTAGAAATTTGGGAAATTTAGGCGCTATTTGCGGCGCCTAAATTTAATCGCAAAACAGGAGAAACAATGAAATTTATCGCATATTACGACTCGCCGCTTGGTAAAATCACGCTCGCGGGCGATGAGGCGGGGCTTTGCGGGCTATGGTTCGAGGGAGAGAAATAGGTGCGGCATCATGAGCGCGTTTTAAGTTATGTTTTGAATTTTTAAATTTAATTAAAATTTTTTGATCTAAATTTACAATCTACAGAAATGAAAATTTATGGATTGAATTTTATTTGAAGCTAGAATATGAGTTTAAATTTCGGCTCGTAAAGCAGATTAAATTTAAACGCCGTTTTAAAATTTAAAGAAGCGCCGGGTTGGCGATAAAGTTATCGCCGCACCCTAGCGCTCGTTAAGCTTAGCCGTTGCGCTTTTTGATGATCTCTTCGCCGACGTTCTTAGGAACCTCGTCATAATGATCAAATTCCATCGAATAGGTCGCGCGACCCTGCGTCTGAGAGCGCAGATCAGTCGAGTAACCAAACATCTCCGAAAGCGGGCAGAACGCGTCGATGATCTTGTTGCCGCCGCGCTCGCTCATATTATTGACCTGTCCGCGACGTTTGTTTAGATCGCCAATGACGTCACCCATATACTCCTCAGGGGTTTCTACCTCGACCTTCATCATAGGCTCCAAGATTACGGCGCCTGCTTTTCTAGCGCCCTCTTTAAAGCCCATAGAAGCGGCAAGTTTGAATGCCATCTCGGAGCTGTCGACTTCGTGGTAGCTTCCGTCATAGACCGTTACGCGCACGTCTTCAACAGGATAGCCCGCCAAAACGCCGTTTTGCATCGCCTCTTGGCAGCCTTTATCGACTGCGGGGATGTATTCTTTAGGGATCGCGCCGCCTTTGATATCGTTTACGAACTCATATCCGGTGCCAGGCTCCAAAGGCTCTAGGCGCAAAAATACGTGACCGTATTGACCGCGACCGCCCGATTGCTTGGCGTATTTGTACTCTTGCTCGACCTTTTTGCGGATAGTCTCGCGATATGCGACCTGCGGCTGTCCGACCTCAGCTTCTACCTTAAATTCTCTAAGCATTCTATCTACGATGATCTCAAGGTGTAATTCGCCCATTCCCGAAATGATCGTCTGTCCGCTCTCTTCGTCGGTCGCAACCCTAAAGCTTGGATCTTCTTGCGCTAATTTTTGAAGCGCGATACCCATTTTTTCTTGATCGGCTTTAGTTTTAGGCTCTACCGCTACGCTGATAACGGGATCAGGAAATTCCATACGTTCTAAAATTACTTTATCTTTTTCGCTAGCTAGAGTATCGCCCGTAAGAGTGTCTTTAAGACCCACGACGGCGCCGATCTCGCCCGCATAAAGCTCCTTGATCTCTTCGCGTTTATTCGAGTGCATCCTTAGCAAACGTCCGATACGCTCTTTCTTGCCCTTGCCAGTATTTACGACGTAGCTGCCGCTCTCTAAAACGCCGCGATAGACGCGCACGAAGGTAAGCTGACCTACGAAAGGATCGGTCATAATCTTAAATCCTAGACCCGCGAACTCGCCCTCATCGGTAGAGCTTACGTGAACCTCGCTGCCATCCTCATACTGGCCTTTAATCGCAGGCACTTCATCGGGTGCGGGCAGATAATCAACGACTGCGTCTAGCAGGGGTTGAACGCCCTTGTTTTTAAATGCGGTACCGCACAGCATCGGGAAAAAGCTTAAGCTTAAGCAGCCCTTTTTGATACCTTTTTTGATCTCTTCGATGCTTAGCTCTTCGCCGTTAAAATACTTCTCCATCAAAGCTTCGTCCGTCTCGGCTACCGCTTCAATCATCTTATCGCGATACTCTTGCGCTTTTTCTCGTAGCTCGGTAGGAATTTCGACGGTCTCCGGAGCCGAAGGACCCTTGCTATCGTCCCAAACGAGCGCTTTCATAGTAACTAAATCAACGACGCCTTTAAAATCATCCTCGGCGCCGATCGGAATTTGAATCGGAACCGGATGGGCTTTTAGTCTATCTTTTACCTGCTGCTCGACATTGTAAAAATTCGCGCCGACGCGGTCCATTTTATTTACGAAGATGATGCGCGGAACGTGGTATTTATTCGCTTGTCTCCAAACGGTCTCACTTTGCGGCTGCACGCCGCCTACGGAGCAAAATACTGCTACCGCACCATCTAAAACGCGCATCGAGCGCTCAACTTCGATCGTAAAGTCGACGTGGCCCGGGGTGTCGATCAAATTTATCTGATGATCTTTCCAAAAGCAGGTAGTCGCCGCAGACGTAATCGTAATGCCGCGCTCGCGCTCTTGCTCCATCCAGTCCATCGTAGCGGCACCCTCGTGAACCTCGCCGATCTTATGGCTCATACCGGTAAAAAATAGAATTCTTTCGCTCGTAGTCGTCTTTCCGGCATCGATGTGAGCGGCGATACCGATGTTTCTAACCATATGTAAAGGGGTTTTTCTTGCCATAATGCCCTCCTACCAACGATAATGCGCGAAAGCTTTATTGGCTTCCGCCATCTTGTAGGTGTCTTCTTTCTTTTTAAACGAAGAGCCTTTAGAATTTGCGGCGTCCATAAGCTCGTAAGCCAGGCGCTCTATCATAGTACGCTCGCTTCTTTTTCTCGCAAAAGAGATGATCCAGCGGATAGCCAAAGCCTGCTGGCGAGCCGGTCGGACCTCGATCGGAACCTGATAAGTTGCGCCGCCTACACGACGAGATTTTACTTCCATCAAAGGCTTAACGTTATCGATGGCATCGTTAAAAATTTCTATACCTTTCTTCTCGCCGCCTTTATTGTCGATGAAATTTAAGGCGCCGTACATGATCTCGGTAGCGACGCTCTTTTTGCCGTCGAACATAAGCGAATTAATAAATTTTGTGATTACTTTGCTGTCATAAATCGGATCGGGCATAACTTCCCTAACGGGAGCTTTTCTTCTTCTCATTTTATTCCTTCAAATTTTAAAATTTTACTCAAACTCGGCAAAATCTAGTGCCGGTCTGTTTAGGCCAAACTATTTTTTAGGTCGTTTAGCACCGTATTTTGATCTTGCAACGGTTCGTTTTGCAACGCCTGCAGTATCGAGCGCACCGCGGACGATGTGGTATTTAACGCCCGGTAGGTCCTTTACGCGACCGCCGCGAACTAGCACGATAGAGTGCTCTTGTAGATTGTGACCTTCACCGCCGATATAGCTGATGACTTCAAATCCGCTAGTAAGCCTTACTTTGGCAACTTTACGAAGCGCAGAGTTTGGCTTTTTAGGGGTCGTGGTGTAGACCTTAGTACAAACTCCTCTTCGTTGAGGGCAATCCTTTAGCGCCGGAGACTTCGATTTCTCGGTAATCTTCTTGCGCTCTTTTCTGACCAATTGATTTATGGTTGGCACATCTTTCCTTTCACAAAAATTTATTCAAAAAGATTTGGATTATACTTTGTTTAAACTTACAGAAACGTAAATTTAACTAAATTTTAATCTCTAATCAGTACAAACTCTCCGCCGCCGCAGATTACTAGGCAGATCGCGGCAGAAAGATACAGATATACGATTTCCAGCTCAAATCCGCCCACGCCGGTAAGCGCACTCAACGGAGTATGTAGGACGTATATTATCATGAGCACGTTTGCGATCACAAGCAGAGCGCCTATGCGGCAAAATACGCCTATGATTATCATCGCGGGCGCCAACACCTCGCCTACATATGCGCCATAAGCCACCAGATCCGGAATTCCTCTGGCTACCAGCATCGATTTTACGCCGTCTATGCCGTGAGTGAGCTTAAAAATTCCATGCATTAAAAGACAAACTCCAAGCCCCAACCTGACAAACAACAGACCGAAATTTATGTTGATCATATTCATGTCTCATCCTTTAAATTTAGGGCTTGCGCCCAAAATTATTTTTTGAGTTTAACTTCCTTATCTTTATACAGACCGGTTCCGACCGGAATTATACGACCTAAAATTACGTTTTCTTTCAAGTCCTCTAATCGGTCAAATTTACCCGCGATACTAGCCTCGGTTAGAACCTTCGTAGTCTCTTGGAAGGATGCCGCCGAAATGACGCTATCGCTTCCAACAGCTGCACGAGTTACGCCCAGCAGTACGGACTCTGCAATCGCAGGCTCGCCACCAATTTTTATAATACGCTCGTTTTCTTCTCTAAATCTGCGGCGGCTAATGAGATCACCGACGATTAGCTGAGTATCGCCGCTATCGACGATTCGGACCTGGCGGAGCATCTGAGATACGATAATCTCGATATGCTTATCGCTGATAACGACGCCTTGAGAGCGATAAACCTGTTGAATTTCGCTTATCAGATAATAATGCAGCGCCT
>NZ_CALIMY010000002.1 GCF_938045205.1 uncultured Campylobacter sp.
AGCGGGTTTTATAAAAATCTTGCCAAGCCATGAAATTTCAAGAAAATTCCACAGAATTCCGATAAGTTTTTTGAAATTTTACTATAGCAGAATCCGATCCATCGCGCGCATTAGATTTAGCATTTGAGCGTGTTCGAATACATCGTGCGTGCGGATGATCGCAGCGCCGTTTAAAGCGGCGATTTGGTGCAGATACAGCGAGCCTGCGAGCCTATCCGCGACCACAGAGGGGCTGTAAAAATCGATAACGCTCTTTCTGCTCGCGCCCACGAGCAGCGGGCAGCCGAAGTGTAAGAAATGCTGCAAATTTTTAATCAGCACCAAATTTTGCTCGGCGGTCTTGCCAAAGCCGATGCCCACGTCAAGGATGATCTTTTTAAGTCCCTCGCTTCGCAGCCGCTGCAAATTCTGCGCAAAAAACTCATCGATCTCGCCCATCAGATCGTCATATTTTGGTGCAAGCTGCATATTTTGCGGCTTTCCCTGCATGTGCATCAGCACGTAAGCGGCGTCGTAGCGAAGCGCAAGCGGTGCGAGAGCGAGATTTGCGCTGATATCGTTGATGATACTAAAGCCCCGATCTAGCGCAAATTCCAAACAATACTCATCGAAGCTATCGAGGCTAAATTTAGCCCTTTCGTGTAGACGCAGGCGGTAAATTTCGCTCACGACATCCTTTATGCGCGCAAACTCCTCATCTCTGCCGCAGTACTGGCTGCCCGGGCGCGAGCTCACGCCGCCGATGTCGATAATGGCGGCGCCTTGCTCGATCATATTTTCGATCTTGCAGATCGCCTCTTTTAGGTTTGCCGCGCGGCTTGCGGGGTTGAAGCTATCGGAGTTGATGTTTACTACGCCCATTATTTCGCAGCTTTGCGGCCTAGCAAATTTCTCGCTTAGAAATTTCGCGACCTCTTTTAGCCCGAAATCCTGCAGCGCTTCCTTTTGCGCCAAAGCCTCGATCTGGCGGTCATTTGCGATCAAAACCGCGTCCGTATCGTCGCGCCCTAGGATCACTTCTTCGTTGCACGCAAGCTCGGCGCCGATACTAAGGGCGTCTTGCTTTAAAATATTTGCCGCGGGCGCACGCAGATCTTTTAGATAGAAAAAGTTTAGCCGCGATTTTTTCTGCATTATCGCCCGCCCCGCATTTCGCACGCCGATACGCTCGCAAATCAGCGCAAAGTCGGCATCGTTTGAAATTTTATAAATTTTCATCTTTTCTCCTCGATCATCAACAGTAGCGGAGTAAGCACGGCCTGGGCTTTGGCGTTGTGCTCAGCGAGGTAGCTTAGGCGGTCAATGCGCTGCAATTCATCGCCGCTTAGCCTAACGCCCGCCTCGAAACACTCTAGCGCTATCTCGCCGATGAGTGCTTTTAGCGCCGTCTTATCCAGCTCGCCCTTGCGCTCCAGCGCAATCTGTGCATCGATAAACTCCACCGCCTCCTTTAGGCTTAGTCTGGCTAAATTTAGCCCAGTGCGGTATCTTGGCTTTCGCACGCAGAGATTTTGCACCACGAGGCGCGAGCGGATGGTAGGCAGCAGAGCGTTGATGAAAGGAGTGATCAGGAAAAACACCGTATTTTTAGGCGGCTCCTCTAAAATTTTAAGTAGGGCGTTTTGCGCCTCCTCACCGAATTTTGTAGCGGCGATGACGATGATCTTATCCTCGCGCTCGGCGACATAGGCTTCGTCAATGATCTTTCGCGCCTCGTCGATCTTAAGCTCAGTGCTTTCAAAAAACCTTAAATTTTTGCGCGGAATTTCGGCTAAAATTTTATCTTTAAAGCCCTCATAATCGTTTGTTAAAACGATCTGATTTATGATTTTCAAAGCACCACTTCGTCAAAAAGCACGGCGTCGATGCTTTTGTCTAAAATTTTAAAAAGCTGGATCAGTTTGAGATCCAAGCTCGGATCGCTCTCACTCATGTAGAAGCTGTTTTGCAGCCTCTCGTCAATGAGCCACAGATAGCTGTCCTCGTGGCTTTTGGCGATTTTGGCTAGCGGATGGTTGCCGTTGCCGATGTAAAAATATATAAAGCCGTTGGCAAACGCGAGGCTTAGCATATCGTTTAGCAGCAGCGCGTCCTCCAGGCTATTTACGCCGCCGCGGTAGAGTGATCGCAGCGAAAAAAACGGCAGCAGCGGGCGAGAGTTGGTAGAGGAGTTGATCTTTTTGATGATATATTCGCTAAACCAGCTTCGCTCATCGTCGCAGATGACGATGAAAGCAAAGCCGTCGTGGAGGAATTTTAGCTTTGATGCTAAAAGCGGCGTCCAGTCCTCCTTGCGATCCTCGAGCCACTCAAGTCCGGGCTCGGAGCGCATCGCCGTAACGCTCCAAGTGTGCAGATCCTGCATTATTTATCCAAATCGTAGGCTTTATGCAGCGCGCGCACGGCGAGCTCGCCGTATTTGGCCTCTACGATCATCGAAATTTTAATCTCGCTCGTGGAGATCATCTGGATATTTATCCCTTCGTCCGCAAGCGTCTTAAACGCCTTGCTGGCTATGCCGCTGTGGCTTTTCATACCTACGCCGACTAAAGAAACCTTTACGATGTCGGCGTCTGATTCGATAATGGAATTCGGATTTGGATTTACTTCTTTCATTACCCTATAGGCCGTTTCCAGCTCGTTTTGCGGCACGGTAAAGCCCAAATTAGTCTCGCCGTTTCGTCCGATATTTTGCACGATCATATCGACGTTGATCTCCTTGCTCGCAAGCGCGGAGAAAATTTCAGCCGCGACGCCGGGGCGATCCTCTACGTTTCTAATCGTGATTCTTGCTTGATTTTTATCCAGTGCAATGCCGCTAATTACCGCATCTTCCATCTTTTCTTCTCCTGTTATGAGTGTTCCTTCATGATCGTTAAAACTGCTTCGCGTCACCAAATTTACGTTTAATTTCTTCGCAAGCTCGACACTTCGATTTTGCAAAACCTTCGCTCCCAAGCTCGCAAGCTCAAGCATCTCGTCGTAACTGATGCGATCAAGCTTCTTAGCCTTTGGCTCGATGCGCGGATCGGTCGTATAAACGCCGTCCACGTCGGTGTAAATTTCACACAGATCGGCATTCAGCGCTCCTGCGACGGCGACTGCGCTAAGATCGCTCCCGCCTCGCCCGAGCGTAGTTACTTCGCCTGCGGTGCTGATACCCTGAAAGCCCGCGACGACGACGATTTTGCCCTGCTTTAACGCCTCTTGCATGCTTTTTGGATCGATCGAGACGATGCGTGCTTTTGTGTGAAAATTATCCGTCACGATGCCTGCGCCTCGCCCGCTAAACGCGATCGCAGCATAGCCCTTAGCATTTAGCGCGATAGCTAAAAGTGCGCTCGTGACGCGCTCGCCCGAGCTTAACAGCACATCCATCTCTCTGCCTATGGGAGTTTTAGTAAAAAATTCCGCCTGCTCGATGAGCTGATTGGTAACGCCGCTCATCGCAGAGACGATTACCGCGACATCGTGTCCTTCGTTTTTAGTCTTTATCACGCGCTGCGCGACCGCCTCGATCCGCTCTAGCGTACCGACGCTCGTACCGCCGTATTTTTGAACGATCAGCATTAAATGTAGCCCTCCTCCTTAAAATATTTTAAAACCGTCGCGTAAATCGGCTTTTTGAAGTGATTTACGTGCCTTAAAACCTCATTCGCGCCTACGAATTTAAATGCGTCGAACTCTGGAAGTTTAGTATTGATGTTTATATCGGCTAAGCTTCGCAATCTCACCAAAAAATACCTTTGAATTTGCCCGTCGTATGGGCGCATCTTTTGAGCTACCCCATCGGGAAAGTCGTAGCTAAGCCACTTCGGGCACTCAGCAATGATATCGACTTTGCTTGTTCCGATCTCCTCGCCTAGCTCTCTGCGAATCGCCATCTTAGGCGTCTCACCATCATCGATACCGCCTTGAGGAAACTGCCAAGCGCCTTTGATGTCGCTTCGTTGCGCGATTAAAATTTCGCAATTAAACGGATACGAGGGCGAAAGTACGATTGCAGCGACATTTGGTCTGTAATTTTTCTCTTTTTCCATCTCGTTTTCTCACAAAAAATTTCTCAAAATTCTACCTAAAAATATTAAAATTTGCGTTAAGAGGCTTAAAATTTATATAAATTTTCAAATTAATTCGCTAAATTTTGCGACGTAAATTTAGCCCATAGGACCGCCCTTGCACATCTACATCCACGTGCCGTTTTGCACCTCCAAATGCCCGTATTGCGCCTTTGGCTCTTTTAGCGATAAGTTTAGCCTCGTAAAAAGCTACTTTCGCGCGCTAGAGCTTGAGGTGCGCGACTTTTTGGCGAAAAATCCGCAAGCAAAAATTTCGACGCTTTTTATCGGCGGAGGCACGCCAAGTGCCGTGGATGCGGGGCTTTACGACGAAATTTTTGCGCTGCTCGCGCCGCGTTTTGCCGCCAAAGCCGAAATCAGTTCTGAAGCTAATCCGAACTCCGCTAGCCCCGCTTGGCTTAGGGCGATGCGAAAGCTCGGCGTAAATCGCATCAGCTTCGGCGCGCAGAGCTTCAACGACGCCAAGCTAAAATTCCTTGGTCGCGCGCACAGTGCGACGCAGATTTTTATGGCGGTGCAAAATGCCAAAGCAGCTGGCTTTGATAATATAAATTTGGATCTAATCTACGCGAGCAAATTTGACGATAAAAGGAATTTAAAATTTGAAATGGATGAGCTTGCGCGCTGCGAAGTGCCGCATCTAAGCGCCTATGCGCTAAGCCTTGAGGAAAACACGCCGTTTTTTGGGCGCGAAAGCTTTAAAAGAGAAAGCGCAGCTCTAGCTAAATTTCTCTTTGCCCTTGCGGCGGATAACGGCTTTAGCCAATATGAAATTTCAAATTTTGCCGCGCGCGGACTGCGCTGTAAGCACAATCTCGCCTACTGGCGCGGCGAGGATTACGCGGGATTTGGAGCATTTGCGGTCGGAACTAGCGCTCAGGTACGCCTTAGCTCGCCTAAAAATTTGCGAGATTACATTGCAGATCCGCTGCAAAAACAGTGCGAAGTTCTAAGCGCGCAGGATAAAAAGCTTGAGCGCATATTTCTCGGGCTGCGCTGTATTTTGGGCGTGGACGCGCAAATTTTAAACGCCGCGGAGCTAAGTAACGCGCAGCTGCTCGTGCGGGCAAAAAAGCTGAAATTCGGCGAGGGTAAATTTTATAATCCTAACTTTTTGCTCGCCGACGAGATTGCGCTTTTTATCACGCAAAGCAGCCAAAGCGGGCGCTAAATTTAAGATTAATGAAATTTTAGTTACAATACGCCACTTTTTACGTTAGGAAATTTTATGTTTGGTATCAGTATGCCTGAAATTACGGTCATTTTAATCATCGCGATAATCGTGCTGGGGCCCGAAAAGCTTCCAAAAGTACTAGTCGAGCTCGCGAAATACTTCAAAGTTATCAAAAAAACCATCAACGACGCAAAATCGAGCTTCGATCAAGAGCTTCGCATCGCCGAGCTCAAAGAGGACGCCAAAAAATATAAAGAGAGTATCACGCAAGCAAGCGAGGGCGTGCGCAAAAAGCTCACGTTTGAGGAGCTTGACGAGATAAAAGGCGGCATAGACTCGGTCAAAGAGACGCTAAATACGGGGCTAAAAGACGCGGAAAGCTCGTTTAAAGAAACGCTTAGCTCGGATGCCGCCAAAGATACGCTAAATTCCGCGGAAGTCTCGGCGCAAAAACAGAGCGAGACGGTAAATTTAAAGGCAAATTCGGGCGGAGAAAATTCCGCGCAAAGCTCCGCTGGCGCCGCAAACTCTATGCAAGGCTCCGCCCTCGGTGCAATGAATTCCGGAGCCGGAGACAAAAGCAAAAAT
>NZ_CALIMY010000003.1 GCF_938045205.1 uncultured Campylobacter sp.
CCAATCTCTTACTTTTGATAAACAAACCTTTTACCGGATATAAAGTAAATTTTAAATTCCAAAATTTAAAACGCGCGATCTTTTTAAATTTTAAAATTTGCCGAGCGCTTAAAACATCAATTTTGCGCAAGTTGCGATCAGCGCGGTGTTTGAGCGCAAAATATAAGAGCTATTAAGCGCATAGGCGTTTTTAAATTTCTCCCTTTCGCGCGGCGAAAATCCGCCCTCCGGGCCGATGAAAGCGATCTCATCGCCGCCGAAAATATCGATGTTCTTGCCGCCAAAATCGATCAGGCTTACGTTTTTATATCTTTGCGCAAGCTCGTCCGAGCTGCTCAAAACCTCGATCTGCATGATGGAATTGCGCCCGCATTGTTGAGATGAGTTGATCAAAATCCGCTCCATCCTCTGCAGATCGAGCCGCACGTTTTTCTGCGACAGATCGGCATATACCAAAATAAGCCGCCCGATGCCCATCTCGTTTAGCGCAGGCAGGCTCTTTTCGATCACAGCGCTCTCGACGACCGCCCAAGCGACGCAAAAATCGTGGCTCGGCGTAAAAACCGAGCTTTTAAAAACTAAATTCAGAGCCGCACCTTTGCGCGAAATTTCGGCGATCTCATATAGATAACTCGCCCCGTCCTTTAGATTTCGCACGTCTATGCGCTCGCCCGCCCTTGCTCGTCTGGCCTTTAGGTGCAAAAACTGATCATTCTGCAAAACTAGGCTCTGTTCGCCTGCAAGCTTATCGTAAAAATATACCATCAAATAACACTCGCTATCAAAATTATCGCTAAGTTTAGCCCCAAAATCACCCGCATTTTGCGCTGATAGGGCGCAAAGTTTTGGCTTAGATACGCGATTTTTAGCCGCCTGTACGACGTCGCACTAAACGCGATCATCACTAGCGCTGCGGCCGCCATAAAGTAAATTTTAAAGCTCAAATCAAAGCGCAGCACCGGTAGCATCACGCTTCCGCTAATTATCAGCGCCGCGATACACGAATAATAGATCGGCAAAAACAGCCTGATGCGCCTAAGAAATCTAAGCCCAGATCTGCTTTTTTGCTTTAAATTCCCAGCTTGCGGCGCGGAGGCGGCGGAATTTAAAGCCTTGCCGCGAGGGCAAAATTCCGCCGCCGCGTCGATCTTAAGCTGGGTAAAAATCAGATAAATTATCGTTAAAATCGCCGCAGCTAGCGCAAAAAATTTATGAAAACCCAGGGCGCTTTGATACAGATAATCCATTACTTCCGCCGGAGGGTTAAATTTGCAGGATAAAATTTTGCACGGCTAGAGCCGAAACGACCGAATTTCAACGCAAATTTTTTCGGCGCGAGATAAGACAGACCTGTTCCGCGCCTTTGAAATTTTAAAAACCTTTCAAAGCGGTCGTGGATATTTATTGCGTTAAATTTTACCCCATTGCCTTCTAATCGCGATTTGGCGCAGTGTATCTCGCGCCAAGAATGAAATTTTGCGGATAGAGCTTTATGAAATTTAAAATTTCTTTGCGCAGATCGCACGGGCAAAAAAGACGCTAAAATCGCGCTTACGCGCCGCATACGAATAACGCAAATTTTAAAAATTTTCAAATTTAGGCGCAGATTTTTCAACGCTCCACCTTATTCCGTCACCGGAAGCGGCGGCATATCGGCGTTTATATCGACTTTGGGCTCGCTAGGCGCGATAGGTACGTCCTTTGGCACCTCGCTATCTACCGGCGGCTTTTGCAGGGCGTCCTTTTTCTCATCGTCGCAACCGCCCAAAGCAAGCGCGCAGACAAAGATCGCCCACGCGGCAAAAACGCGCACAAAACCCGCGCCAAATTTAAAGAAATTTCTCATCAGCAGTCCTTTGGATAGATGATTTTTTCGCCGCGTAGCAGCTTTTGCCAAAGCTCAGGTTGCCTCCACTCCTCGCGCACGGCGGGCGAGAATTCTATCTCATCCAGCGCGATCTCGCCCATCTGCGCGTTGTAGGCGTCCTCGCGGAAGCACTGCGCGTAGCCGGTGGCCGTTTCGTGCACGATGACGCTGTGAAGCTTTACTTCGCGCTCACCGTTTTGCATCTGAGTCAGGCTCAAAAGTCGGTCGATTAGAACGAAAAAAATTCTACAAAACTGCTCCGCGCTCGGATTTAGCGGTATCTGTACCCAGCGCGCGCTGTGTTTTTTAAGATCCGCGATGTAGCTGGCATCATCGCGCGCGTAGATCGTCGTAGCGTGGTCGAAACTATCGATAAGCTCGCGAATACCGAGCTTCATATAACCAAAGTCGTAAACCATACCCGCTTCATCCAAAAAATTTGAGCTAAGCAAAATTTCGCATCTATAGGAGTGGCCGTGGATGCTCGTGCGACATCGCTTCGAGCCGCACAGGCGCACGATGTGAGCGTTTTCGAATTCGTATAATTTCCTGATTATCATACCCCGTCCTTCTCGCCCCAAATTCTAATGTGCAGGCGATCGGAGTAATTATAGCCGTTTTTTAGGCAAAAATCCACGCAAAATTGCGCGGCGCTTTCCAGCTCGCGACGATCTGCGCCACGCGGCATACAATAAACTTCGCTCTCGCACGCCGCTAAAATTTCGCTGATCTCGGGCTGCACGTCAAACTCGGGCGAGATGACGAACTTGTAAAAGCTATCTTTTGCGTTTTGTTTTAAGCTTCGCAGCGCGGCGAAGTTTAACCTGCGTTCGCGCGGCTCGGCGGAGTTTGAAAGCTTGGGAGAGACCGCAAAGACGCAGCTTTTGTAGGCGGGAAATTTTTCAAAATCCACGAAAATCGTGCCGTTGGTTTCGAAGTGCGCTTCGTATCCGCGCGCTAGTAGCTCGCAGACGAACTCGTAAAATAGCACCTCTTTGTGATGCAACATCGGCTCGCCGCCGGTGATAACGACGATCGGCTTTTGATAAAGCTTAGCGCTCTGCGGCGAGGCGGAGCTTTGCGGATTTAAATTTAAAGAATTCTGCGCTGCGAAATTTAAAGAATTCTCGCTCGTTAAATTTAAAGAATTTTTTGCGTTACCGTTTGAGCGGGGAGGCGTTTGTACGGCGGCGGAATTTAACGTATCGCTTTCGGAAAAAGGCTCGGCGCCGCAAAAACCCGGCGCAGGGCACGCAGGTGCGAAACGGGACGAATCTGATAAATTTGGAATTTTATTCAAAAGCTGCGATAAATTTAAAATTTCTTCGTGCTCGAAGTGGCTCGTAAAAACCGCGCGGATCGTATCGCAACCGTGCAAGATCTCGCCGGTCTTTGGCGAAATGCGCTCGCCGCCGAAGCCCTCGCAGCGCAGGTTGCAGCCCGCAAAGCGAAAGAAAAACGCGAGCCTGCCTACGTATTTGCCCTCGCCCTGAATACTTAAAAAGCTCTCAACAAGCCTCATCCGCCCGTCTCGTAAAATGCACGGCTTGAAATTTCATTCGAAGCGTCCGTTTGCCAGCGATTTTTTTCGGGCTTATTCGCTAAAATTTTAGCCAAAATTTCGGCGGCTGCGGCAATGTCGCCCTCTTTAACCGCCTTTTTGATACTTAGCGCGTCCTCGAAGTAAAGACACGGGATCAAAAGCCCCTCGGCGCTTAGCCTGATGCGGTTGCAGCTCTCGCAAAAATCGTGCTTGTGCGGATCGATTATGCCGAAGGTGTAGCCGTCCCCGAGCGCGTAAAGCGACGCGGGCGAGCTTTGCGATTTCGGCAGAGCGGTAAAGATAAATTTACGCCTTAAAATATCTAAAATTTCGTTTGATTTTAAGCCTGTAAGATCGCCGGCATGGGTGTTTTCCATAAATTCTATGAAGCGAATCTGACAATCCTTCTCGCGGGCAAATTCCAGCAAATAGATCAGCTCGTCGTCGTTGATGCCTTTTAGCGCGACAGTGTTTAGCTTGACTTTTAATCCCGCTTCAAGCGCAGCGTCAAGGCCCTCTAAGACGTTATAAAGCACGCCTCGCTGAGCTATAAATTTAGCCCGCTCCGGACGCAGCGAGTCAAGCGACATATTGATGCGCTTTAGCCCGGCGTCTTTCAGGGCGCGTGCGTAGTTTTTGAGATAATATCCGTTGGTAGTAAGCGCAAGATCGATACCCGGAGCGTAATCCGCGATCATCTTTATAAAATCCTCGATCCCCTTTCGCACCAGCGGTTCGCCGCCGGTGATACGGATCTTTTTTACGCCGCCGTCGATCGCAACTTTGACGAATAAAAACATCTCCTCAAAGCTTAAAATATTCTCTCGCGGCACCCAATTAAACGGCGTGCTCGGCATGCAATATCTGCATCTGAAATTACACCGCTGCGTAACCGAAATGCGCAAATAATCGATCGTTCGTCCAAATTTATCAATTAGCATATTTTGCCTTAATATCAATTTGCGGCGATTATATAAAAAACAAAGCGATTTTGCAAAATTTTATTTTTATATTGCTCCGGCTATTTTCTTACCGAGCCGATGAGCTCTTTAAGCTGATCCAGAAGCGGTCTGATCTGCTTTTCTACCCGCTCGTCGATCATCGTAGGCACTACATCTAGTCTCTGCTCTATCGTCTCGTCGATCACGTCTGCAATCGCGTTTATATCGATATTAGGAGCGACTTTGCCGCCCGAATCGATCATCTCTTTTAGCTCCTCGACCTTCTTTTTAAGCAGATAATTTTCCTGCATAGCGTCGGTCAATACCTGATCGAAGCGCTCGAATTTTTTATCCGCTTGCTTATCCTTAAAATATATGACGAAAAACATCAAAAATATAACGACGCAGAGTCCTAAAATGATGATAGTGTTAAGATCCATAGGGGTTCCTTAAAATAAATTTACAAAAACAAAAGCGA
The DNA here is from genome assembly GCF_938045205.1 of uncultured Campylobacter sp. Lineage (GTDB taxonomy): Bacteria > Campylobacterota > Campylobacteria > Campylobacterales > Campylobacteraceae > Campylobacter_B. The sequence continues at coordinate 4,830 of NZ_CALIMY010000003.1, forward strand.
AAAACGCAATGCCCAAGTAGCCATTCAGCGTAAAAAACGCGCGATCAATCTTGCTAAAATCTTTCTGCACGATCCTATGCTCGAAGTACAGGATCGTCGCGCACGCAGCCACGCCCAGATAGGCAAAAAAGCCTAAATTTGCCGCCGCGCAAAACAGCAGCCAAAAAAGCACCGCCACGGCATGAAAAATTTTAGAGATAAACATCGAGGCTTCCTTGCCGTAAAGCGCAGGAATGCTGTAAAGCCCAGCCGTGCGGTCAAATTCCATATCTTGAAGCGAATACAGCACGTCAAAGCCGCCTACCCAAAATACTACTCCAAAGCATAGTAGCACCGACCATAGCGGAATTCCGCCGCTAACGGCGATCGCTCCCGCAATCGGCGCAAGCCCTAGGCAAAAACCGAGCATTAAATGCGCGGTCTCGCTAAAGCGTTTAAAATATGAATACCCGCCCAATGCCGCTAAAATCGGCACCGAAAGCTTAAGCGCCAAAGAATTTATAAGCGCCGAAACCGCTATGAAAACTACCGCGTTTGCGATAATGAAAAGCAGCAAATTCCCGCGTCCGATCCGTCCATCCACGCTGGGGCGCGAAGCACAACGCGGATTGGCGCGGTCGATATCCTCGTCCAGGTAGCGATTTAGCGCCATCGCAAAGCTTCTCGCGCTCACCGCGCATAAAATCCCTAAAAAAAGCAGCTTCCAACCGAACCATACCGAGCCGCTTTGCAGCTTGCTTGCAGTAACCATCGCCGTAAAGATAAACGGCAGCGCGAAAACCGAGTGTTTAAAAACTATTAATTCGTTGATATCGGATAAAATTTCTTTAAATTTAGCCATTTCGCCCCTTATTTTGGGCACCATTGTATCAAAAAAAAGTAAGAATAGCTCTAAATTTGATATAATTTGAACGAAAAATTTACGAAAGGAAACGCCTTGAGCCAAAATCAAAACTCGCACGCAAGCCCGCAGATCGCGATCATCGGCACCACCGCAAGCGGCAAAAGCGATCTTGCACTAAGTATCGCGCGAGAAACCGGCGCCGTGATTTTGAGCCTTGATTCGCTTTGCATTTACCGGCAGATCGATATCGCAAGCGCCAAGCCAAGCGAGGAGGAGCTGCGCGAGATCAGGCACTTCGGCGTAAATTTAATCTATCCAAACGAGTACTTCAGCGTCGGAGAGTTTATCAAAGAATACGCCGCCGCGCGGGCTTTTGCAGAGCGTAGCGGTGCGCCTTTGATAATCACTGGGGGCAGCGGATTTTATCTAAAAGCGATGCTAAGCGGTCTGGCGCCGAAGGTTCCCGATTTTAAAAGTGAAATTTCAAACGATGAAATTTACGCTCTAGCGCGGCGGATCGATCCGGAATTTGCCGCAAAGCTTAGCGCGGCGGACAGTTTTCGTTTACAAAAATGGCTAAGCATCTATAAATTTTGCGGCGAGGCGCCAAGTAAATTTCTGCGCGAAAACACCGCCCCGCCCGTCATTTCGGATATTAAAATTTTTGAGATCGACGCGCCCAAGCAGTGGCTTGCAGGGCGTATCGAGGCGCGCACGAAAGCGATGTTTGAGCGCGGGCTTTTGGAGGAAGCGGAGTTTTTATTCGTCCGCTACGGCGCGGAATGTAGGGCGCTAGGCTGCATCGGGCTAAAGGAGTGCGGGCAGCTTTTGCGCGGGCAGATCTCGCGGGCGCAGTGCGAGCAGCTCGTAAGCCTGCACACGGTACAGCTCGCAAAGCGCCAACGCACCTTCAACCGCTCGCAGTTCGCGGATAAAATTTCAGCGCCGCCGCAAGAGCTGGAGCATGAAATTTTAAAATTTTTCCGCCGCGAGATTTAAAATCGAAATTTATCAAAATTTGTGTGTTTGCTAGGAAACAATGGGGCAAGGAAGTGGAAATTTTAGATTTAAATTTACCGCGCCGAATCGCGTCTTTAAAATTTTGCGGGGCGCGCCGAGACCTTGCGCGACGCGGAATTTCGATTAAATTTAACCGCCTTCGCAAATATCAAAGCTAAATTTATCGTTGTCAAGCCTACTGAAATTTTGATTTTCCGCGCTTGCATTGCGCTTGAAAATAAAGGCGTAGCCATATTTCTCGAAGTTCTGCGAGCTGTTTTTTAGCCCCAGGGCGCAAAGCTCGTAAGTGCCGCTTTGCAAGCCGAGCTTGAGCGTGGAATTAAATTTTCGTATCTTGCCCGCAGCGCCGCTTTGGCACTCATAGCCTAGCTCGAGTTTGTCGCTTTTTAGCTCATCGAAACGATACTGCAAAGCATCGAAGCTCGCTAGGATCGCGGAGTCGCTTTGCGGGGCGAAATACAGCCTATCGCGCTTGAAAGCCACTTCGTAGCCCGCAGACGGCGCAAACTCCTCGTCAATGCAAACGAAGATCTCATAGCTGCGCACCGTAAGCGGGTAGAAGGGTAAAGCTTTAGCGCCCTTTACGGCGTCATAAAACAGCTGCTTGTGCGCGTCCCAGTAGCTTAGAAGCTTTTTTGCTCTGCATTTTCGCTCCTTTAAAAACTCACTCAAATCGCGCACATCAAGCAGCGCAAAACCGTAGCCGTCAGCACTTAGCTCGCCCAAAAACATATCTCTCCTTGTTGGCAAAGCGCGATGGGTTCAATTCGCGCTTAAAATTTTAGCTCAATACCCGCTTAAAAAGACGAAATTATTTACCGCGCCGGTTAGAAATTTCACTAAAAACGGCGCCAGCACGCACGCCACGCTAGCTAGCACGACGGCAAATTTTATTTGCACCGAGACCGCGCTCAGCGAACCGTCAAGCTCCGCATCCTCCCGCGGCTCGTGCAAAAACATACGCACAATAAGGCGCAGATAGTAATACAGGGCGAGCGCGCTATTTACCGCCATGATGACGGCGAGAGCGAAGTAGCCCGAATTGACCGCCGCGCTTAGCAGATACATCTTGCCCCAAAACACGCTAAACGGCGGAATGCCCGCAAGCGAGAGCATGAAGATCGCTGCGCATAGCGCAAAGAGCGGATGGGTGCGGATCAGCCCGTCAAATTTCTCAAACGGATGCTCAAAGCGAGCCGCAAATTTAAAGCTCTGCTCGCGGGTTTCGGCTCCGCTTTTAGCTCGCGCGGTGCGGCCCATTTTAATATCTTGATTTTCGTCTTGTGCGCCGCCAAATTTAAAATTTCTTTCAAGCCCCTTAGCTTTAGAATTTCCTTCGCCTGCCTCGTCGTTAAATTTAAAATTCCCCTCGTCCGCTCCGGTGGTAAATTTAAAATTTTCTCGCTTCGCTTCGGCTTTAAAATTTAGCCCGTCGTCACGCGCGCTCGCAAACTCCGTCTTAAAATTTTGCCCGTTTGACGCGCTGTTTTCGTAGCAAAATTTCAAACCCGCCGCGCCAACTTCGGGCCCAGACTTAAAGCTGCGCGCGCGCCTTTGCCGTACACACCAGATGAAGGCAAACGCCCCGAGGTTCGCCACGGTGTATAGGATCCAGTAGGTGAAAAGCGCCGCGTTTGCCTGCGTCGAGCCGATCACGATCGCGCAGAGTACGAAGCCCGCGTGCGAAACGGAGCTGAAAGCGAGCATCCGCTTGACGTCGCGCTGCACGAGCGCCATAAGGTTCGCTAAGCTCATCGTAAGCACCGCAACGGCGTAGAGTACGATGTTTAGCCACTGCACGCCGATGCTTCCCAGAGCTTCAAACAGCCTGATCGCCACGACAAAGCCCGCGATCTTGGGCACGACGGACAAAAAGCCTGCCATAGCCGAGCTCGCACCCTCGTAAACGTCGGGCGTCCAGGTGTGAAACGGGATCAGCGAGAGCTTAAATCCTATCGAGACGATCATAAATGAGCAGGCGGCGAAAAGCAGGATGTTGGTTTGTAAATTTGAACTCTTAGCGATCTGCGCGATGTTTGAAATTTCCATAGAGCCGGTCGATAGAAAAAACATCGCCGCGCCGAATGCGAAAAACCCCGATCCCAGCGCGCCCATTATGAAGTATTTTAGCGCCGCTTCGACCGATCTGGCGCGGTTGTGAAGCGCGATTAACGTATAAAGCGCCAGCGAGCCCGTCTCAAGCCCAACGAGGATCATCATTAAATTTTCGCTCGCGACCATAAACTCATAGCCCACGAGCACGAATAAAAACAGCACGAAAAATTCTGCAGTATGGTACTCGTGCGCGCTTCTTGCGCCCAAAGACAGAAAGATGAAAAATATCGAACCTGCGAGCATAATAAGCATCGATAGCGTCGCGATTCCGTCCACTAGCATCACGTCAAAAAGCCCGCGTATGCCGCTGTTGTAACCAAAAACGAGCCCGAAGCCGAGAGCTAGCGCCAGTATCGTGATGACGGCGTAAAATTTATACGATAGCGTGCGCGCAAAAAGCGAAACCGCGAGCATCAGCAGGGCAAATCCTCCGAGTATCGCCATAGGCGCGATCGAGGCTAAATTTAAAAGATTATTTTGCATCGCTTCTTACCTTAAAATTTGCTTTTTCCATATAGGCGCGGGTCGCGGTTTGAGAGGCTTTGTTAAACATCAGCTCAAGGCTTTGCGTCACGCTAGGCTCGATACTCTTTAGCATCAGATTCGGCGCTACGCCAAGTACCACTGCCAGCACGCAGATCGGGATGATAGAGCAAAGCTCGGTTCTATTTAGATCGCTTAGCTTTTTATTCTCTTCATGCACGAGAGCGCCGAAGAAGGTCTTTTTATAAAGATTCATCGAATAGATCGCGCCCATTATGATGCCGAGTCCGCCCAAGAGCGCGTAGCTAAAGCTGATCTTAAAAATCCCCGCGAGGCTTAGAAATTCTCCCACGAAACCGATCGTAAGCGGAAGGCCTATCGAGCCTAGCAGCACGACGCAAAAACAAAACGCATAAAGCGGCATCACCCGCGCAAGCCCGCCGAACTCGCTGAAAAGCTTCGTGTGCCTGCGGTCGTATAAAAAGCCTACGAGCATAAAAAGCCCTCCGCTTACGATACCGTGGCTTATCATCAAAAATACCGCGCCGCTCATTCCTTCGCGGCTCATTGAAAAAATTCCAAGCATTATTACGCCCATATGCGCGATCGAGCTATACGCGATAACCTGTTTGATATCCTTCTGCGCAAAGGCGATGAAGCTTGCATAGATGATCATAACGATCGCTACGGCGCACATCATCCCGCTAAAATGTACGCTCGCGTCGGGAAATAGCGGCAGCGAAAATCGCACGAAGCCGTAGGTGCCCATCTTAAGAAGCACGGCGGCAAGCAGCACCGAGCCTATCGTAGGGGCCTGCCCGTGCGCGTACGGAAGCCAGGTATGAAAAGGAAAGCAAGGCGTCTTGATCGCAAAAGCGACCGAAAATGCCAAAAATAGAGGAATTTGCGTGCTAAGCGGCAGCGATAGGCTCTGCCAGTCTAGGATATTAAAGCTATACTCGCCCGTAGCCTCGTGATAGAAATAGCTCATCGCTACGAGTCCAACGAGTAGAAACATCGAACCTAAAAAGGTGTAGATGAAAAATTTTACCGCGGCGTAAATTCTCTTGCCGCTGCCCCACGCGCCGATGATATAGAGCATCGGAATGAGCGAAAGCTCCCAAAAGATGTAAAACAAAATCGCATCCAGCGCCACGAAAACGCCCACCATCGTCATCTCTAAAAATAGAATGCAGATGATTAAATTTTTGGCGCGCTCTTTGATACTTAGGCTAAGTAGCGCCAAAAAGGTAACCAGCGTGCTTAGGATCACTAAAAACAGCGAAATTCCATCCACGCCGATGAAGTAGTTGATGCCGTATTCGCTTATGAAAGGATGCAGCACGCTAAAAGCGATGCCTTCCACCGGCTCGTAAAGTATCCACAAAACGAGCGAAAGCACGAACTCTATGAAGCTCATCGTAACGGCGTAGGTCTTGATGCTCGCTTCGTCGATCAAAAAGCCCAAAACCGCAGCTACCGCCGGAAAAAATATAACCAAACTTAAAAAGTATTCCATGCTCACCTCACAGCGCAAACGCCAAAATCAGCAAAATGAAAGATCCCAAAACCATCCACCTTAAATTTGCGCTCAAATCTCCGCTATTGCTTGCGCGATCCGCTCCTTCGCCGCCTTTTACCGCGATGCGAGCGATCAGATCGACGCTGGCGTCTATGATTGCGCCGTCGCATTTAGCGCAGATCTCGCTAAGCTTAGCGTATCCGCGCACGATCACGCGCTCGTAAATTTGCGGGATAAAATACTGCGCGATCAAAATTTTATAAAATTTGCAGTTCTTTAAATTTTGGCTAAATTTGCCCTTGCCGTATGTCCAAATCGTGCCGATCGCCACCGCGCTTATCATCGCTAGCGTTAGGGCGATCAAAATTACCTCCACGCCGTGCGGGATCGAAGCTTTAAAGCCCGGCAGTATGCTAAGCACGAACTCAGCAAAATCGTGCTCGAAAAAGCCCGCGATTACCGCAGGCACGGCTAATACGCCCATCGCAATGAGGGCAAAGCCTTTCGCCTCGTGCGGATGGTGGGTAAATTTTTGCTTGCCGAAAAACACGAGCATTATCAGACGCACGCTGTAAAATGTCGTCATCGCGGCGCCCGCAAACAGCAGCGCCCAGATGAAATACGCGTCCGCGCTCCACGCCGCTTCCAAAATTTTATCTTTTGAAAAAAAGCCCGCGAACGGATAAAATCCGCAAAGCGCAAGCGAGCCTATGCACATTAAAATCGCCGTAGCTCGCATAAACTTATATAATCCGCCCATATTTTGGATATTTAGATCGTCTTTCATCGCGTGCATTACGTTGCCCGCGCCCAAAAATAGAAGTGCCTTGAAAAACGCATGCGTCGCCAGATGAAATAGCGCGATCCAATACGCCCCGAGCCCCACGGCTACGAACATATAGCCAAGCTGCGAAAGCGTGGAGTAGGCGATGATCTTTTTAAGGTCGTTATGAACCAGCGCCATCGACGCCGCAAAGACCGCCACGAAAGCGCCCAAGCAGACGATAAAGCCGCTTACTTCGGGCGCGAGCGCGAAAATTGGGTTTGCGCGGATCACCAGATAAACGCCCGCCGTAACCATCGTCGCTGCGTGAATAAGCGCGGACACGGGCGTCGGGCCCGCCATCGCGTCGGCTAGCCAGGTATGGAATGGAAACTGCGCGCTTTTGCCCATCGCGCCGATAAATAAAAGTGCGGCGATCAGGGTTAAAATTTCAGGCTCCAAGCTCGCTGCGTTCGCAAACACCACCTCGTAGCGCAACGAGCCGAAATTTAAATATATTAGAAAAATTCCAAGCAACATTCCAAGGTCTGCGATGCGGTTCATTATGAAAGCTTCGTTGGCGCACCAGCTGTAATTGCTCCTATCATACCAAAAGCCTATTAGCAGCCACGAGCAGAGTCCGACCCCCTCCCAGCCGATGAAAAGTCCTAAAAAATTATCGCTCGTTACCAAAACCAGCATCGAAAATACGAAAAGCCCCAGGAAGCTGAAAAATTTAGCGAAGTTTTCGTCATCCCACATATAGTAGATCGAATACACGTGCACGACGCTGGATACGATGCCTACGACCACCATCATCACCGCACTTACGCTATCTATGAGAAAGCTAAATTTTGCGTTCAAAAATCCCGTGCTTATGAAATCGGCTAAATTTACGCTGATTAGGCGGTTGTCAGAGACGAGCTCCATCAAAGCAAGCGACGCGATAGTACTTAAAATCACCAGCGCCGAGCAGACTACGCCAATAAACATCTTATCTTTGGCGCGAATGAAAACGCCTGCGAAGATCGCCGAGGCAAGCGGTGCGAAAAGGGCGATTAAGAGCCACACAAAAACGGTATCAAGCATCCGGCCCGTCCTTAGAAGGATTTTTAAAATTTACGAAACTGTCAAGTTCGATGCTGCCCGTCTTCTTATACCACAAGATGAGTAATCCAAGCCCCACAGCCATCTCGCTCGCGGCGATCGCGACGATGAAAAGCGCAAAAATTTCGCCGTTTATGTTGTCGTAAAACTTCGCCACGGCGACAAGGGCTAAATTTGCGGCGTTTAATAAAATTTCGCTCGAAAAAAAGAGCATTATCAAATTTCTTCGCTTCATCATACCCGCAAGCCCGAGCCCAAACATCATCGCAGCGACGATCAGATAGTGATTTAGACCCATTTTACCCCTCGCTCTCTTCGTAGCTCAGGCTCGCGTCCATCTGCTTATGCGCAAGCACGATAGCGCAGATCATCGCCACGAGCAGCATCACGGCGGCAAGCTCGAAAATCGCCAGATATTTCGTAAAGATAATCATCCCAAGCGCCTCGGTATCGTCGGTGTTTAAAATTTTAAGCGTTTCTACGTTGTTTGTGACCACCGCGCCGAGCACGATAATCACGAGCAAAAATGCGATCACGCCGCTAAGCGCAAAAAATAGCCTTGCTCCTTTTTTTGGCTCGCTTACGCTTTTATCCGCACCCAAAAACATCAGCGCAAAGCCGTAAAGCACGATTACGGCGCCAGTGTAGACTATGATCTGCACTACGCCCAAAAACTCCGCATCCAGCAAGAAGAAAAATCCGCTCATAAAGACCATGCCGCCGGCCAGCGCGCTAAGGGCGTAAAGGACGTTTTTGCTAAAAATGCTAATGCCGAAAAGCGCCAGGCAAACCGCGCTGAAAAAATAAAATGCAAGCGTTTGTATCATTGCTCCTCCCTCTGCGCGGAGGAATCCGGCGCGGAGCTTTGCGTAGAATTCTCGGCGTCTGCAGCGGAATTCTTTTTGGAATTTGCCTTAGATTTTTTACCTCGCGTCGTAGAATTCCCCTCGTCTTGCATAGCAAAATTTTCTTTAGAACTCTCCGCAGAATCGTCCTCCGCAGCAAGACCGCCTGTGGAATTCTCGACATGCGGTGCAACCGAATTATCTTTAAAATTTTTACTTTGAGCGGCGGAATCTTCGGCGCTCTGCGGAGTGAAATTTTCTTTAGAATTCTCCGCCAAATTTTTACTATCCATAGCGGAATCTTTTGCATTTTGTGAGGCGGAATTTTCTTTGGAATTTCGCGCCGAATCAAGCGTAGAATTTTTAGCGACAGCGGAATTCTCTTTAGAATTTTCAGCGTCCGCGGCGGAGCTTTCCTTTAAGCTTGCCCGCTCGACGTCTTGCCGCTCGGCTAAAATTTCGCCGCTTAAGCCCGCGCCCTTTGAAAATAGAATTTTATCGCTAGCGGCGCCCTCTTTTTTAGAGATTTCCGCGGCGCTATTTAAATTTAAATCCGCGCTCTTTGAGCTTAGCTCATCGCTTGCGGCGTCGCTTTTTATATAAGCGTTCGGCGTCATCTTGATCCGCGCGCCCGCGTTTTCATCCAGGCTGCCATAGCCCGCAAACTCCTGCGCCGCGCCGTTTAAACATAAATTTTCACCGCGAATTAAAAGATCCTCTTTAAATCCGTAATACGCGCGCTGTTCGCTCGCAAGCTCGTACTCACAGCCGTGCACGATGGCGATCTCGGGGCAGACGTCCGCGCAAAGCCCGCAGTAGACGCAGCGCCCTAAATTTATCGAGTAGTTATCTACTTTTTTGCGGCCGTCGGCGCCAAGGCTGGTCTCCATCGCGATGCAGTTCGCCACGCAGATCTTCTCGCACAAGCCGCATCCGATGCAGCGCTCGCTGCCGCTTTCGAGCAGGCGCATTAGCTTATGCACGCCGCGGTATCTAGGCGGCATAACAAATTTTTCCATAGGATACCGAAGCGTGTGCGAGCCGCCGCGCTTAAACATATTTTTTAGAACAACCCACAGCCCCACGAAAAGCTCGCCGTTAAAGGTGCGGGCTAGGAATCTGCGAAGCTTATCGCCGCCGGATTTAATATGGGCTCGTTTATCGATCTGAGCGTATCTTGCCATCGCACCCCTCCTTAAACGATCGCTAGCGCGGTAATTAGCACGCAAGCAAGAGCTAACGGCATGCAGACTTTCCAGCAAAGCCCCATCAGCTGATCGGGGCGCAGATGCGGCCACGCCGCGCGCGCCCATAGGAAGCAGAAAAACATGAGGCTTGATTTTAATACCATCATAACGCCGCCAGGGATAAACCAAAACGCGTTGAATCCGCCCAAAAACAGCAGTGTCGTAACGACGGAGTAGGTTATGATATTAGCGTATTCGCCGATAAAAAACATACCCCAGCGCATGCCAGAATACGCCGTACCAGCGCCCGCTACGATCTCGGTTTCGTTTTCGGTAAGGCACAGAGGCGTGCGGTTGCACTCTACGAAAGCGGCGATCAGAAATAGCGCGAAGCAGACGGGCTCTTTCCAGATAAACCACTTGTCGATACCGCCGCTTTGCGCACTTACGATGTCTATAAGCGAGAGCGAGCCGGTGATCATCACGATAGGGATTAGGCTAAGCCCGTTTATCACCTCAAAGCAGGTTATCTGCAAAAACGCGCGAAACGCGCCTATCGTGCCCCATTTATTGTAGCTCGCAAGCCCTCCGATCAGCAGTCCGTAAACGCAGGTGCCGCTAGCTCCGAGCAAAAATAAAATTCCCACATTTATATCGCTTAAAATCGGCTGTATCGTCCGCCCGCCGATAGTAAACTCCGGCAGCAGCGGCACCACCGAAAGCGCCACGAAAGCTCCCGTAGCCGATATGATCGGCGCGATTTTAAAAAGAAGCTTATTTGCCCGCGCAGGGATCGCGTCCTCTTTGGTAAAAAGCTTTATCATATCCGCGCCTACCTGCAAAAGCCCCGCAGGCCCGACCATAGAGGGCCCGATCCTGCGCTGCATGAAGGCAAGTACCTTGCGCTCGGCGTAGGTCGCAAGCCCCGAGAGCAGCGCGATGACGGCTAAAATCACGAGCGCCTTTAAGACGGTAGCTACGAAATAAAATACACTATCGCTCATCTGCCCTCTCCTTTGGAATTTGAAATTTTCTCGATTTTCACGCTTGCGTAGCGTGAGGTTTTGAAAAATATCTCGCCGCGCAGCTTCTCGTCAAAATACGGCAGATACGCCCCGCTAAAGCCTGGATCGATCTTTACGCTAGCGACGATTTCGCATTTTAAATTTACGAGCTCAGTCGCACCGTTTTCGCTATTTTCATCACCGGCGCCGTCTGCTTTATGCGCGTCGCTTGCGCGATCCATTTTTTTCGCACGAGCAGCACCGCTTTTATCATTAGCGGCACTCGTTTTGCCTGCGCCGCTAGTTTTTTTATCGTTGCTCGCGCCGTCTGCTTGGTAAATTTTAACGACATCGCCCGCGCTTACGCCCAGAGCTTCGGCGATGCCAGGGCTTAGATACAGCGCGCCAGCTTCGCCCAGAGCGCTGCTTGCGCCGCTAAATTTATTGAATTGATGCAGTGGATTTGCCTCATAGATTAAAATTTCACCCTCGCCTACTCTAAGCGGCGCGGAAAGCGAAATTTCAAACTCATCCTCGCTTGCGGCGAGCTCCTCGTTTCGCAACTCATATCCGCGGTGATTTGCGCCGCCGTTGTCGTAGAAATTTTCTAAATCGTCAAATTTAATCGGCTCAAAATCCGCGCCCAAGCTAGGCGTATAGCCGATCGCGTACTCCGCGCAAACCCCAAGCGCACAGGCGATGTCGTTTAGCTCGTATCCGCCGTAATCAAGCGCCGCATTGGTGGGCACTACGCGCTTGTCGTAGTTCGTAAACGTGCCCTCCTGCTGCACCAAGCTAGGTGCGTCCAGATCGGCTTCCAGCACCCCGAAGCTTATATCGCCCGCTTCGTTGTAGCCTAGCGTCTCGCCCGCGCTCATTTGCGCGCTAAGCTCACAGATGAGCGCGACGCCCAGACTGTTCGTGCGCGGCGGCACCACTAGCACTTTTAGCGGCGTGTAGCGCTGCACCAAACCCGCTAGACGCGCGAGCGTGGCACTATTTGGCGTGCGGATAAAATCCTCGCCGATGATAAGCGAAAAATGCTCCTTTTTAGCCAAAATTTCATCTATTTTTTGCTCGTCCAGACCCAGCGCGCGGGCAAAATTTGAAATTTTACTTTCCGCAGGATTTTCGGAATTCTGTGCGGAATTTTCAGCGCCGTCCGCGCTTGCGGAATTTTCGGCACCGCTCGCACTCGCAACGTTCCCAGCGCCATTTGCCTCCGCAGAATTCTCGGGATTTTGCGAATCTGCGGGTTTCTCGTCTAAATTTTGCTTCGCCGCGGCACGCGAAATTTCAAATTCCGCCGCAAGTTTCGCATCCAGCCACTCAGGCAGATCGCGCCCGAACTTTTGCAAGATCCAAAGCAGGATCTGTGCCTCCAAGCCCGTGGCGTGCGGCTGATGGATGAAATTTTTACCAAAGCCCTTAATGCCTTCGTCGCAAAACGGATGAAAATAGATCCCGCTTGCCTTATTTAGCTTGCAGGCGCTGTTTACCGCATAGCCTAGATTTGGAGCGTCGCTGCGTAAAAATGTGCCGCAGACGACTATAAAATCGCTGTTTTTAATCGTCTGTGAATCCGCATTATAAAATTTCGCGCCGCTAAACTTAGAAAATTCGCGTAGGAATTTTTGATACGCAAGCGCTTCGTCGTTAATCAGAGCGAGCTTAAATTTTTGCCGCAAAAGCTCTAAAATCCGAGCTTCTTCGTTGGTGATGAAGCTATTAAATTTGATATTTTTGATCTCGCCGTCCTCGATACCGCGCACGATGCGATTAAAAACCGCTTCGTTTTTACTCGCCTGCTCGTTTGAAAAATCCCAGCCGAAGCGCGCTGCGGCATGCAGGACGCTAAAATTTATGTCGCTGCTAACGCGATAAATTTTTTCACGCGGCTCGCCTATGCCGCGGCGCTTGATCTCGTAATAAAGCAGTTCGCAATCGCTGCTGTGTGGGTTGGAAGCGGGGATTTGACGCAGCTCCCAGGCGTTTGAAACGTATTTAAACGCGCTCTCTACCAGAGCCCCCGTCGGACAGACCGCCGCGCTCTCGCCGTAGTTTACGCAATCATCATTTTCATTTACTCGCGCGATTAGACTTTTTTGCAGCTTGTTCCACACGGCGTAGGCGTCTTTAGGCATCGCGTCCTTTTGCTCCTTACTAAGCGCGTCTCCGCCGCGCGGGACGAGCTTAAACGCATCTACGCCCAAGCGGTCTTTTGCGGCGGTGATACAGCGCTCGCAGACGATGCAAAGGCTAGGATCGTAGCTCAAATACCCCCAATCCTGCACCTCGCGCGCCGTATCGCGGATAGCGTAGCTTTGGGTATTTGTGCGCATCAGATGGGCTAAATTTTGAAGCTCGCACTCGCCGCTTTGATCGCAAACCCCGCACGCCATCGGATGGTTGATACAATAAACCTGCGTGATCGCCTCGCGCTCGGCGTCAATCTCGGGGCTACGGCTGTAGATGACCATGCCGTCTTTGGCTTTGGCGTTGCAGCTATAGACGCGCTTGCCGTCCGCTTCGACCATACAAAGCCTGCATGCGAGCGTCGGCGTACCGCCGCTTAGATAACAAAGCGCAGGGATAAAAACGCCGCAGCGACGCGCGACCTGCAAGATATACTCGCCCTCGTCGCACTCACAAGCTTTACCGTCGATCGTGATCTTTGCCATTTTAAACCTTAGAAATTTCGGCTAGTTCGAAATTATAACCGCCAAAGCCCTGCCCGCCCGAGCCTAAAAGCGCGATCGTGCCCTTTAGCTCCTCATCCAAAATAAATTCTTTTTCCAAATTTAAATGCGGCGTTTTGATGCGGACGCGATCGCCGCCCTTGATCTTTGCGACCATACAAAAATACCTTCCGCCGATGAACCGCTCGTCCGCATCGTGTTTGAAAACCACGGCGCCGTCGAAATTCTCAGGCTCTTTAAGGGGGCTTAAATTTGCCCGCTCTTGCGCGCCCAAATTCGCTCGCTCGCCGCGTAAATTTAAAATTTTAACCCCAAACTTCGCCGCTATGAGAGATAGAAAGGCTTTGATATTTTCGGCATCGGGATGAGTTTTAACGAGCGCATCGTCGATCAAAAGTGCGTCGCAGCCGCTTTGCAGAAACTCCGCGATCTGCTCGATCTCCTCCTCGCCCACGCTGCTTTCGCCGCTTAGATACTCCAGATCCAGATCCGCGAAATAGGGCTCGTCGCAAAAACTAGCGCAGATTAGCGCCAGCACGAAGCTTTGCGCGCCAATCTCGCATTTTATCAACTCGCCTGGAAGATGCGGGTCTTGTAGCGGCGATACGCTTAAAATTTCAGCGTTCTTAAAACCTTCTGCGAGCGCGGGATTTTGCAAACTAAGCAGCGCCGCGAAATTTAAAATTTTCATCCTCTCCCCTTTTTGGCGACGACCATCCAATCGACTTGGTTATAACGAATCGAGCTTAAAAGCGTGGAATTTAGCCCCTCCACCAGATCTGCGCTTTTTTGAACCGCGCTGAAATCGCCCATCTCAAACATAAAGATCATTGTCTCGCCGCGAGCGGAATTTTTTAAAATTTCGCCCATACGGTTTAAAAATTTATCGCCCAGATGCCTCAAATCGTAGCGTTTCATCGATCCACCTCGCCTAAAATGATATTCGTGCTGCCGATGATCGCCGCGGCGTCGGCAAGATACTGCCCGGGTAAAATTTCTTCATAGACCGCGCAGTGCCAAAAGCTCGGCGTGCGGATCTTAAGGCGGTAGGGGCGGCTTTTGCCCATCGAACGGATATAAAATCCAAGCTCGCCCTTAGGACTCTCGCTCGCGGCGTAAATTTCGCCCACAGGCGGGCGCAAGCCCTGCGTAACCAGCACGAAATGCTGCATCAGCGAGTAGTTTTGCGTCATGATCTGCTCTTTGCTAGGATTTACGTAAGCGGGATCGATCGCCAAAATTTGCGGATCGCTCAGCGGATAGTGCTTCGCGCACTGGCGCAAAATTTTAAGGCTCTCGCGCATCTCCGCCATATAACATTTATAACGCGCGTAGCAGTCGCCCTCGCTCGCATACGGCACGTCGAAATCAAGCTCGTCATAGATGAGATAGGGCTCTTCTTTGCGGATATCCCACGCATGCCCGCTAGCACGCAAGCTCACTCCGCTACAGCCGCAGCTAAGGGCATCTTCGTGCGAGATCACGCCCACGCCCTCGGTTCGCATCAGCCAAATTCTATTCGTATCGAGCAGATCTTCAAATTCTTTAATGTCGCTCGGAAAGTCGTCGCAAAATTTCAGCATCTCTTCTAACCAGCCGTTAGGCAGATCCAAAAAGACGCCGCCGATTTTGATATTATTGTGCGTAAGGCGCGCGCCGCAGTATTTTTCTATGAGATCAAGTATGTATTCGCGCGAGCGAAAGCAGTAGAGAAATACCGTCATCGCGCCGATGTCAAGCGCGTGCGTACCCAAAAACAGAAGGTGCGAGCTGATACGATTAAGCTCCAGCAAGATCGTGCGGATGATCTGCGCGCGGCGCGGCACTTCGATGCCGCAGAGCTTCTCGACCGCGGCGCAAAAACCGTAGTTGTTCGAGCCCGATGCGACGTAATCGATGCGGTCTGTTACTGGGACGAACTCCGCGTAGATCATATTTTCTGCCATCTTTTCGATGCCTCGGTGCATGTAACCTACGCCTGGGCGGGCGCGCACGATTCGCTCGCCGTCAAGCTCCAGCACTAGCTTTAGCTGGCCGTGCGCGCTTGGATGCTGCGGACCGAAATTTAAGATCATATTCGCGCCCTCGCGCTCGTACTCGATGTTTTCTAAAAATGGTCTTAGCTTACTTGGATTTTGCATTATTTTCTCTTTGTGATGATCTTGTAAATTCCGCGTTTAGCGCGTTTTACGAAGCGCACGCCGCCCTCTTCTTGGTATTCTTGTAAAATTTTTTCTTGCGGCCGCGTCTCGCCGTAACCGCCCTCGTGATAGAGCCGCGTAAAGTTAAAGGTATCTTTTTCATCCACGAATGCGGAATTTCGGTTTTCTTCGCCGATCCGTTCGCGTGCGCCAACCCCAAAAATTTTATCCACCTCGTACCACTTAGCAAACTCGTCACCTTGCAACGGATAGGACTTCAAAAGCGGGTGTCCGAACCAATCATCGGGCATTATTAGGCGCGCCAAATTTGGATGATTTTCAATCCAAACGCCCATCATATCGTATAGCTCGCGCTCCGCCCAGTTCGCGCTTTTGTAGATGCCCGCAGCGCTTTGTAAAAAGCTCTCATTCGGCACGAAACACTTTAGCCGCGCGCGACGCGCTCTTTTGATATCCAAAAGCTGATAAAAAACCTCGATGCCGCCGCGAGCCTCGGTAAAATCCACGCCGCTTAGCTCGCATAAAATTTCATATCCGGCACTCTTAAGCGCGCGTAGCGCCGCTAAATTTTGCGCAGGCTCCACATAGAGCACAAGGGTGTTAAATTCCACGTATGAGTTTAAAATTTGAATGCCTTCAAGCGCGTCCAGATCGTCTTTAAAATCGCTCGCGCTTGCGTCTAGCTTCTGCGTCTCCTCGGGGATGAAAAATCTATCTTTGTAGTAATTTTTCTTGCTCGCATCGTTTTTCGGGCTATACTTTCTCATCAGATCAGCCTTTTTGCCTTTTGTGCGCGGCGCGGAGTTTGGGTGCGGATCTTTTTTTGCAGCACCATCAGCGCAAACTGCAGCGTCTCGGGGCGCGGCGCGCATCCAGGCAGATAGATATCAACTGGCACTATGCGGTCGCAGCCCTGTACCGTCGCGTAGGTATTAAACATCCCCCCGGTATTGGCGCAGCTGCCCATGCTGATGACCCATTTGGGCTCGGGCATCGCGTCGTATAGACGGCGCGTAAACTCGGCGTGCTTTTTGCTAAGCGTGCCTGCGATTATCATCACATCCGATTGCTTGGCGCTTGCGCGAAATATCGTGCCGAAGCGGTCAAAGTCAAATCTGCCCGCACCCGCCGCCATCATCTCGATCGCACAGCAAGCAAGCCCGTACGTCATCGCCCACAAGGAGTTACTCCTGCCCCACGCGATCAGCTTATCGACGGTGGTGAGAACTATGGGAAGTCCGTTTTCGCGCGCGTAGTTTATCTTATGCTCTGCCAATTTAGCGCTCCTTTTTTCCAGGCGTAGATGAAACCGATGCCTAATAATACGATGAAAAACGCCATCTCCACGAGCCCGAACACGCCTAAAATTTTAAAATTTACCGCCCACGGAAACATAAAGATAATCTCGACGTCAAAAAGTATGAAAAGCACGGCTATCAAAAAAAAGTGGGAGTTCATTCGGTTAGGCTGTTTGACGGCCTCGGGTCCGCTTTCGTAAATTTCGCCCTTTAGCCGCTCATCGCGCCTGTCTGCTAAACGCGAGCCTACCAAAGAGGATAGTTTAACGATGAGCGAAAAGACGCAAAAAGCTAGGATTAGCATTACGAATATTCCGAAATACGGGCTTTGCAGCGGAATTCTAGACATTTTTCGCCTCGGTTTTAAAATTTAATGCGGATTGTAACGAAGTATTGATTTAATAAAGCTTAGCGCGCGCCACTAAATTCGCTTTTAAAAGTAAAATTTAATATACCTCTCTCGTGCGATTTAGTGGGGATTAAGGCGCGTGTGGTAAAATTTCGCGGATTTTAAGGGAGAGCTATGAAATCTAGCAAGATAAGTCTCATTTTCTACGGCATATTCTGCGGCGTAACAATCTATTTTCTTATCTGGGGATTCGGTTTTATAGGAAGCGGCGATAAAATGCTATTTTTAGTTTCGGTATTTTTGGGCATCTTTATGGCCTTTAATATCGGCGGAAACGACGTGGCAAATTCCTTCGGCACTAGCGTTGGAAGCGGCACTCTTAGCATCGCGCAAGCCCTTTGTATCGCGGCGGTATTTGAAGCAAGCGGCGCTGTAATCGCAGGCGGCGAAGTAACTTCGACGATTCGCAGCGGCATAATCGATCTTAGCAAAATGGACGTACATCCGAGAGACTTTATCTACGTAATGATGAGCGCGCTTTTTGCGGCGGGCGCGTGGCTGCTTTTTGCCAGCAGAAAGGGTTTGCCCGTATCCACTACTCATGCGATCATCGGCGGTATCGTGGGCTCGGGGCTTACGCTAGGCGCCCTGCTTAATACCGCAGAGACTTCCGCATTGTGGCTAGTGCAGTGGGATAAGATCGGTAAAATAGCTATCTCTTGGGTACTCTCGCCGATTTTGGGCGGAGTGATCTCCTTTGGAATTTTCTGGCTCATCAAACATTATATTTTGGATTACAACCGCTACGCTCAAATAAAGATCGACCGCATAAAGCGCGAAAAAAAATCCCTTCGCAAGCTGCACAAAAAGACCTTCGAGACCCTGGATGACATTCAAAAGATCGCCTATGCAGAGGCACTAAATCATGATATTTACGCGATGCGCGATCCCGATTTTGATCCAAGTGAGCTGGATAGCGAGTATTATAAAAAGGTGATCGAGCTTGACGCTAAAAAAGAGAAGCTCAAATCCCACAAGGCCCTAGAGTACGGGATTCCAGCCGTAGCGGGCATCGGTGCTTTCGTAATCTCTGCGATGTTGATATTTAAGGGGCTGCATAATCTAAATTTCGGGCTTACGAATTTTTACAACTACCTAATCATCGGTATGTCGACGCTGATTACCTGGCTTTTGATGTTTATTTTCGCTAAAACCCTACGCCGCTCAAATTTAAACAAATCCGCGTTTTTGATGTTTAGCTGGCTGCAGGTACTCACCGCTAGCGGCTTTGCCTTTTCGCACGGCAGCAACGACATCGCAAACGCCGTGGGTCCGTTTGCCGCTATCATCGATACGATGGCTACGAATAGTATCAATCCCTCCACTCCCGTGCCGCAGCAGATTATGATAATGTTCGCAGTAGCCCTCATAGCGGGGCTTTGGTTCATCGGCAAAGAGGTAATCGCCACCGTAGGCACCAATCTTACAAAAATCCACCCGGCCTCGGGCTTTAGCGCCGAGCTCGCAAGCGCCGTCGTCGTCATGGCGGCATCGGTGCTGGGGCTGCCGATCTCCTCGACCCACGTGCTAATCGGCGCTATTTTAGGCATCGGCTTGGTAAATCACAGCACGAACTGGTCGCTAATGAAGCCGATCGGGCTAGCGTGGATCATTACCCTACCCGTCTCGGCGCTGCTTTCGGCGTTTGCATTCGTGCTTTTGCGCCACGTATTTTAGGCTAAATTTAAAAATCCGCTCTCTGAAATTTTAAAATTTCGCAAAATTCTACGCAGGCTAAATTTTAAAATTTTACGGCGCCGAAGCGAGTAAATTTTACAGCTCCTCTTGCGACGCATAACCGCGCAAAACTAGCTCGCAGTGGCGCAGATCCCGCCCGCACGCCTTTGAAAATTTAATAAAATTTTAGCTAAAATCGCGCTTTTAAATTTAGGAAAGCTATGAGTAAAATCGAAATTTTCAGATCCACCCTAGCCGTGATGATGGGCTACGTGCCGCTGGGGCTGGCGTTTGGCATCTACGGCATCAGCCAAGATCTGCCCGTCTGGGCGCTGGCGCTAACCTCACTGCTAATCTACGCAGGCAGCGTGGAGTTCGTGCTGATCGCCTTCATCGTAACTCACGCCTCGCTCGTAGATACCTTCGTCGTGGCGTTTTTGCTAAATTTTCGCCATTTTTTCTATACGATGTCGCTGCTGGACGAGCTGCGCTTCGTGCGTCATAAAATTTACGCCGTGTATGCCCTTACGGACGAAACCTTTGCGCTGCTAAAAGCGCGCGCTTTTTTGCGCCCCGAGGAGCTTAGCGGCGAGCGACCCGTAACGCCGCAAAGACTAAAAGAGCTTGATCTGCTCTATAATCTGACCGCGGTTTTAAATCAATCCTACTGGGTTGCGGGCGTCGTTGCAGGGGCTGTTTTGGGAGCAAGCTTGAAGCTTGATTTTAGCGGGGTCGAGTTTAGCCTGACGGCGCTTTTTGCGATGCTAACCTATGAGGTTTTTAAAGCGAACACGCAATACAAAGTGCTATTTCTGGGCTTTGCCTGCGCGTTTGCGGGGCTTTTTATCTTTCCTGCAAAATACTTTTTATTCGGCACTCTGATTTTCGGCACAGCGGTATTGCTGCTCTTTCGCAAATACTTCGAGCGGCCTTCGCGCGCGGGACGCAGGCTGCAAAAATTCCTAAAAAGGGGTAGGTAGTGGAAATTTTGCCCTATATCTTTCTAGCCTCGCTCGCTACGATTTTAACGCGCTTTTTGCCGCTGCTGCTTTTCAAGAAAAAGACCGCGAGTCCAAATCTGGCGTATCTGCAGAAAAACTCGGGGCTTTTGATAATGGTCGTTTTGACGATCTACGCGCTTAAAACGATGCTGCCTAGCTTTTCGGGCGAGCGGGCTTTTAGCGCGGACGTCTTGCAAACGGCGGCGCTGCTATTTTGCCTGATTATGGCGTTTGTCGTGCATGCTAAATTTCGCAATTCGCTCGTTACGATAGCGCTTCCTACGCTAATATATATGGCGGCGCTACGCTTTTTATTGAATTCTTGATAAATTTATAAGTTAGTTTTCGATAAACTTCAAAAATTAATTTTTAAGTTTAAAAAAGGTTAAAGTTTTATGAATTTTATCAGTCAAATGGTGCATAGCTTCGCTAAAAAATACGCCGCCGAAACTATGCAAAAATCTCTATATAATTCCCTTAGAATCGACATCACGCAGGAAAATATCGCTAAAATTCCAAACCCCGATAAAAAATATATGCTCTACATGCATGTGCCCTTTTGCCACACATTTTGCCCGTACTGCTCCTTTCACAAATACGCCTACGAGCGCGGTGCGTGCAAGGCGTATTTCAGCGCTCTACGCACCGAAATGCAGCGCACGAAGGACGCGGGCTACGACTTTGAGACGCTTTACGTAGGCGGCGGCACGACGCTCATCGACGAGGACGAGTTAGCGCGCACGCTGGAGCTTGCCAAGTCGCTTTTTAGCATCAAAGAGGTTTCATGCGAGAGCGATCCTAACCACATCGAGCCTGAGAGCTTGCTGCGATTTCGCGGGCTAATAGACCGCCTAAGCGTGGGGGTGCAGAGCTTTGATGATGATATTTTACGCAAAGCTTCACGCTATGACAAATTCGGCTCGGGCGAAATTTTGCAAGAAAAGCTATCCCGAGCGGTCGGAATTTTGCCGATTTTAAGCCTGGATCTGATCTTTAACTTTCCGTTTCAAACGCGCGAAATTTTACTTCGCGACATTGAAGCGGCAAAAGCGGTGAAGCCCGAACAGATCACGCTGTATCCGCTGATGAAATCGCCTTTGATGCGCGATCAAATAGCACGGAGCCTCGGCGTTAGCAATGTAGATCACGAGGAGGAGTTTTACTCCATCATCTGCAAGGAATTTGCAAGCTGGCACCGCAGCAACGCATGGGCCTTCGCTCGCGAAAAATCAAATATGAGCGACGAGTATGTAGGCACGAATCACGAATACGTAGGCATCGGAAGCGGCGCGTTTAGTTTCTTAGGCGGCAGGCTTCTCGTAAATGCGTTCAACCTCGAAGAGTACGCAAGCAGAGTGCATAAAAACGAAAGCACCGTCATCGCCACTTGCGATTTTAGCAGATCCGAGCGCGCGAAATACCTCTTTTTGACCGAGCTTTTCAACGGCGAGATCGATATCGCTAAATTTAACGCCGCAAACGATATAAATTTGCGCCGCGAACTGGGTAGAGAGCTTAGTCTGCTAAGGCTTGCAGGAGCCGTGCGGATCGAGGGCGAGATCATCCGTACGACGGAATTCGGCGCGTATCTGTGCCTTGTTTTGATGAAGGAATTTTACACCGGCATGGACAAGGTGCGCGCGGCGTTTCGCGACGATGCGAAGATCAAGCGCGCAAAACAGCTCATCATTATGGACGAAAGCGAGTCCGCCGCAACCGGCGCGACAAAAAGCGAGATAGCGTCGTAAATTTTGCGCCAGACCGCTTCGGTTAATGCTTGGCGCACTCGCGACTTGAGCGCAAATACCGTTTATGTATTTAAAACACAAACGAATTTTTGATTTCAAAATTTAGGAAACGCCGCAATGAAACGCAGAATGATCAAGCTATTCATTTTATTTCTGTTTTTTGTCCTTGTATTTGAGCTCGTCGGCAATCTTTTTAACTTCGGTCGCTTTCCGTTTCATAAAAGCTGCGAGGCGTTTATGATGATAAACCGATATGGTAGCGGCGATTCAAACGATAGGTGCATAATGCAACTTATGGAGCAGGGCAACAAAAGAGATCTTTCGCTATATTACTATAAAACTAAATTTAATCTTGAGGAGCCATTGTCTGAACTGGACGAAAAAGCTATAAAATTTTTAAATATTCCGAACTCGAAGATAATCACCGTAAATAAAGACGGCGTAGAAAAGAAATTTCTAATAAGCGATTAAATTTAAATAGCAAAGAAGCTTTGCTTCAAACGCAATATTCAAGCCCAATGGATCGGGAATTTTGAAATTTATGAAATTAAAGGAGGAGCAATGAGTAATCTAAAACTCATACAAAACTGGTACGCTTCCAAATGCGACGGAGAATGGGAGCATGAATATGGCCTTACGCTAGAAACGGTCGATAATCCCGGTTGGTTGATTAAAATCGATGGCGAGAGCGGGAAAAAGCCGATCAAAATAAATATCGATAGAGATGACGAGGATTGGTTTTTCATCAATGCCACGGAAAACGAACTCAAAGGAAGTTGCGGAGCCGAAAATTTAGAGGAATTATTGGAGCATGTAGTAAAATGGCTAACGGATTAAAATTTAGCAAGGCAGATAAAGGAGCTTAGATGATCGAAGTCGAGATAAAAAACGAATCTTGCAAAAAGACCGAAGTTACGCTTGCAAATATCGAAATTGTTAAGGACGCCGTAAAGGAATTCGCCTATAAAAGCTTTAAGGGCAGTTATCTGTTTTTTGATATTTACGGCGAGATAGATAGGGATTTCCGCGTGCTTGGAGCAATCGGCGAAGGAGATGAAAACAATATCCGAAAAATAGATCTTAAAAAATATGAAAAAAGCTCCTTAGGCGCCACCAACATATCGCAAGATATAGAGGGCGTGGAATTCTGCACCTATTTCAAGCTGGATCAAAGTGAAATTTTAAAGCAAATATTATATTATATAGCCTATGAAAGATTTGAAGGCGGCTATTACGCAAAGGGTAAATTTATAGGCAAAAACAGAGACGATCTTATTTTTATCGGTATCTGCGGCGATGTAAAAAATTGCGCCGAAATAAAGAGCGTCGATTTAGATGAAATAATAAAAAGTATGCCCAAGCTCTCGGAATCAAATAATTTTTATATTAGCGAGTTTATATGAGACCGCTAATGGATCAATAAGATAAATTCTATCGGCAACCGATTAAATTTAAAAAGGAGATACTATGAAATTTAAAATTTTGAAACCGAATGAACTATACGGCTGGGTTTTTAACAAAGATGAAGAACTTTATAAGGCTTTAGGATTTGATTGCTGGATGGATTCGTTTATTCGCATATTAGCTCAAATTCCCGGTACCAGAAAAAAAGATATTTTAGATTACATTGAATATGAAATCTTTGATTGGTACGAATGGTTTGAACTATATGGTATTATACAAAGCGACTATAAGCTAGCGGACGAAGATAATCCTGAAATTTCAGCCTATCCGACATACGCGGGAGAATACTTCGGAGTAATGGGTCAGCTGTTTTTAGGGGGTATGATAGACTTCGGCATAGAGGGCGAAAATTTAAGAAAGAAATGGGCTGACTTCGATACGAATTTATCCAAGATCGATCTAGGTATGTCGCTTTATGAGAAGTGGATCTATTTTAGAGATAATTTCTTTTTTGGATATAAATTTTTAGAGGAGGACAAAATAACTCCCCAAGCAGAGATAACTTGGAAAGACCCTGACACATGGAGCAGATATAGCCATTGGATGTGTATGACTAAGGCGGGCAAAGAGTATCGTGATAAAATTTTAAAGCC
>NZ_CALIMY010000004.1 GCF_938045205.1 uncultured Campylobacter sp.
AAACTCAAAAATCTAATACGAAATTTCAGCGCTAAAATTTCAAACCCGAAATTTCAAAACCAAAATTCCAAGCCGCACTCCCCAAAGGCTCAAATTTAAAAGCGCCGCCTTAAGGATGAAATTTTAAAATTTCACGCCAAGACGCGCTGTACCTATAAACCTAAACGAACCGCGATGAGCCCGAGAGCGCCTTAAAACGCCGAGCAAACTATAACTAGCCAAGCGCGCCAAAATTCAGAGCCGAGCCGCCCAAGCCGCGCGTCATAGCGACATTTAAGCTGCTAGGCGCCGCAGCTCTCACGCTCCTTCGCGAGCCCGCACCTCGTCCTCGACCTCTTGCAAAAACCGCTCCACGAGCTTGCTCTCCTCGAGTTTGGCGACCACTTCGCCATGGCGCATCACGATGCCGCGCCCGTTGCCGAACGCGATCGCCACGTCCGCGCCCTTCGCCTCGCCGATCGCATTTACGACGCAGCCCATGACGCTGATATTTAGCGGCGTTTTGATGTGCGCGGTTTTTTCTTCGACGATTTTGATCGCGCTTAGCAGATCGCTTTGCAAACGCCCGCAGGTAGGGCACGAGATGATATTGACGCCGCTTTTCTGCACGCCCGCGTCCTGCAGGATCGCGCGCGCGACGCGGATCTCCTCCTCAAGCTCGCCCGTGATACTCACGCGCATCGTATCGCCGATCCCCTCCATCAGAAGCGCTCCCAGCGCGATCGCGCTTTTGATGCTCGCGTGAAATTTTGTCCCCGCCTCGGTCACGCCCAGATGAAAAGGATACTCGCATAGCGGGCGCAGCGCACGATACGCAGCCACCGTGCTCGGCGCGTCCGAAGTCTTAAGCGAGATCGCAATGTCGCTAAAGTCCTCATCTTCAAGCAGCGCGGCGTTATACAGCGCGCTTTGCACCATCGCCTCCACGCTGCGACCGTATTTTTGCTCAAACTGCTCCTCTAGTGAGCCCAAATTTACGCCGATGCGGATGGGCAAATTGCGAGCTTTGCACGCGCGCACGACCTCTTTGATACGCTCCTTGCCGCCGATATTGCCCGGATTGATGCGGATAGCATCGACAAACTCCGCGACCTGCAGCGCCAAGCGAAAATTAAAATGGATGTCCGCTACGATGGGAAGCGGCGAGCTTTTTTTGATACGTGCGAGCGCGTCCGCGTCCTGCTTATCAAGCACCGCGCAGCGCACGATGTCGCAGCCCGCGAAATACAGGCGATTTATCTGCTCTAGCGTGCCCTCCACGTCCTTCGTTTTAGAAAAGCTCATCGACTGCACGGAGATGGGCGCGCCGCCGCCGATTTTGACGGAGCCGACGGAGATTTGACGGGTCGGATAGCGATTTTTCAAATTTAAGCCTTTAGAATTTTTTGCGCTATTTTATTCAAAACGGGGTTAAAATTTAATAATTCGCGCTCGCTAGCCGCCGCAGAATTTTGCCTGCAGGATTTTACCCGCTAAATTTTACTTTCGCACTTGCGGAAAATTTCATTTCGCCGTGAAATTTGAGCAAATAGAGTTCTATAAAATTTCGCCATCTAATAAAATTCTAAAAATTCCGCTAGCAGGCGAAACTCTACAAAATTTTATGGCAAGCGAAATTTAATAAACCACGTAGCTAAGCAAAATTCTGCGAATTTAGCAGGCAAGCGAAGTCCTGCGACGTAAAATTACAAAATTAAGCTCTTAAAATTTCGGCGAAATTGTAACCGCAGTATCGTCGCAGTGCCCGTTCGCGCAAAACGAGTGCAGTATGGTTTATCCTAGCAGCGCGGCATGCAGCCGTGAAATTTCAAAGCGCATGGATGAAATATGAAAATTTTATTTTTAATTGCAGCAGTAGGGCATTTTTCGCACGGCGGCAAAGCCCAAAAAACGTCAGCCGTTCGTGTTTGCACACCGCGCCAGTATCGCGATCTTATAAAGGCAGCAAAATTTAAACCGCCTACGCATATAAATTGCGCCGGCGTGCCGCCTAGGTTAGCGTACTAGCTCCATATTCACCTTGACCCTGCTCATCTTGTCCTGCAGCATATCCATCACCGACTCATTGCGCGACGAAGCGTCATCCGTCGGGGCTTCGTGCTGCTGCCACTTACTTTTCGGCGCGGCAGGACCCCACTGCGACGAAAATATTAGCCCGTGCTTTTTCTCAGTCTCAGGCGCAGGCTCATAAGGCTGTGGAGCGGGCTTCGCCCAACGCTCATCATAACGCATCGCAGCACCTTGTCCTAACGCATTACCCCGCTTTGGCGACGGCATCCTACCAAGCGCGCTACCGCCAGAGCGCCCTATCGCAGGGCTAGAGCGAGCAGATGTGAGAAGATAGGGCGCGCGGGCATTTTTACGAGCCGTATACTTCGTGGCGCTCGAATGAGATGCAACTGTATGCCCCATAGCGCCAGAACGAGTTGCACTATAGCCGTAGCGAGCTTGCGGCTGTGCAATTCGAGTCGTCGTTAATTTGCGAGCTTGTGCGTCTACGATTTTGCCAGTTTGCTCATCCGCGCCTCCGTGAGTTTGCGCGCTTGCATTTCTCCGCATATCTGCGCCTCTGTAAGTTTGCGCGGTATCGCGAGCGCTTGGCGCCTCGTCCTCATAGATACGGGTCTTTGGCAAACGCATCAGCGTCGCAACTAGACTCTTGCTAGCTTCATTCTGGCTGCTTGATTGATTAGCCGGGCGCCTAGATGCTTTATTTCTCGCAGAATGCGATGCGAAATTTTGCCTAGAATTTTTAGTGAAATTTTTCGCACTTTTTTGCGTGGAATTTTTAGCAAAATTCCTAGACGCACGCGTATTTTTTGTAAGCTTGGATTTTGAAAGGCTTTTAGCATTTGCAGATTTTTTAGCATGCGGCTCGGCAGAGGATCTTGCCGAGGTATTTTTACTCAGATGATCTTTGGCTCGCAAATTTTGAGATGAAATTTTATATTTATGGTTTTGTAACGCGGCGGGCGATTTATGGTTTTGCTGCGCAGCAAAAACGCTAGAGAAGCTCGTCAAAATGAACGCAATTAAAAAAATACGAGCTAAATTTTTCATCGTTTTCCTTTCCATGGATTTTAGGCGAAATTTAGCAAAGCTTAGATTAAGCCGCGTTAAATTTAATGAGTGAGGCTATTAAATTTCAGCTCTAATTCCAAGCCGTATCGCCAAATAAAAACCTGGATAAAGGCTAAACTTCAAAAATTCCGCAGCTAGGATTCTGTTTGGCAATAGAATTTTATCACACTAAAAATATGACGTCACGGCAAAAATTTTATCTTGTAAGCGCTTAAGAAGGAGAGCTGAAAAATTTTAAAGTTTTAGAATTCTGCGCTTAGATTTTGAGCGGCAAGTCAGAATTTAAGGTAAAAAGCAAGCTCAGATAAAGTTTTTAAATTTAAAGGATAATGCGGCAAAACCGCAAATTTGCGGTGAGATACGAAATTTGCGAGATCATGCGGCGACTAAAAATTACACCACTTAATCGTTAATTCATAATAAATCGCCGCGCTTCAGACGTATCTAAAAACGCGGCACATCTCATTTTAGCGGCGTGTAGCTAAAGCATCGCCGCACATAAGGCATTGTAAGGCGCTGCAAAATCTCACAGCGCCGTTTCAATGGCATAGGAGCGCCGAATGACGCTCCTATGGGACTACATCATTCCGCCCATGCCACCCATTCCGCCCATGTCAGGCATTGGAGGCATTGCAGGTTTCTCCTCTTTGATCTCGCTTACAGTCGCTTCGGTCGTTAGAAGCAGGCTTGCAACGGAGACAGCGTTTTGAAGCGCGATACGCTCGACCTTCACAGGATCGATGATGCCTGCGTCAAACATATTGACGTACTCGCCGTTTGCGGCGTTGAAGCCAAATTTCTTGTCTTTGTTCTGCTCGACGGCGTTTGCTACGACGCCCGCGTCAAATCCGGCATTCTCTGCGATCTGGCGAAGCGGAGCGTAAAGTGCGCGTTTTACAATATCCGCGCCGATAAGCTCGTCACCGCTTAGAGTTAGCTTTACGCTAAGTCCCGCCCTGATTAGCGCAGCGCCGCCGCCGATTACGATACCCTCGTCTACGGCTGCTTTAGTTGCGTTTAGAGCGTCGTCCACGCGGTCTTTTTTCTCTTTCATCTCGGTTTCGGTCGCAGCGCCCACCTTTATAACCGCAACGCCGCCGCTAAGCTTAGCCATGCGCTCTTGAAGCTTCTCTTTGTCGTAATCGCTCGTAGTCTCTGCGATTTGAGCTTTGATCTGCAAAACGCGCGCGTCGATATCTTTTTTCTTGCCCGCGCCGCCTACGATGGTGGTGTTGTCTTTGTCGATCACGATGCGCTCGGCTTGTCCGAGATCGGCCATAGAAGCACTTTCTAGCGTTCTGCCAAGCTCTTCACTGATGACGGTGCCACCCGTTAAAATCGCGATATCTTCAAGCATCGCCTTTCTGCGATCGCCAAATCCTGGGGCCTTAACCGCGGAGATGTTTAGTACGCCGCGAAGTTTATTTACGACCAAAGTTGCAAGCGCCTCGCCCTCGATATCCTCGGCGATGATTAGAAGCGGTTTGCCGCTTTTTTGAACCTGCTCCAAAACCGGAAGTAGATCTTTTAAATTTGTAATTTTTTTGTCAAATAGAAGCACTAGTGGGGAAGCTAGCTCGACTAGCATTTTCTCGGCATTTGTAATGAAATATGGGCTTAGGTAGCCGCGGTCAAACTGCATTCCCTCGACTACGTTTAACTCATCGTTGATCGATTTTGCCTCTTCAACGGTGATGACGCCGTCCTTGCCGACTCTTTCCATAGCGTCTGCGATCAGATCGCCCACCGCGCTGTCGTTATTGGCAGAGATCGTAGCGACCTGAGCGATCTCTTTTTTGCCACTTACTTTTTTAGAGGATTTTTTTAGCTCCTCAATAACCGCAGCGCTAAATTTATCCATACCACGCTTAACTTCGATCGGATTTGCGCCCGCAGTTACGTTGCGTAGACCCTCTTTAAAGATCGCGTGAGCTAGCACGGTCGCAGTCGTAGTGCCGTCGCCCGCTTGATCGTTGGTTTTACTCGCTACTTCGCGCACCAAAGAAGCGCCCATATTCTCTAGCGTGTCTTTTAGCTCGATCTCTTTAGCTACGGTTACGCCGTCTTTTGTGATCGCCGGAGCACCGAAGCTCTTTTGGATTAAGACATTGCGACCGCGAGGTCCCATCGTAACTTTTACAGCGTCGTTTAGCTTCCTAACGCCCGCGTAAAGCTTGTTTCTTGCGTCGTCTGAAAAAATAATCTCTTTTGCCATTTTCAATCCTTTTTATTTAATTATGCCTAAAACATCTTCTAAATTTAAGATAAGAAATTTCTTATCATCTAAGCTAATCTCGCTACCTGCGTATTTTGCAAACGCTACGATATCGCCATTTTTGACGCCTTCACATTCGCTGCCGACGGCTACGATTTTGCCGGTCGAAGGCTTCTCTTTTGAAGCATTGTCGGGGATAATGATGCCCGAAGCGGTCTTTTTGGTCTCCTCCTCGCGCTCGATTAGAACGCGCTTGCCAAGTGGTTGAAATTTCATTTCAGTCCTTTCTTTGATTTGTGATTTCTAAAATTGGCACTCAATGTGTTTGAGTGCTAAGATTATATGCAAAATTTAAAATCTTGTCAATAGTTTATGAAAAATTTTTATAAAACTTTAGTGATTTAAACTCAAGTATTGAGATTTCAAACGTTAAATTTTAAGGGCTATAATACCTTCAAATTTTAAATTTTAAGGGGACGAAATGAAAATTTTCGGCATAATCGCAGGAATTTTAATCCTGCTTATAGTAGGCGCAGGCTGCCTATTTTTCAGCGATTTTGGCAACAATCTTACCAAGCCTTACATAGAAAATTTGATCAAAGAAAAAAGCGGCCTTGACGTGAAGCTCGATAAATTCGATCTAAATTTCGGCGATTTGGATATTAGCGCCAACGTAAATGATGCTGCGAGCGTAAACGTAAAGGGCAAATACTCGCTTTTTGCGCGCTCTTTCGATCTTAGCTACGATGCAAATGCGCACGATCTAGCCAAACTCGGCATAAAAATGGACGAAGAGCTAAGCCTTAAAGGGCAAATTTTAGGCGATCTTAGCAAATTCGGCATCAACGGCAGCGGGCGGATTTTTGATAGCAACGTAAAATTTTTAGCAAATTTAAAAGACCTTAAGCCGCTTGATCTGCAAATCGACGCTAAAGCTCTAAACGTCGAAAAAGCCCTTGCCGTGGCTTCTCTGCCAATCTACGCCAAAGGAAATATCGACGTTCTCTCAGATATCAAGGCTAGCAGCGGCGGCGCAGAGGGCAACGCAAGTATCAAAAGTTCAAATTTGATCCTAAACGAATCTGCGTTTAAAGATATGAATATCTCCATCCCAAAGGGCGTGCAGATCACGCTAAACTCGGATATCACGGCGCAAAATGACGTCCTGCGAGCAGCAAGCAAGATTGATTCGACTCTGGGCAAGATCAGCGCCGAAAAGTCGGAATTTGATCTAAAAAATAAAACTTTAAACTCAGATTTTAATCTAAATTTGCCCGATTTAGCGAAGCTTGAAAGCCTTATCGGGCGCAAAATTTTGGGCGATGTTAAAGCAAACGGAAATTTAAAGACCGATTTTTCTACGCTTGAGCTTTCAAACTCGCAAATTTCGGCGTTTAAAGACGCGCTTAAAGCGGATGCGGAGGCCAAATTTGACCTGAAAAACAAAAACGGCGAGCTGTCCGCAAAGCTAAATGCAAACGATCTAGCCGCGCTGCAAAACGTCCTGGGAGTGAAGCTGCAAGGCAAGGCAAACGGCGAGCTTAACGCGGCTTTAGCGCAAAATGAGCTTAAAAATCTAAACTTAAATTTAAACGCGATGGGCGGCAACCTGAATGCGAGCGGAAATTTAAGCGATCTAAAGCTTAAAGCGAGCAATCTAAATCTGGCTGTGCTTTCGGCTCTGTTTTACGGCAACGCGATCGGAAACGGCACGATAAACGGCGATGCGAAGTTAAGCTTAAAGGACGGCATCAACGGCACGGCGCAAATTTCGCTCGCTAACGGCGTAATTTTTAAGAAATTTTTAGACGGCGTGACGGGCAAGAACTTCCCGAGCGATCTAAAAGCGGACGCGCAGGCGCAGACAAATATCAAAAACTCAGTCGCGACCTTTAGCGCTAGCGCAAACTCCGATCTGGCGCAGCTTCAAAGCTTAAACGGCACTTATGAGCTTAAAAACAAAGCGCTTAAGGCAAACTACGCACTGCTGATCCCGAGTCTGCAGCGACTCGAGTTTTTCTTAAATCGCAGACTAAACGGCAAGATCGCCGCGACGGGCGAGCTTTCGCATGACGGCAAGAGCCTGTTTGCGACCATAAATTCCAAGATCGCGGGCGGCGAGCTAAACGGACAGATCGCGGGCGATGAAGCGAACTTTAAAATCCAAAATTTTATCGTCAAAGAGCTTACGACGCTTCTAAATATCGATCATGTTTACGACGGCATGGGCAATGCAAATCTTACGTATAATACAAACTCGCACAGCGGAAAATTTGACGCGATCATCAACAACGGCCGCCTTCCTAGCGGCGGATTGATCGATAAAATCGGCAAAATTTTAGGCCGCGATCTAGGCGGCGAGGTCTATAACGACGCCAAAGTAAACGGCACGATCAAGCAAAATTTGATAAATTTTAACGCCGATATGAGCGCGCAAAAAAGCAAGCTAAACGTAACGGACGGCACGCTGGATAGTAAAACGGGCGCAATTTCGGTGCCGGTTAAGGCAAACATCGAAAAAACCGATCTTGAAATAAACATCACCGGCACGATTAAAGAGCCGAAATACAATATCCAATCGGACTATCTAAAGGGCAAACTCGACAAGCAGATCGGCAAGGGCATCGACAAGCTTTTCGGCGTGAAAAAGGACGATAACAGCAGCAAAAACGACGCTAAAAAGGAGCAATCAGACGCGATTAAAGGGCTGATCAATGGGCTGTTTTAGCCCATTCGCTCCCATTTGACGTTTGGAATTTATGGATACTGCTAAACGAGCGCGAGATTTAAAATTTTGAAATTTTGAAATCTCGCGCAGTTTAAATTTTAAAATTTTATGCAGTTTAAAATTTAGAATTTTGCACTTGCCGGCGTAGCCGAAGCCTAAAAATTTTAAAGCAGGACGCGCACTGCTTATCAAAATTTTAAATCTCGTTTCGGTCTGTATTTTAATGACGCTCTGAATTTATCGCCGTAAGCTTATCCTGCTTGCGTCGCCGCTATCTGCGATAAATTACGCGGCGCAAGCCTAGCGTCTTTTAAAGTGCTTTGTATCGATGCTGCGCGCCGTGTTTTCAGGCTATCCGATGCTACTTAAAATTCCGCGGCGCAATGTTTATTGCAGTTGGCGCCATGCTTGATAAAATTTGCACGCCATTATCGCAAGAAAAATGAGCGTAAAAGCTCCAAATATCGTAGCTGTAAATTTATCATCCGTCGTAGCGTATTTGTCATATCTGAATTTCATCAGATACTCGCGTTGCGGCGGATCTATGCTTGCATTGTAATCCAAAAATAAAACTTGATATGCCGTGCCGCGACCCTGAAACGGAAACGGACGGCTTTGATACCAAGCTTTAACTCGCTTGCCTTCCAGCCATTCGTATGCGATTAGCGAGATAGAAGGCTTGATATTTACGCCTTGCCACTCGTCCGCTCCTGAGCGCTTAAAATTAGCTTCAACAATTGCCGCATTGAGCAAAATTTTATTTTTATAAAAGTAGGTTAAGTTATCCGTATCGCCATTTAAAAAGACTTTGATAAATTTGCGCTCGTCCGTAAAAATCTGCATATATTCGCGCCCATCATCGCTTCTGACATCCATGATTATTCCATTTGCGATTTTCAGATCATCTAAGCTTTTCGGATTCAAGCTAAAAAGAAATCCGTACCACATTGCCGCCAAATAAAATGCGATCATAAATAGATCGAACTTGCGATCTAAGTTATACCAAATTTCGCCGAGCTTCATCGATCATTACATTGTAAGTTTCGCTGCAAGATACGGAATTTCACGGCTTTTATTATCGCGGGCTATGCTGCATCGCAAGCGCCTCCATCGCCCCGACGGGCAGAAATAGCACTACGCCCACGATTACCACCGGTATAGCCACGATGA
Organism: uncultured Campylobacter sp.; assembly: GCF_938045205.1. Classification (GTDB taxonomy): domain Bacteria; phylum Campylobacterota; class Campylobacteria; order Campylobacterales; family Campylobacteraceae; genus Campylobacter_B. Next base: position 9,195 of record NZ_CALIMY010000004.1, read on the forward strand.
TGCCTAGCGTATCCAATAGGGCGTTGCCCTCGCAGCGTTCAGGCCTAACCTCGATGTTTGCCGGGATCGGAGAGCGCAGCCTATCGCTTGGCTTCATTATTTCGCTAAGATTTTTGATCTGTACGACGCGCGCATCGAAGTAGAAAATCGCTTCTATCTCGCCCTTTTTCTCATCGATTTCGATGCGATTTGCTAGAGCTTTGATTTTGGCGACATCTGCACCAGCTGCGGAATTCAAAAATGCGCTGAAGCTACCGCGCGCCTCGCCGTTTTTAGCATCGGTTACTTCGATCTGCACAAACTCGCGCTTAAGCCCTTTGGCGTATCCGCCATCGTAAAATTCCGAGATATTCTTAAGCGACGAGCCGTTCGTTAGGACATAGCTGAGTTTCTCGCCTACGATGTATTCTTTACCGTCGTTTACGAAAAATGCCGTGATTTTTTCGGGCGTTTCGTTAGCCCCAGGCACTACGTTTTGTTTGCACTGGCATCCCACAAGCAGGACGGCTAGTAAAACCGCGATAAATTTTTTCATGATGATCCTTTAAAATTTTAAATTAGCGTATAAATTCCGCAGCCAAAGCTCTATCTTAAAAAATTTCAGCAGCGAAATTTTGCGCCGATACAATTTAGCCGTAGCCGGACTTAAATTTAACTCCAAACGCAGGCTACTTCAGTGCCGCTTTGACCGCCTCGCTTAGGCGCTTGCCGTCCACGCTTGAGCCGAGCGCTTCCTTGGCGGCCTTCATCACGCGCCCCATATCCTTTACGCCGCTCGCGCCGAGCTGCGCGATTAGCGAGCCAACCTCTGCGGCAAGCTCGGCATCGCTTAGTTGCGCAGGCAGATAGGATGCGATGATCTCGATCTCGCCCTGCTCTTTTTGTGCCAGATCGTCGCGACCGCCCGCGCGGTACTGCTCCACAGAGTCGTTTCGGCGCTTGATCTCGCTTTGAAGTATGCTAAAGACGCGCTCGTCGCTAAGGCTGATGCGCTCGTCCACCTCGACCTGCTTAAGCGCGGCGTTAAGCATCCGCAGGCTGTCTCTGCGGAAGTGATCGCCGCTTTTCATCGCTTTTTAATGTCTTCTAAAATTTGCTCTCGCACACCCATTTTTCACTCCTTGAGGTTAAAATTTCGGCGGTAATTGTAGCAAATTTAAAATTTGGCTCGGGTAAATTTAAGAGGATGAAATTTTAAAATTTTAAAGATTGATCGCAATTTGCGGCTAAATTTAAAACTAGCCGCGGGTATCGTCTGCAGCAAAGACTCGCGCGCAGCTCCCCTTTGCGGAAAAAAGCTCGCGCGAAGCGCGCTAAATTTAAAAAGCCTCGCAAGAACATAAAATTCCTGCGAGGCAAAGCGAGTAATTAAAGCCCGCGAAAGCTCTATTTGGTGCGTGAGAATATCATTCGCACGATTTGAAGCAAGAAGCACACGCTTCCAACCAAAAAGATCGTATCGCCGATGATGCGCGCCCAGCGGAGCCCATAGAGGCTATCTTTTTGCAAAAATTCCGCGCTTCTTGCATACCACATACCAACGTCGATCGCCGCGAATGCCTGCAAAATTCCGACAGGCAATAGCGAAATCAGCACCATTAGAAGCAAACCTGCGTTAAGTGCCCAAAAGCCGATCTTCATCAGCGTATCGTCGAAGTTTTTGTCTTTGTAAATATACAGCGCCACGAGCCACACGAAGCCGAGCGCCAAAAAGCCGTATACGCCAAATAGCGCCGTATGAGCGTGTACCGCGGTGGTGTTTAAGCCCTGGATGTAAAATAGCGCAAGCGGCGGGTTGATCAAAAAGCCGAAAACGCCCGCGCCCAGCATATTCCAAAACGCCACGGCGATGAAGCAGTAAAGCGGCCATTTTAAACGCTTAGCCCAATCCTGCGCGAATTGAAGCTTGTAATAGTGAAACGCCTCCGAGCCCAAAAGCACCAAAGGCACGACCTCAAGCGCCGAGAAGCTCGCACCTACAGCCATTATCGGCGTAGTGGTGCCCGCAAAATAGAGGTGGTGGAAGGTACCAGGAATTCCACCGATTAGGAAAATCGACGCGCTAGCAATCGAGGTGTAGGTGGCAAATTTCTTGCTTACTAAGCCCAAGGATGCGAACACGAACGCCAAAGACGCCGTCGCGAAAACCTCGAAAAATCCTTCGACCCAAAGGTGCACGACCCACCAGCGCCAGTACTCCATCACAGGGATAGGCGAGCGCTGTCCGTAAAATAGTCCCGCGCCGTAAAAAAGCCCCACGGCGATGACCGAAGCGGTAAAAATCGCCAATAAATTCTTATCGCCCTCGGCTCTAAAGCCCGCGATAAAGCCGCGAAGCACGAGCACCATCCAGATCACAAGACCCACGAACAGTATCAGCTGCCAAATTCTACCGAGGTCTAAATACTCATATCCTTGATGTCCGATCCAGAAACTGCTGCTTGGATCCATCTTGCCCGCAATCGCCATGTATTCGCCCGCGAAGCTGCCGACGACCAAGAAAAGAAGCGCGTAGAAAAGCACGTCCACGCCGAGCTTTTGAAATTTCGGATCCTTGCCGCCGTTGATGATCGGCGCCAGAAACAATCCCGCCGCCAAAAAGCCCGTAGCGATCCAGAAAATGGACGCCTGCACGTGCCAGGTGCGAGCTAGCGAGTAAGGGATATATTGCGAAATATCAAGCCCGAAAAAGGACTGACCCTCGATCGTATAGTGCGCAACAAAGCCGCCGATGAAGGCTTGAAATGCAAACAACGCAATCGCTACGAAAAGGTACTTGCCGAGCGCCTTTTGCGACGGCGTAAGCGCTAAAGCGGCGATCGGATCGGCGTTTAGCTTCGCAGGAGCCTCGAAATCCTCGTCCTTTTTGCCGTAGAAATTTCCGAACCAAACCAACAAGCCGATGCCGGTAAGCAAAATAACGAGGCTTGCGATCGTCCAAACGACGTTTTCCGTGGTAGGGACATTGTCTATTAGCGGCTCGTGCGGCCAGTTATTGGTATAGGTCGCCTCTCCGCTCGGACGATCCGTAGAAACCGCCCACGCAGTCCAAAAGATGAAATCCACGAGCTCGGCGCGGTGTTGCTCGTTTGCGAGCGTGTTTTCCTTCATCGCGTAATCCTCGCGAAGCTTTTTAAAGCGCGGATCGTTTCCGAAAACGCCCATGTACTCGTCTTTTACGACCGCCATAGCCTTCAAGCGATCATCGCTTAGTTTAACGGTGCCGTCTTTTACGGTGTTGGTGCGATACTCGGCCTTGGTAAGCGCCTTGATTTGCGCCTTTTGCTCATCGCTTAAAGCGTCAAATTTCGCTCCGAAGCGCTCCTGCGCCTTGATATCCATAAACGCAACCAGCTCCTTATGCAGCCAATCTGCGCTCCAATCGGGCGCCTGATACGCGCCGTGACCCCAGATCGAGCCCACCTGCATACCGCCGATGCTCTGCCAGGCCTCCTGTCCGCGGTAAATGCGCTCGGTGCTGATCAACTCGTTGCCGCTAGCATCGGTAAATTTTACCACCGGCGGAGACTGCCTATACACCTCGCCGCCGTAAAAACCCAAGAAACTAAAGCCCACGATGAGTACCGCTACAAGCGCCATCCAGAGCTTCTTGTACTCTCCCATTTTCACTCCTTTAACTGAAATTAGGAGAGAATTCTACCCATTTAAATTTCTATAAGCATTGAGGCTCGTCAATAAAAAGATAAAATTTATCTGCTTAAGCTGAAATTTATTAAAGTATACTGGAATAAGGTATTTTAGAAAATTTTATATAAAATTTATATCTACAAATCTATCCCTGATCTCAATGTTATCAAGATTTAGATTTAGTTTGTCTTTTAAATACTTTTTCAAATTTACTCGTTCATACTCACTTAGCATAGTTAATGGGATGGCAAAATAATTACTATGAGTACTATCTAATAAAATTAGAACATTTAAATTTATGCTATCTATTCTTCTTAAAATTTTAAGTACACCGAAGCAAAGAAGATTTATCGGATGCAGAGCGTACGATAAAATTAGCAAGAGAAATTTTTTAAATCTAGTTATATTGGCA
>NZ_CALIMY010000005.1 GCF_938045205.1 uncultured Campylobacter sp.
GGTACAGGTATGGGCGATCCGGGATATCGTTTTGAAGATGAATTTGTCCCTACTTTGCAACACGATAAAAAAGGAATTTTATCAAGCTTAGAAACAATCTTTAATCCGGACATACGAAACCATCGGAGGAATTTGGAAAACAAGAAGCAGGAAATTCAGGATTCACTAAATAATTTAAAAAATTTGCCGGATATGGATAAACTAGATAAAAATTTGTTTGATACTATAAAAATGCAAATTGAAATTTGTCAAACTGAAGTCACAGACAAACTAAATCAAAAGATACAAAATCCATTCGTCGCCTTAAATTTAGATGCAAATTTTGATAACTCAGTTAATGAATTAAATCAAAATTTAGATCAGCTTGAGCAAAGAAGACAAGCTTTTATGGCACAAAAAGCTAGAGCAAACGAGCTAAAACAAGAGCTTGAAAGATTGAATAAACAAATAGCCTATTGCGAGATAAAAGATAATTTTAACTATTATGAAGAAAAGCTAAGAATTATGCAGGCCTTAAATAGTAAAAAAGACCACAATGACAGACGACTGGGGTGTATAAGTAGTAAAATTTCAGAACTAAATGCTCAAAAAAAGCAGATAAATATAGCTCAAGATAAGATTAATGAGCATCTAAAATATATATTTTTTAAAGAAGGTAGGCTTGAACTTAGCGAAAATCAAGGGCAATATGTCTTAAAATCAAACGGCAATAGAGTAAAAGCCAAAGACGTCTCGACCGGCGAGCAAAACGCTATTGCATTAAGCTATTTTTTTACCGAAATTTTCAAAGGCGAGAATAGTAAGGAATTTTATACAAAACCAAAATTTATAGTTATAGATGATCCGATTTCTAGCTTTGATTTTGAAAATAAAGTTGGGATAATGTCGTTTTTAAATTACCAAATTCATAAAATTATGACTGGTTGCAATAAAAGCAAGATGATAATTTTAACTCATGACTTGATGAGCGCGTTTGATATGCAAAAGATTATAAGCAATTTGCCAAAAGTAGAATTTTATGATGAACGAGAAAATAGAAATAAGAAAGATGTTATTTTTATACAAAAAGAGCTCAAAGAACATCAATTTGTGGATTTTGGTAAAAAATATTCAGAATATAAAACTCTTTTGAGCGAGATTTATGATTATGCAAATAACTCTATATCAGAAAATGTAAATATTGGCAACAACATGAGAAAAGTACTAGAAACCTTTGGCACATTTAATTATCAGTGCGGTATAGAAGATATCGCAAGAGACAAGGCAATAGTAGTCAATTTAAGCCCAGAACAACAAGCGTATTTTGAAAATTTAATGTATCGTTTGGTTTTGCACGGTGAAAGTCATGCAGAGGATAAAACAAAAACCCTTGATTTTTTCTCTTGCATTAGCGAAATTGAAAAACAAAAGACTGCAAAAGACATCCTTTCTCTTCTGTACTTATTAAACAAAGCACACCTGCAAAAGTATTTACAAAAAGAACAGGTAGAAAAAATAGAGCAGTGGGTTGAAAATTGCAAAATTTAAAATACTTATCGGATAGTGCATTGTGCAAATATTGATAGAATTACTTTAATCATAGTCGCGCCTACTCATATCTAGCGCCGTATCTTAAGACAGAATATAAAATCAGATATTTATACTAGGCTAATATGCTGCATCTAGGTCTTAAGGCTTCATAAAACCTGTTTAAAATCTTTAAATTTATAATGGTTAATTTCTTTTGAAGCAATTCTACGCTTTGTAGCGAGCCACGCTTAGAATCTCATAGCAGGTTAAAATTCGCTCCGCGTCCTCGTCGTAAGCGTTATCTACTAGTACGAGATCGCGGGCGCGCTCGGGCGTGCGGTGTCTGCGTTTTTCATTTTCACCGTGAGCGAGGAGTGAATATTCACGGTTTTTGATACCGCGGCCACCTCTAGGCGCTAAATTTTGCTCGGCAAATGCGTCCTTTTGCTCCGCTTCGTATTTTGCGCTCGCAGCCCGGCAAGAAGCAGCTATAACGACGCCTAAAATTCTCGCGCCCTTTTGTTTAAATTTATGCGCCAGCACAGGCTTTGCCGCGAGGTATTGGACCTGCTCGCCGAGTTTAAATTTAAAGGGCTCGTCGTACTCAAATTTATCCATCGCTTCGCATCCGGATTTGCTCGCCTTGCCCTGCGTAAATTCGCCCGAGCCGCCGCGATTAAATTCGTCCGCTTCGTCGCATCTAAATTCCTCGGCTTTATCGTGCGCAAATTTGCCCGAGCCGTCGTGCTCGCCGCTCTCGAGGTCGCCCGCCTCGCTACGCACAATATCAAGAATCCTCAGTTCATTCGGCTCGTTTATAAAGTGCCCGCGCCAGCCGTCTGATCCGCCCGCCGCAAGCTCGAATTTATCGAAATCAAAGTCTAGCTCCACGCGGAATTTAACGTTAAAATTTGCGTCCGTAAAAACAAGCTCGTTAGCACCCTCTATTTCGCCGTTTTCGCCAGCCTCGCCCACGCGAATGCAATATCCGTCTTTCATGCTCTGTGCTTGCGTCATAGGGCAAACTTTAGCGATGATTTTAAGCTCACAACTGCTCAAATTTAAGCCGTAAATTTGACCCGAGCGCGTAAAAATCAAGAAATTTAGCTCATCTTGCTTAAAAATCGCTACGCAGCCCCTTAATCGCTTTCACGTGCCCGTCTGCGTCTTAAAATCGTAAATAAAAAGCGTGTCGTCGGTCGCCGTAATAGCCTTTTTATCGCCGCCCTCGCTACTTATCGCGATAAAGTTACCGTATTTTAGCACGCCCTTTTGTGCTTTGAGATGAGCGCGAGATCCGCGGCGTTAAATTTATAAATCGTGTCAATAAAGCCCAAAACTACGAGCGTGCGGGCGTCATCGTCAAAGGTCGCGGCGCGGGTAAAATCTCGGAAAGGCGCGCCGGCTAGCTGCTCGCCGCTTGCGAGCGAGAATTTTCTAAGCTTCATCTGCTTTTGTTCGTCGTTATCGCCTACGTAAAATGCGCGATCGCCCTTAATTAGGATGTTTTCGCCGATATCGCGAAGTCTGTTTTGAAGCCTACTTTGCCATAAAATTTTCATCCGTCGCTCCTTCTATCTGCGCGCAAAGAACACAGCGCGATTTATCGCTTTTAATTTTGGCTAGCGGTTTTTCAGCGCGCATGCTAATACTTGAATTATTGCTTTTAAATTTACGCTATTTGCGCGGCGCTCGGTACCGATTTAATTGGCATTTCAGCCGTGCTTTGCGGGCAAATTTATCTGTGCAGCGTTTGGACCGGGCCAGAAATTTAGCTGCGCGCTGTTTGAACGAAACCGCAAAATTAGCCTCGCAAATTTAGATCATTTTTTCGGTTTATTTTCTTTGATATAGTCCACGGCGATACGCTGGCAGGCGATCTTGTCGTTCTTTTCGAGGCATAAAGTCTCCAGCTCCTCACGGCTGAAATTTTTGTAATCTTTGATCGTCTTTTTGCCGCCGCCTCCCATGATGAAGTATATGAGAGCCGCTAAAATCGCGACCGCAGCGATTAATCTAAGCATGATTACCTCCTAAATTTCATAGATTTTGCGCCAAATGTGCGAGCGAATTCGGCGCGTATCTGTTTAAAATAGGCAATCAAAATTCTACGCCACGCGGATTTTGCGAGCAGTGCATTTTAAATCTAAAGCGATATCTGCTTCGGAAAGTACCTATCCAGCGTCTGCGCTACCTGCTCTAACCAGACCTTTCGCTCGACCTCGTCGCTATCCGCGACCACTCTAAACATCAGCCGCTCAAAGATTTTCACGCCGCAAAAATCAAAAATGCAGCTTTTCCAAATTCTTTCCAGCGGATCGCCGAATATCTTGTTTTCTCTGGCCTCGGGGGTGTTGGAGGTGTTGAAAACTACGGCGGCTTTAGCCTTTAAAAGTCCTATCGGAAGCCCGCCGCCGTTATCGCCCGACGCAAAATCGTAGGCTACTCTCTGCCTTAGCACACGGTCAATCCAGCCCTTGAGGATGGCGGGCGGCTCGCCCCACCAGTTCGGATGGACAATCACGATGCCGTGGGCGTTTGCTATGTCTTTTTGATGCGCCTTTAACAGCTCGTCGTCGCTTTCATCGCTCACGAGCTCAGCGCCGCTAAGGATCGGATTAAATTTCTCCTTATATAGATCATGAATTTTAACCTCGTAGCCGCTATTTTGCAGCTTTTCTACTGCCGCATTCGCGATTGCTGCGTTTAGGCTTCTCTCGTAAGGATGCGCTAAAATGATGCAGATTTGTTTCATCTTACTCCCACTCTATCGTTGCAGGCGGTTTGCTCGAGATGTCGTAAACTACGCGGTTGATGCCGTCTACTTCGTTTATGATGCGGCGAGAGACGTTTTCTAGCAGATCATACGGTAGGCGCGAGAAGCTGGCTGTCATACCGTCGCTAGCGTCCACTACGCGTATGCACACGGCGTTTTCGTAGGTGCGGTTATCGCCCATGACGCCTACTGAGTGCACGTTTAGCAGCACGCAAAACGCCTGCCACGTTTTGTTGTACCAGCCGCTTGATTTTAGCTCGTCGCGCAGGATCACGTCGGCTTTGCGCAGTAGCTCGAGGCTCGGCGTATTTACCTCGCCCATTATGCGGATCGCAAGACCCGGGCCGGGGAATGGATGGCGGAAAACTACTTCGCGCGAAAGGCCTAGTTCGAGTCCCAGCTGGCGCACCTCGTCTTTAAAAATTTCGCGCAGAGGCTCGATCAGTTCAAATTTCATATCCTTAGGCAGGCCGCCTACGTTGTGATGGCTTTTGATCGTCTTGCTTGAGCCTGCGACTGAGCTTTCGATGATGTCGGTGTAGAGCGTGCCTTGGGCTAGAAATTTTACGTTTTTGTGTTTTGCCGCTTCTTTGCTGAAAACCTCAATGAAGGTCGCGCCGATGATTTTGCGTTTTTGCTCCGGATCGACCACCCCTTTCAGTCTGCTTAAAAATAGCTCGCTAGCATCGATCACGTCTAAGCTCACGCCGAGTTTGAGTCTAAACATCTCCTCTACCGCCTTGCGCTCGCCCGTGCGAAGTAGTCCGTTATCGACGAAAACTGCTATTAGGCTCTGCGGCACCGCATGCGCCAAAAGCGCCGCTACGACCGAGCTATCCACGCCGCCGCTTACCGCGCAAAGCACTTTGGCGCTTCCTACGCGCTCTTTTATTTTGATCATCTGCTCTTTGGCGAAGCTGCCCATATTCCAAGTGCTGGTTATTCCGCAGATCTCTTTAGCGAAATTTTTTAAAATTCTATCGCCAAACTCGCTGTGACAAACCTCCGGGTGAAATTGCAGCGCGTAAATTTTACGGGTCTCGTCACCAAATACGCACCACTCACTTTCATCCGAGCTTGCCATCACCTCAAAGCCCTCCGGCAGGCTCTCGACCTTGTCCGAGTGGCTCATCCAGACAGTAGAGTTATCCTCCACGCCGCCAAATAGCCTGCTGGCGCGAAGCAGTTTCAAAGAGGCTTTGCCATACTCTTTTTTGCCCGCAGGCACGACGCTGGCGCCAAATTTATGCGCGATGAGCTGCATGCCGTAGCAAATACCTAAAATCGGAATTCCAAGCTCAAAAATTCTATCGTCGCAAAAATACGCGCCTTTGGCGTAAACGCTAGCGGGCCCGCCGCTTAAAATAAGGCCTTTGGGGTTTTTTGCTTTTATCTTATCGATCGGCGCGTCGTATGCGATCAGCTCGGTGTAAACGCCTTGTTCGCGCAAGCGCCTAGCGATCAGCTGGGTGTATTGAGAGCCGAAGTCCAGCACTAAAATGTCTGCCGTTTGCATGAAATTCCTTTGTAAAAATTTTTAAAAGTATAACAAAGCAAAGCTAAAAGTAGGCTATTTATCGCGTAAAATTCTAACGCTTCCTCTATCGCCGCTCGTGTTGTTAGCGTCCGTATTTTGGGCGGTAGCGCTAGGGCTCTGCTCGCCTTCCGAATAAAACGGCGGCGCTTTGTATCCGCAGCCGCTAAGCAAAACTAAGATAAAAAATGCTAAAATCCGCTTATGGAAAATGCAAGAGAAATAATAGCTCATATCAGAAAAGATCCTTTATATGCCAAGATGCGAGAAAGAGGCGAGTTTTTGGCGATTTTGCCGCTTAGTTGGCAAAGGCTGATCGCTTTCATCTACGTCAAAGATGGCATTTTGATGATAGCCGCGAAGCACCCGGCTGGGCTTTGCGAACTAAAACGCGATAGTAATATAAATTTAATAAAAGACGTATTAAAGCGCTTCGTAGCCGCTAGAGAGACGGCGGAGCTTTGCGGCGTGCGAGAGATAAAATTTTTCGTAGCAGATAGAGTGATGAGCAGAAGAAGGGCGCAATTTTATAAAGCTCATTTGCGCCGAAGCAGCAAAATTTTATCTTCAGAGCGCGCAAAAGGGGAGTTTGAAAACAAAATCCAAGATCCGCAAATTTGCCGCGTCTTTGAAGAGATAAGAGGGCTGATCCTTGCTAATAGAGGAGATTAAGAGCCTGCCTGCTAGCCCCGGCGTGTATCAATACTTCGACGCCGCGGGCAAGCTGCTATACGTCGGCAAGGCAAAAATTTTAAAAAATCGCGTCAAAAGCTACTTTTCTTTCACGCCCGCTCTCGCGCCGAGCCCCCGCCTAAGCGCGCGCATCGCCAAGATGATAAGCGAGGCTGTGCATTTAGAATACATCGTAACGCCCAGCGAGAGCGACGCGCTGATACTAGAAAATTCCTTCATCAAGCAGCTTAAGCCCAAATACAACATCCTGCTGCGCGACGATAAGACCTATCCATATATTTACGTAAATTTAGACGACGACTTTCCGCGCTTTGAGATCACGCGAAAGATCGTAAAGGGCAGAAACATCAGATATTTCGGCCCATATTTTCACGGCGCGAAGGAAATTTTACAGACGCTTTACATGCAGTTTCCGCTCGTGCAGAAGAAAAATTGCGTCAAGGGCAAAAAGGCCTGTTTGTTCCACCAGATCGGGCGCTGCGCCGCTCCGTGCGAGGATAAAATTTCAAAGCAGGATTACGCTCGTATCGTGCAGAGCGCGCTTACGGCTCTAAAAAATCCGCAAAAGATGGTGCCGCAGCTTGGGGAGCGGATGGCACGGCTCGCGCAGAGCGAAAATTTCGAAGAAGCCGCGCAGATCCGCGATACGATCGAAATTTTAAAACAGATGAACGTAAAGGTTGAGGTCGATCTGGCAAAGCTCGATGATTTCGAGGTCTTTGCGATTGCTGCACGCGACGGGCTCGTCTGCGCCGTGCATTTTAGCATACGCGAGGGCAAAATTTCAGCCTCAAACTCGCATATAATCAACTGCAAAGCCCCTAGCGCCGATGATATCGCAAACGCCTACAAGCAGATGATCTTAAGCGCCTTCCCGGCCGCAGCCCCCGTGACGTGCGCTAAAATTTACGTTTACGACGAGTTTGACGATGCGGATCTGGTATGCGAAATTTTATCCAAGCGGCATGAAAGAGCGTTTAAAATTTACGCGCCGAAAATCGGCGAAAAGCGTAAAATTTGCGAGATCGCATATCAAAACTGCGAGATCAATATCAAAAAGCATCTAAAAACGCACGATTACGCATTTTTGCAGGAGCTGAAAGATTATTTTGATCTTACGAATTTGCCGGTAAATATCGAAGTTTTCGACAATTCGCATATGTTCGGCGCCGCGCCCGTGGGAGCTATGATAAGCTTTCAAGACGGCGAGTTTAACAAGCAAAACTACCGCCACAAGCACCTTAGCTCAAATAATGACTACGATCAGATGCGCGAGTATCTAACTAGCCGCGCGCTTAAATTTGACGAGCTCGCCGCGCCCGATCTGTGGCTCATCGACGGCGGAACGGCTCTGCTAAACTTGGCGGAGGAAATAATCTGCAGCGTCGGAGCAAACGTCGATATAATCGCTATCTCAAAAGAAAAGATCGACGCCAAAGCCCACCGTGCAAAGGGGGCTGCGAAAGATAAAATTTGCACGAAGGGCGGGATTTTTTTGCTACCAACGGACGATAAAAAGTTGCAGTTTTTTCAGCGCCTGCGCGATGAAGCGCACCGCTTTGCGATCTCGTTTCACCAAAAGAGCAAACGCAAACTCGATTTGCAAAGCTCAAAGCTGCTAAGCTTGGGCGTTAGCAAGGGAAGCCTGAAGAAGCTTTTGGACTTTTACGGCGATTTTGAGAGCATTTATGCGGCGAGCTTCGATGAGATCAGATCGCTTACGAATATCCAAACCGCCGAAAAAATTTTAAACAATCATTAACGAAAACCTAACGCAAAAAGCTATATTTAAAGATTTGTTTAGTAAAATCACCCATTAACTTTGCAGGACGGCTAAATCGTCTCCGCCTAGCGTGACGGAAGCGACTTCGTTTCTCCGGTTGAATAAAATTTAACGTCGCGTAAGCTGCGCTTTGAAGGATTTTGTATGAATTTAAATACTACAAGTGCTTTGAGACTTGTTAGCGGTATCCCGCTACTTTTGATTTTCGCGTTTGCATCATATTTCTTGTTTATCTCTTTGCAGGATTACGCCAGGGTGGGAATTTTGCAGCAGCAAATTGCTAAAAATAGCAATCTCGCGGCGTTAGTAGAGCAGGTAGATAAAGAGCGCGGTATCACTTCGGCGTTTTTGGGTAGCGAGGGAAACCCCGGTATGGGAACCCTTCTATCGGGCCAACGTAAAAAAACCGACGATGCGCTTGCAAAGTACAAAGAAAGCAAAAATATCAGCGAAAATGTCGTAAAAAAGACTATTTTTGATATTTTCGCTTACGGCACCGGTAATGACGAGCTTTTGGCTGCCGAGACCGATATAGACGGTTTATTAGACAAACTTCCGCAGGTAAGAAGGGATGTCGATGCTCAAAGCAAAAGCTTCGGTGAGCTTTTCAGCTCATATTTTCAAAAATTCGATGATGATGTAAAAACAATCCAACGAGTGCTAAGAGAGGGTCTTGTAAGCTCAAATATTACCGTTTGGACGGTTTCGTTGCTTAATACTTATGAGGCGATGGATGCCACCGCATCGGAGCGTGACTATATTATCGAATACATTATCGGTAGCAAGGCGATGAATCAGGCGCAGCTAAGGACTTGGGCTAGCTTCAACCTATCTAGTTCGCTCCCTAATTACTACTTCTTGCCGGAATCTGATGCTAGAGCTGCAATTTTAAAAATTCTAGACGGAGAGGAATTTCAAAACGCATTAAGAGAGACTGCTAAAATTTCAGCCACATTGCAGCAAGAAGCGGACGAGGGACACTATAGCGTGCCTTTTCAAGAGTGGTTTGCCTCTACTACACTTAAATATAAAAAGCTAAGCGAAATTTCTGAAAAGATCAATGCTGAGCTTGCGGCACATGCCGATACTTATCTAGCGCAAAGACTAAGAAACCTATTTATCGCTCTTGGCATATGGGTTTTAGCGGCTATTTTGGTCGTTTTTGCCTTGGGTATTACAAGACGTTTAAGACAGAACGTTACCGACCTCGGCAACGTGCTTAGCCGAATCGGCGATTTGACGAATCAGCACGAACACATCGACGTTAGGACTAGTGAGGGTGTTAACAAAGCGTATTCGCTTATCGAGGATGCGCTCGATCTGATTGCGTATCAAAAGGGCGCTGCGGAGGATGCCAACAAGGCAAAATCGATCTTTTTAGCTAATATGTCTCACGAGATCAGGACGCCGCTTAACGGCATCATCGGCTTTACGGAGCTTCTTAAAAATACCGATTTGGACGAGGAAAAGCGCGATTATGTTGATACTATCGAAAAATCGTCCGAAAACCTTCTAACGATCATTAATAACATTTTGGATGTCTCCAAGATCGAGAGCAATAAGGTTGAGCTTGAGGATATCTTATTTAACCCTATACAAGATTTCGAAAGCGCGGTTGAAATTTACGTAGCTAAGGCTGCCGAAAAGAATATCGATATCCTGCTCTACATCGATCCTACACTCGTGCACCATCTATACGGAGACATCACGAAGATCAAAGAGGTTCTTATCAACCTCATGTCAAATGCTGTCAAATTTACGCCTGAGCACGGCACTATCGTGGTCGAAATTTTAAGAGAGCCTAGCAAAGCTCCAGGAGAGGCGATCGTAACGTTTAGCGTAGAAGATACCGGCATTGGAATTTCTGAAGATAAGCTCGCAAATGTATTTAACGCCTTCTCTCAGGCCGACTCTACGATCACACGTAAATATGGTGGAACGGGTCTTGGACTTACGATTTCGTCGAAATACGTAGCGATGATGGGCGGCAAGCTTCAGGTCAAATCTACCGTAGGAAAGGGTACTAGATTTTACTTCACCCTTGCTTTTAAAGAGACTCAAAAGACTGATGCGGACGCAGTATTTGAAAGCATCAAAGGATTAAATTTCGCGCTTTTAGCTGATAGCGCCGATACGATGTATAATGATATCGTTAAAAACTATATCAGCAAGCTAGGCGGTAAAATTTCGATATTTAATACGAACGCGCAGTTCCGCTCAGCGCAAAATAATAACAAATATGATGCTCTTATCACTAGATTTAAGAATTACGGCGAGGTTAGCGATATATTGAGTATGCCTACGATTTTGACTCTTAAGCCAAAAGAGCTTCAAAGTATTAGTATTTCAAATTCTAAAATTTTTACCCTTACAGAGCCTTTTAACTTAACTAAATTCGTTAAGACGCTAGATAAAATTTCAAAATCCGGAATTGCTCTAAGCAGATCGGATTTTGCTCCACAGACGCATGAGATTAAGCTGGATGCCGAGGTAGAAAAGCCTATCGTCGCTGATGAAATGATTATGGAAGAGCCGGTAGTAAAAGAAAGGCCTATCATCAACAAGCTCGATGAATTACGACATGCTACTACTTCGTCGGCAGACGAGCTACGCGCTATCTTGCAAAGCAGAAGGCGTACACACGATGCCGAGGCTCATTCTGCGCATAAAGAGGAGGCTGTTAGTAAGCCTAGTATTGCTCAAGAACTCAAAAAAGAAGCTCCTAAAGCAGAAGAGCCGGTCATTAAGCCTATAGATATCGAGCCTATGAGTGATATTAAGATTGAAAAGACAGAGCCTGAATCGCCAAAGATCGATATTGATATTCCTGAAATAGTAATCCCGCGCGCAGAAAAGCCAAAAGTAGAGCCTTCAAGCACAAAGGATGCCCAGACCGATATCGATGAGCCTATATCTTTGGAAATCCCTGATGATTTTGTGGGGCTCAAAACACATGCGACTCAGACCCAGGCTCCTAAAACCGAAACTCCTAGCATCGATCTTTCTGATATCGAAATAGAGCTTCCTAAGATCAAAAAAGAGGAAGAAGTAAAGGCTGAGCCTGCAAAAGTAGAAATTCCAAAGGCCAAGGTTGAGACGCCTAAGGCTGAGATTGAAATTCCTGATATAGATATCGATCTTTCGGATATCAAACCGAGCGCCAAGGCGCAAGAGCCTGCTAAAAAGGTTGAAATTCCAAGCGTAGAAGAAGAAATTCCGGTAGCCATTAAAACCGAGCCTGAAATTCCTATCGCTAAAGCTTCGAAGCCTGATACTTCAAGTGTTTCTGCTCATGAAGATGAAATTTCAAATGTTAAACTTTCAGAACCTGAAATTCCAACTAAAAAGATAATTGAACCAGAACCTATCGCTGTTGAGCCAGAGCCGGTAGCAATTGAGCCTGAACTAAAACCTATAGAGCCAAAACTTGAAGAGGTTAAACAGAAGCCTTCAAATATTGAGTCTGAACTGGTAATGCCGGCAGTAGAACCGGCAGCTCAAAATATTCCTGCTAAAGAGCAGAGTATTGAGCTGGAGCCTGTAGATATTCCGAAGGTGGAGCCTGCTACTCAAAACGACCATGTCGAAGAGCCCGAGATCGAGCCTGTTAGCGTAAAAGTCGAACCGGTAGTTATCCCGCAGCCTGAGGAAGAGGAGATGGTCGAGGTGCCCGTCACCGTATACGAAGACGAGCAGCAGGAAGAAACCATTATGGTAGAAGAGGATGTCGAAGTCGAAGAAGAGGTTGAAGTGCCGGTAGAGCGAAATCCTGCCGATGAAAATGTACCTTTGGTCAATAGAAAATATAACGCCAAAATCCTTATTGCGGAGGATAATGAGATCAATCAAAAGCTTATGAAGCATACGTTAAATAGCTTTAATATGAATTTGACGATAGTTGAAAACGGACTTTTGGCGCTGGAAGCCAGAAAAGCCAATAACGACTATGATCTCATATTTATGGATATTTCGATGCCTGTTATGGACGGTATCGAATCTACAAAGCAGATCAAGCAATACGAGCACGAGAATAATCTCCGTCACATCCCGATCGTGGCTGTTACTGCCAATGCGCTAAAGGGCGATAGAGAGAAATTTATGGCAGCAGGACTTGACGAATACTGCACTAAGCCGATCAAAAAGGATATCTTAGCTCAAATGTTAGATAATTTTATCGGCGATAAACGATCTGATGCAGCGCCCGCCGGTGGAACTACAAAGAAGCTGGTTAAAAAGCTTGTCAAACGCCAGGTGCCTAAGACGGTCATTAAAACTGTCAAAGTGCCAAAGACGGTAATGAAGCTAGTTCCTAAAAAAAGCATAGTTTCCGATGACGTAGTGAAAGCTAAGGGTGCGCGCGTGCCGACAAAAGATATACTTATATGTAAGGCAAACATTATGGAAAGCAAAATTTTTGCCAGCATATTAAAACACCAGTATAAAGACGTAGAAATTGCGGGCAATTTCGACCAGCTTATTTCTATGGTGGCTACGGGCAGCTATAAGCTTGTTTTGATTGATAAAAAGCTAGCAGGGCTAGACTTAGCGGCGTTAGAGAGCTTGCGCCGAAAAGCGCCTGCGACCAAGCTAGTTCTGTTTTCTAACGACAACGATGAAAATCCACTATTTAGCGAAGTCGCTAGTTACAATATTACCAAGTCGGGTCTTGAGAAACTCGCACAAAAATATATATAAGGATGAGGTCTTAAATGAGAGATTTGAAAGTTTTAACGGTTGATGATGACGCTATAAATTTAAAGCTACTTGAAGTTATGCTAAAAAAATACGGCAAATTCCAAACCATACTCCAAGCCAAAAACGGCTTGGACGCCCTTGCCGTACTCGAAGTTCAGCCCGTTGATTTGATTTTATTAGATATCGTAATGCCTGTGATGAATGGGCTGGAATTTTTAGATAATCTTCACGCTAGAGAAAGTATAGCTCATATCCCCGTCATCGTCCTTACGACGGACGAGACCGCTAAACGAGAGGCTTTAAATAAAGGTGCTTATGACTTTATGACAAAGCCCATCAATGACAAAGATCTTCACAAAAAACTAGACGACGTTATGAATATTATCGGCGATTAAATTGCCGATTTTTGTCCTCGTAGCTCAGTAGGATAGAGCGCAAAATTCCTAATTTTGAGGCCACAGGTTCGAATCCTGTCGGGGACACCATCTATCAAATTTCCCCCCTATTTTTAGTTTTTTGATTTTTTTAAAAGCCCTGTTTTGCGGCTTTTTCAAATTTTTTCAAAAAAATTTCAAATGCTAAAAACGCTAGATTATACAGGTAGTTTAAGAGAAACTACTATATTAAAAATCGAGATTCTAGGCATAATAAAATTTAAAATCTCAATTAGCACTAAAACCAAAGAAACCTTACCCGAAAATTTAAAAAATTAGTGTATTATTACTAATTTTAATTTGATAGCTCCTAGCGGAAGACAAGGTCTATAAAAGCGAATATATGCCAATAGATGCTTTGCCATGCTTAAACTATAAAGTTTTTTGCGGCGATATTCCAATCGTAAAAAATAGGCGCAATCGATGTTTTATAAAAACCATTATCTTATCGCTACGATAGTAAATTTAAAGGAGCTTCTTTGCAACCTCGCGGCGTTAAAAGCGTCAAGCTTATTCTGGCCTCTATCTTTATAGGCTTAAGCCTAGCTCCTAAAGTGTTAATGGCTACTCCTGCCGATATTTCTGGCGTCATAAATTCCGAAGAGCAAAGAATAAGATCAATTAGACAAGGCGCCGAGGATCCCTTCATAACCATACGCAGCGAAGAGTCTCCCGCTTCAAGCGCGACCGCGGAGCCCAAGAAAGCAGGAATTTGCTTTAAAATTTATGAGATCAAACTGATTAACGCAGAAGTGCAAAACGAGCAGAAAAGTAGCGCGGATTCTAAATTTAACGAAGCGGATTATGAATCTAAAAACAGAGATGATCCAAAAACTCTAGCCGTCAATCCCAAAGACGGTGCTGGCTCAAGTATTCCTACCTTTAAGCCGAATGATGAAAACTTGGGGCGCGCGAAAGTAAAAACTTCCGCTAAGTCCATTGGTCCTACCTCGAATTCCGATCATTCAGTTCCGCCGGGGTTTGAAAGAATTTTAAACTCAACTCTAAAAGAGCTTAAATTTAAAAGCGGCGATTGCTTGGGAAGCGATAAAATTTTAACTCTGGCAAGAGCGTATAACAATAAAATCATATCCGCAGGCTTTATTACTACCTCCGTTTCCATCCCCCAGCAAAACATCTCCTCGGGTACCCTTCTTTTGGCTCTGCATCCCGGACGCATAGGCGAGATCTCACTTGAGCCCGGCTCTGAAGCCAAGAACCAAAGAAGTATCTTTACCGCATTCGGCGGCGATAAGAGGGGAGAGATTTTAAACTTAAGAGATCTGGAGCAGGCTGTGGAAAATTTTAATGCCGCTTCAAGAAGCGAGGCGGAGATAAGCTTAAGCCCTTCCGCAAAGCAGGGCTACTCCGATATCAATATCTCTAAACAGCAAAGCTTGCCTCTGCTGTTTAGACTAAGCGCGGATAATCTGGGCTCCAAATCTAGCGGCAAATACCAAGGCGCGGCTATGCTTTACGGCTTAAATTTACTTGGATTAAACGAGAGCGTATTTGCTTCTTACGGTAGAAATTTTTTAAGAGGAGATAAAAAATTTTTAGGAGATGATAGCAAAAGCGGCAGATCGGCTAACTACTACGCAGGCTTTAGTATACCTTTTGGATACTTCTCTCTATCCTTTTGGCAGAACAGATACACCTACGATCAAATAGTACCAGGGGCATATGAGCTTTATACCTATAGCGGAAGCAGCGTTAGAAGAAATTTGGATCTTAACTATGTATATTTTAGAAATCAAAACTCCAAAAATTCTCTGTTTTTTAGAATTTGGCAAAAAAAGTATAAAAACTATATACAAGATTATGAGCTTAGCAACCAAAGAAAGCGTGAAGGCGGCTATGAGGCGGGGCTAAAATCCAAGGTATTTTTTGATAACTCTTCGGTAGAGATGATGCTTTCGTACCTAAAATCTACGGGAGCGTTTAACGCTCTAAGAGCGCCCGATGAAGACTTCGGAGGCGGGAGCTCAAGGTACCATTTGATAAACGCTGCGTTAAATTTTAAAACCAGATCCTCCGCTATCCCTTTAAGCTACGAGTTGGAACTTTACGCAAGAAGAGCCAGCACCCATCTTAGCCCTATAGATAGGCTAAATATCGGCGGATACTATAGCGTTAGAGGATTTGACTCTCAGATGAGCCTGCTTGGAGATAGCGGCTTTTATATAAGAAATACCTTGGAATATAAGTATTTTAAAAATAACGGCGTTTACCTAGCCTTTGATGTCGGCAAGCTTAGCTCTAAGGGAAAAGATTATCCCTTGCAGGGCGAAATGCTTAGCGGAGGTGGCGTAGGTCTGAGAGGAAATATTTCAGGCTCTTTTACCTATGATCTTTTGGCGGCTTTTCCTATTAGCAAACCGGAAAATTTTAAAACGGACACTCCTGCTTTAAATTTCTCTCTAAGTTACGACTTTTAAATTTGTCTTTTAAAAATTTAGCGAAATTTCATCGGCGCTTATCGCGGCGTTTAATATAAACTAAGACTATATAACGCTTAGTAAATTTTACTAACTATTTTTAGCGTAGATATACCCTGCTAAGAGCCGAGAAATAGCAATCCTGCGCCTACGCCGAACCATAAAATAAATTCAAACAAATTTTAAATAAAATATCCTAAATTTACTATTTTTTTAAGAAAGTATTCAAGAAATTTAAGATATAAAACCATCGCAAACGGAGGTTATTAGTATGCAAATTTTATGTTTAAGCTCTATTTTTAATGGCGCAGGGCGTCTTAGTGCCCCTACTTATACAAAAGAATATTTCGGCGTCTTTAGCCAAGCAAAGAAACGCCTTGCCGCTCTTTTGCTTCTTGGTTTGCTGGCTCCTTGTTTTTCATATTGCGAGATAATACCTGATAACTCCGCCCCCGTAAATCATAGAGCTTTGGTGTCTCAAACTCCGAATGCTCCCGCCACTCAAATAGATATCGCCTCTCCTAACGATAAGGGGATTTCTATCAACGAATACTCCAAGCTTAACACTCCTAAAGAGGGTACGGTATTTAATAACTCTCAAGGCGGAGCCATAAGTAAAACCGCAGGCTACATACCGCCAAATCCGAGACTCAATCGCGGCGAAGCTAAGCTTATAATCAATCAGGTAAACTCGCCTCTTCCTTCAAATTTACAGGGTAATATTGAGATAGCAGGCAGAAAAGCCGATCTTATCATCGCTAATCCTAGCGGTATCAACGTAAACGGCGCTACCATAATAAATTCCTCCTCCACTACGTTAAGCACCGCCAAACCCACCTATGAAAACGGGCATCTTAAATCCCTAAACATAAGCAAGGACGGCTCTATAAATATAGGAGCGGACGGCCTAAACGATAACGGAGATTATCTAAACGTAATATCTAATAGCCTAAAGCTGGAGGGTAAAATTTACGCAAACGAGATAAACGTAGTAGCGACGGACGGTAAGGTATCTTTAAAAAATACAAACTCTGGATTGAGGCAGGATAATCTAAAAATCGAGCAAGAAGGGGGATCACATCCTAAAGGTGTATCCATAGACTCCTCGGCTCTAGGCGGAATGTACGCGGGCAAGATAAATATAATATCTACTAAAGATGGAGCGGGCATCAATAATAAAGGGGCTATCTTGGCGGACAGCTCTTTAAAGATAGACGCTAACGGAGATCTGATAAATGAAGGAAAGCTGGGTTCCAACGGACAGGCTCAAATCAGCTCAAAGACCATCTCCAACCAAAAGGGCTCTAAAATTTCAGCCTCCAATCTGGATATAAAAGCCTCCTCGGTAGAAAACAGAGGAAATATACAGGCTAATACTCTAAAGCTAAAAGCGGATAGGCTAGATAATATAAAAGGCACCATAAGCTCAAGCTCCGCCTTAAAGATAGAGGCTAGAAGCCTAAGCAACAAAGATAGAGCCGTAATAGGAGCGGCTAAGAGCGAAAGACTAAAGGAGTTAAGCCTAGATGAGAGTAAAGACTCCTTTAAAACAGGAGTTATCCCTCCATCCAAAAACGAGCTTAGCATAATAAGCGCGGATCACATATCAAATATAGGCGGAGCGATACTTTCAAACGAAAGCTATTTGGATATAAAAGATAGTCTCTTAAACGATAACAGTTTGATGGTATTGAGGGCGTTGGATTCTGAAATTCCAAATTTTTATAACCTTTCAGGTTCTACCTTTATAGTGCAAGAGGGCTTAAGCTTGCGCGGCAACAATCTACGCAACGAAAGCTCAAAGATCATCTCCCTACGAGGCGCTCTCTTAGGCTACGACAGCATAGATAATTCTAAGGGCTCTATCCTAAGCGGAGGAAATTTAATCATAAACAAAGGCGCTCTTAATAATGAAGAGGGACTTATAAGCTCCAAAGGAGATCTTGCCTTAAATTTAGATAGTCTAAGCGCTTTAGGTAAGCTAAACTCGGACGGTAGTTTATATCTGGGGCTAAAGGAGGATTTGAGCTATAACGGAGGGATCTACGCAAGCGGCGATATATACTTGAACTTACAGGGAAGCTTCATTGCCTCACAAAGGCTGATCTCCAATAAAGATCTGATCATAAACGCAAAGGGTATCAAAAACGAAAGCATCATAGCCGCACTTGGAAATTTGGCTTTGAAAGCAAAGGAGCAAATTTTAAATTTAGGCTCTTTAATCGCAGGGGACGAGCTGATAACAAACTCTGAAAGCCTAATCAATAAAAAAGCCCTCGTTTATGCGCAAGACGGCATAAGTTTAAACGCTAAAAATATCCTCAATCAGGACGCGTCCAATATACTTAGCGGAGGGGATATAGTTATAAATACTAGCTTTCTTAGCAACGAAGCGCTATCCAACATCATCTCTCAAAGAAATTTAAATATTTTTAATGAAAGAGGTGGGGAGGGCAAGGCTGACGAGATAACTAACGCCTCCTCTTTGATATATGCAAGGGGCGCTCTTAATATCAATGCTAAAAAGTTAAACAACCGCTCGGTTAACGAGCCCGTAAAGAGAGTTCAAAGCACCGGCTATAATATAGATTTTACCTGCAATGGCGATGGCTGGGGTTGCAGCGGCATAGCCATTCCTTTAAAGGTCAATGCGGCAGAGATAAAAGAGCGCATCCTTAAGCAAAATCCTAATATTAGCCAGGACGAGCTAAACGCTAAGATCATGGAGGAGCTTAGCGAGCAAGATATGAATCTATACGTATTAAGCTTATATAAAAATACTAGGCTTCCGGGGGAGGATACTAGGCTATATGATGCTATAACGCTAAGCTTAAAAGACAATCTCTTTAGCATAAGAAGAAGCAAGCCTCATAAGAAGGAGAGATTAAGGCAGATAAGCTATAGCATCAATAAAGAGTATATAACTGAAGATAGCCTAAGTAAATTTATGGGCTCAAACATAATCTCCGCAGGGGATAGTAACCTTAACATAGATGAGCTAAATAACGATAAGAGCGTAATTTATGCTTATAACGATCTGCTCTTAAATGTAAAGAGCCTAAACAACCGCTCTTTAAGTCTAAATCATAGTATAACGAGCCAGGCGGAGTATAGATGGAAACATAAAAGCCACGGCGGTAAAGGCGGCTATAGCGACCAAAAGAATATCTACTACTCTCAGCCTGCTATTATCTCCATAATAGGAGCTAAAAAAGATATAAAAGGCTACGCGGGTGATATTTCAAATTTAAACTCACACGGGCAGATAAACTCTGGTAACGCTCCTACTCTTATAAAGGAAGCTTTTTCTAAAATAGATTACTCTTTAATAGGCAAGGGGCTTAATAATCCTAACGCTTTAAATCTCAATAAAAACGATCTCGCGCCTAGTCTTAATAACGAAGCGGATATGCAAGATATTATTAGGCCTAGCTATATAAACAATCTCTTTTCGCCTATAAGCAGTAAATTTTATAATACCTTCTACGTTTATAGCGAGCTGATACCAGATTTTTCATACATGCACAATAAGCTAAGCTTGCTTTATGATAAAAAAAGGACCTCCTTGAACTCTTCGGAGGAAGATGACGGCACTCTACTTAGCTCTGCACCTTCTTTGATATACGCAGGAGGCAGCATAGATCTAAGCGCAAACGGCGATCTTAGAAACGAAGGGATAATCTACGCGGGATCAAATATGAACCTAAAAGCCGGCAGCGTATCAAATTTAAACTCCGCCTCCATCATCGCGGGAAACGCCCTAAGCATATCGGCTAATAAGGATATAATAAACGCCTCCTCTTTGATACAAGGACGTAGCGTAAGTTTAAATGCTGGCAGAGATATAGTACATAAAACTCTAAGTAAAGAGATAAACCTAAATAGAGCCTACGGCGATCAAAGCAGCACCTATATAGGCACTATCTCAAATATAAAATCTACCGAAGGCGGCGTAGCGTTAAATGCGGCTCGCGATATAACCGTAACCGGAGCAAGCATAGACTCTGCTGCAAATTTGATCCTAAACGCCGCAAAGGACGTAAATATAAATAGCGCGAAGGAGAAGCTAAGCTATAACTTTAAAAGCAAAGGGGGATATTATAAAGAGGATATCGTTAAGAATACAAGCTCCAGGCTTAACGCCAAAGATAATATCTTAATAAAAGCGGACGGTATAGCCATAAGCGGAGCGGATATTAATGCGCGCGGCGGTGATGCTTTGCTGCAAGCTAAGAACTCCATAAATCTAAGTGGGGATATCGATAGCAACTACTACGAGAGCGAATTTAAAGAGAAGGGCTTTGCGTCTAAAAAAAGCACTACTACTAAAGCTTTAAATCAAAGCGTAGTACCTACTAGCATAAGGGCTAAAAATATAATGCTTAGCTCGCAAGAAGCCGATATTAATATAGCGGGCTCTACGTTAAAAGCTAAAGAAGCTATAGATATGCAGGCGGGAAACAATATAAATATAGTATCTGCGCCATATAGCTCTTATTACGAGAAAAAAAGCCATAAAAATTCTTTCGGAGCTCTAGCTTCGCTAAAGAAAAGTCATATCGAGACCTCAAATAACGAAGCAAGCTCAACCATCTTTTCAAAGCATATAAATTTGACGGCAGGCTCTATCGATCTTTTAGCATCAAATATTACTGCAGATAGAGTAAATTTAAATACAAGTGAGTTAAATTTAATCTCGTCTAAAAGAAGTGATACAAAAATATCTGCTTCAAATCGCAAAGGCGTACTTACTGCTACTATGAAAGATAAAGGAGCCATAAAAGAAACCGAAATTCCAAGCTTTATAGCCGTAAAAGAGAGTCTAAAGCTAAACGATAAGGATATTACCGATAAGCTTACGTCGCATAAGCAAGAAAGTGCTTCTGCCTTAAATCAAGATCTCATGAGCAGTAGTGATCTTTTGCAGACAGATAATAAGGAGCACCGCAATACATATAACCAAATATCACCATCTGCTAAAGATCCCGCTCAAACTACTAAGGAGCTTAGCTCAAATTCTCCCACTCCTATAGATGAAAAGAATATAAACCAAACCAAGGCTATTTTAAATTCTAAGGAGTGGAGTGATAAGACAAGAAGCCTTAGCGGCGTAGGCTCTTTAATAGTAACTGCCGTAGTAACATATCTTACCGCAGGAGTAGGATCTGGCATAGCAGGAGCTCTTACTACTACTGCAGCGACTTCGGCTACA
>NZ_CALIMY010000006.1 GCF_938045205.1 uncultured Campylobacter sp.
TAGGTGCGGATATACATAAAAAAGACGAATACAAGCTATCCGCTATGGCTTATGCTATAGAAAATAATGCTACTAAAGCGGTAAGACTGCTTTTAGACAACGGCGTTAAATTTGAAGAGGCGGAGGTCGTTAGAAATAGGCTGCTTCCGCCGAATTATAACCATATAAAATCTTTGCAAATAAGTGACGATGGAAATTTTACGTTGATTTATGATACCGACTACCCTATGATTAGTATAGGAGAGCCGAATTATTTCTTTTCATATCTTACGAATACGAATATGTATGAGATAGCAAAGATGGCGTTAGAAAGCGGCTACAAGCCATATATTTGGAAATTTCAAAACTCTACGGTAGGTCTAAGGTACGGAAACGATATTAAAAAGGTCGTGCCTGAAGGAATATTAAATGATAAAGCGGAACCGACGGACGGATTTGATATTACCGAATATGATTTTTCATTGTATGATACATTTCCGGGCACTCCAAATTACGAACCGATTTTAAAGCTGCTTATGCAGTATAACGTAGGTGGACAACCGAGTCCGGAATTTCTAAAACGAAAATATGATGATTGTCATAGAAACTATATATATAGTTTGGATAGTTATTATAAAATAAACTACGATGCAACTTATTATATACCTAAAAGTGAAATTTCGCTTATAACGACGGTATATCGCAAATATTGCAAAGATAGAAATTCTACATTTAAAGATGTTTATGAATATACGAAATTTGCAAGCGAGTTAAATGAAATGGAAGCGGTATCCATCCATATGTATACCAGAGATAAAGACGGTCGTAAGCTTGATCGGCCGTATAAAGATAATTTAAAAAAGCTGGATAAATATATAGATGAGATCCCATCCGATGAGATAAAAAATGCAATAAAAGAATCTTATGAAAACTAGATATTAAGGAGAGTGAAATGACAGAAGAAGAGTTAAATCAACATACTCAAAGTTAGCTTTTTGATATAAAGTCAACCCACAAGCTCGGGCTTAAATTTAAACTAGCCCGAGCCAAAACTACAATTTTATCTTCCTAACTTCCAGCTCGCCGCCGAAAAAGTTCGCGTAGTAAAGCAGGTCTTTTTCGACCTCGAGCCCCGCTAGATAGCGCAGAGCGAGGTTTGCCTCAAAGCTCGCCGCAAACATCACGATCGCAGCCGTTATGCCCGCAGGCGTCGCGTTTAGGCTCGGGAAAAATTTAAAATCCGCATTCTGCACGAAGCAGACTTGGCACTGCCAGCTGTCCACCGACGCGAACACCCACGGCACGCCTATTTGCTTAGCAAATGCATCGATCTGCGCGCGCGTAGCGAGATTATCGGTCGCATCCAAAATGAGATCAAATTTCTCGCCCGAGCCTATCGCGCTAGCGAAAAATTCCTCCGCGCGGCTCTTATGCACCTCGACGCTCACGCCGTCGTAGCGGCTTTCCGTGCGGCTTTTAAAAACGTCCGCTTTAAATTTGCCCTCGTCTTCGAGTGTGAATAAAATTTGCCTGTGGATGTTGTGAAGCGCCACCGTATCGAAATCCACGACGCTGATTCGCCCGATGCCGCTTGCGCCCAGAGCGTAAGAAAGGCTGCTTCCAAGCCCGCCTGCGCCGATGATTAGGATGCGCTTATCCGCAAGCGCGCGCTGCGTCTGCTCGCCCCAAAGCTGGATCTGTCTGTGAAAGTAGTTCATAAAAGCCCCCTGCCGACTAGATTTTTTCGGAATTTCCACAGCCCGCGCGCCGCAGCGATCTCGTCCGCGTCCACTTCGCACATCAGCACGCCCTCTTCGTTTTTCAGCTCGTTTGCGATCTCGCCGCTAGGGGTTACGACGAAGCTCTCGCCGTAAAATTTAAACTCGCTTTCGCCGAATTTCGCCTCGCCGATGCGGTTGGCGCGGATGACGTAGAGCGAGTTCGTAAACGCGCGCATCTTCAAAAGCTCGCGCCAGCGTCCGCCGCTTTCGAAGGTCGAGGCGCACGGCACGAGCACGCAGCCGACGTTTTTCTGCATAAAATAGCGCCAAAATACGTCAAAATGCGCCTCATAGCCGAAGCAGACGCCGAATTTCACGCCGCCCTCGCTAAAGATCATCGGCGAAATTTTACCGATTTTGCGGCTTTTGCGGTTGGCGAAAAAACCATCTTCGTTCCAGTGCGGATAGTCCATCAGGATATTTTGATCGTAAAATTTCACCTCCGAGGGCGAAAATTTCGCGCAGGATTTCACCCAGATGGGCTCGTTTTCGCTCGCGCAAAAGATCTCCTCTTCGCTCGCGTCTTTTTGGCTTTCGGCTTTTAAATCTGAAGCGTTCGAGTTACTCGGGATCGGAGCGCTTAAATTTAAACCGTCCGCGGAATTTGCGGCTTTGAAATTTAAAGCGTGCGCGCCGCAGGAATTTAAGCCGCCTTTGCAATTCTGCTCGTTTTTGGAATTTAAAGTGCCTTTAGAATTTGAACCATCGTTGGAATTTAAATCGCTCTTGGAATTTAGCTCGCTCTTGCAACCAGGCTTGCTTTTAAGGCTTACGGAATTTTCGCCGCAGCGTGCGCTTTTTTGAGTCGCGCCGCCGAAAATGCCCGCTTCCCTCAAAATCGCGCCGCTAGCGGCTCTGATTATTGGCGCTACGATATGTAGGTCGTATTTGGCAGCCAGCCGCGCCATCAGCTCCTGCTTATGCTCGCTCTGTTCGCACGCGATGGAGCGGGGCATCTTTTTAAGCTCGCTAAAGAAGGAATTTAGCTCATATTCGCCCAGCAGCACGATCCGCGCGCCGTTGTCTTTGGCGACCTTCATATAGTAATCGATCCGATTTTCGCTCATCGAAAGCGTCGGTAGCTGTAAAACGCATACATTTATCATCGTCGCCTCCTAAGCCTGCTCGGGCGCGTTTATTTCGGCAACCTCGAGCTTGGCGTTTTCTAAAATTTCCTTCGCCTCCTTTAGCAGCGCGACGCCCTGTTTATACAGCTTTACGCTCTCTTCTAGGCTTAGATCCTTCTCGTTTAGGCTCTTTAAAAGCGCGCTAATCTTCTCCATTTTTTCTTCAAAACTCATCCAAAATCCTTTTTATGATGTAATCAAATTTTTCTATCTCGACCAAAAACGCGTCGTGTCCGTAGTCGCTGTCGATCTGCGCGTAGCTCGCGCGATCCTTTTTGCCCAGATCGCTCATCGCATCGTAAATTTCTTTCATTAGCCCCGGCGGAAAGAGCACGTCGCCCTTGAAAGAGATGAGGTGCAGGCGCGATCTGATCTGCGCGCAGGCGTTTTTGAGATTGCCGTAGTGGCGCGTGCAATCAAATATATTCATCATCTTAGCGATGTAGAGATAGCACAGCGGATCGAACCTGCGCGCGAAATTTTCGCCGTTGTATTCAAGGTAGCGATCCACCTGAAAGCGCCCGTTGATCTCGTAAAGACCGTCGGTTTCAACGTAGTTGCGCCCAAATTTATCCTGCATCGAACTTGGGCTTAAAAAACTTATATGCCCCGCCATGCGCCCTACCGCCATGCCGTCAAGCCCGCGCTCGGCGATCAGATTTTTATCGTAGTTGCCGTTTTTAAAGCTCGGATCGCGCAAGATGGCCTCGGTCGCGATCTTATTAAACGCGATCGCCCAAGGCTGCGTAGCGTAGGTGCTTGCGAGTACGAAAATTTCATCCGCAAATTCCGGATATTCGATCGCATAGCACAGCGCCTGCATGCCGCCTAGGCTGCCGCCGATAACGGCGCGGGCGCGGGCGATGCCGAGGCGCTTTAAAAGCATCATCTGCGCGCGCACGACGTCTGAGACGACCACTACCGGAAAGCGCAAGCGGTACTCGCGGCCTCTGCTTTCATCGACATCGAGCGGGCATGTCGAGCCAAACGGCGAAGCTAAAATGTTTATGCAGATGACGAAAAATTTTGTCGTATCGACCGCTTTATGATCGCCGATGAGCCCGTCCCACCAGCCGGGCTTAACGTCGCCTTCGTAAAGTCCCGCGGCGTGCGCGGAGCCGGTTAGGGCGTGGCAGATGACGATGACGTTTGATTTGTCCGGGTTTAGCTCGCCGTAGGTTTCATAGGCGAGCTTGAAGTTGGAAAAGACGCGGCCGCTCTCTAGATAGAGCGGCTCGTCAAAATTTTGAATTTTACTTTGAAGGATCACTGATTGACTCGGTAATTCGGCGCTTCCTGCGTGATGATGACGTCGTGGACGTGGCTTTCTTTAAGACCTGCGCTCGTGATCTCGACGAATTCCGCCTTTTGCTGAAAGGTCGCGATATCCTTGCTGCCGCAGTATCCCATCGAGCTTCGCAAGCCGCCTAGCAGCTGAAAGATCACGTCTTTTAACATGCCCGCGTAAGGTACGCGCCCCTCGACGCCCTCGGGTACGAGCTTTTCTTTTGCGGTGCCGTCTTGAAAGTAGCGATCCGAGCTTCCCTTCTGCATCGCCGCTAAGGAGCCCATGCCGCGGTAGGTTTTGTACTGGCGGCCCTGAAACGTAATGAGCTCGCCCGGGGTTTCGTAGCAGCCCGCAAGCAGGCTTCCCATCATCACCGAGCTTGCGCCCGCAGCTAGAGCTTTGGCGATGTCGCCCGAGTATTTGATGCCGCCGTCTGCGATGATCGGAATTCCAAATTTAGCCGCCTCGATCGCGCAATCGTTGATCGCGGTAAACTGCGGCACGCCCACGCCCGCTACGATGCGCGTAGTGCAGATCGAGCCCGGGCCGATACCTACTTTAATCGCGTCTGCTCCCGCGTTTGCGATATCCTTTATGCTGGCGGGGTTTGCGACGTTTCCGACCACTACGTCCACGTCAAAATTTCGCTTCAGCTCCTTAAGCGTGTCGATAATGCCTTTGGAGTGTCCGTGCGCGGAGTCCATCACAAGCGCATCGACGCCCGCTTTGACGAGAGCTTCGGCTCTTTGCAGATGGCCTACGCCAATCGCCGCGGCGACGCGAAGGCGGCCGAATTTGTCTTTATTAGCGCTTGGATATTCGATGCGCTTTTTAAGATCTTTAATCGTAATAAGCCCTTCTAAATGGCCGTTTGCGTCGATTATCGGAAGCTTTTCTACCTTATTGTTTCTAAAAATTTTCTCTGCGTCATCAAGCGTGCAACCCTTCGGAGCGGTAATTAGTGGAGCCTTGGTCATCTTTTCGCCCACAAGCGCGGCGGTGTCTGTTTCAAAGCGCAGGTCGCGATTGGTCAAAATTCCAATCAGCACGCCGTTGTCGTCGATAACGGGAATGCCGCTGATATGGTACTCGCTCATCAGATCGAGAGCGTCTTTGATCGTGGCGTCCGCCTTGATCGAGATAGGATCGATTATGACGCCGCTTTCGCTCTTTTTTACGCGGCGAACCATCTTGGCTTGGGAGTCCTCGTCCATATTTTTATGGATCACGCCGATGCCGCCGAGGCGTGCCATCATTATCGCAGTGCGGTACTCGGTGACCGTATCCATTGCAGCACTCACGAGAGGGGTATTTAGCGTGATATTTTTCGTAAAACTCGTGCTGATATCGACCTCTTTGGGTAAAATTTCAGAGTATTGCGGTACCAACAAAACATCCTCGAAGGTCAGAGCCTTTTTGACGATCTTCATACTTATCCTTTCACGATTTTTTCTAAACTCAAGCCGCCGTCCAGCACCGTTTGTTCGTCGTAAGCGCGCCCGATGAGCTGCGCACTGATATTAAGAGCCTCTTTGTTTTTCGCTACCGGCACGGAGATTGCGGGAAGCCCCGCTAAATTTACACCGATCGTGTAGATGTCGCTAAGATACGCGCGAAGCGGATCGCTAAGCTCGCCGAATTTATACGCCACGCCCGGCGCAATCGGCATAAAGATCAAATCGGCGTCTTTTAAAATTTCCTCATATTCGCTTTTGATGAAGGCTCTTGCCTTCTGCGCTTTGATGTAATACGCGTCGTAGTAGCCGCTGCTTAGCACGAAGGTGCCTAGAAGCATACGGCGCTTGACCTCGTCGCCAAATCCTTCGCCGCGGGTGTTGGCGTAGAGCTCTTTTAAATTTAGAGCCTTTGCGCGGTTTCCGTAGCGCACGCCGTCGTAGCGACTTAAATTTGCGCTAGCCTCGGCGGTTGCGATGATGTAGTAGGTCGCTATGTCGTATTTGGAGCTGCAAAGATCGCGATAAACGATCTCGTGTCCGAATGATTTTAGCTTTTCTATAGTCAAATTTAGAGCCTCTTTGACCTGCTGCGAGGCTTCGTCAATATAATTTTTTATAACGGCGATCTTAAGCTTGCGATCGGCGTTTAGCTTATCCGCGGTGCTTTCGTAAGCGCCCGCGTAGCTCGTGCTATCCATCTCGTCGCGGCCTGCGATGATGTCGTATAAGATCGCCGCGTCCTCGACGCTGCGCGTGATCGGTCCTATCTGATCGAGGCTGCTCGAATACGCTGCAAGCCCGTAGCGGCTGACTCTGCCGTAGCTCGGCTTAAAGCCTACGCAGCCGCAAAATGCCGCCGGCTGGCGGATCGAGCCGCCCGTATCGCTTCCGAGTGCGGCTATGGCGATATTTGCCGCTACGGCAGCCGCGCTTCCACCGCTACTGCCGCCGGGTACGCGCGAGTGATCGGTCGGATTGAGAGTTTTGCCGTAGAATGAGCTTTCGGTCGTGCTTCCCATCGCAAACTCATCCATATTCGTTCGCCCAAACGGCGCCAAACCGCGCTCGCGTAGCTTTTTAATCACCGTCGCGTCGTATGGCGCAACATAGCCTTGCAAAATTTTGCTCGCCGAAGTGACACTCCAATCTTTTACCTGAATGTTATCTTTGATCGCGATCGGAATCCCTTCGCCGCTGATGTTTAGAGCCTCGCCCGTAAGCTGCTCGACGTAGGCGCCGAGCTCTTTGGTTTTTAAAATTTTATCCTTTAGCTCCGCTCTAAGCGCCGAAATTTCATCCGCGCTCAGCTTTAGAGCCTCTTTCAAACTTATCATCTGCCATCCTTAAATTTATTCACGAAATAGATCCCCACGCCCGTTGCTACGCAGATCAGCGCGATCGTAAAAAATACGAAGCCGAGACTTATGGGACTAGCGAGCATGCATGACCTTTGCGCAGCGCGGGCAGAGCTCATCAGGCTCTTTTGCGTTAAATTTCCAGCATCTCGGGCATTTGTGTTTAGAGGATTTTACGAGGCGGAAAATTTCGTCGTTTATCTTAAACTCCGCCAGAGCCTCCTCGCTTTGCAGAGTGTCCACGTCGCTTACCATAAACCAATCCGCCACGCCTAGGATGTCGTTTGATAAAATTTCGTTCGAGCTCGTCTGCAAAACCAGCTCAAGCGTCGATTTGATGATCTTGTCCTTTTTAAGCGCGTCGATAAGCTCGAAAAATTTCTCCCTCGATTTGATTAGAATTTCGTCAAATTCTATGAAATCGTCAAATTCTATCGGCTTGTAGATCAGATCAAAAACGTCTTCCTTGCCCTCTTTGATGATATTCGGCGCAAACTGCATCACTTCGTCGATCGTGTAGGTTAGCGTAGGAGCGATCAGAGGCAGCAGCGCTCGCGTAATCAGTGCGATCGCGCTTTGCGCGCTTCTACGGCGCGGCTCGTCGGGTGCGTCGCAGTAGAGCCTGTCTTTGCAAATATCAAGATAAATTCCGCTCAGATCGGCGCTTAAGAAATTTAGCAAGGCGTTGAAGCCTTTTGAAAAATCATAGTTTCTAAACGCCGCTTCCGCGCTCGAAAAGGCGTTTGCCGCGCGCGTTAGGATCCAGCGGTCAAGCCGCGTAAAATTACTCGTCTCGATCTCATTTAAATCGCTGGTGCTTGCGAGCATAAATCTTATAGTATTTCGGATTTTGCGGTACTGCTCGCTTACCTGCTTAAGGATATTGTCGCTGATCTTCAGATCGGTCGAGTAATCGCTCATCGCGACCCAAAGGCGTAAAATTTCCACGCCGTGGCTCTTTGCGACCTCTTGCGGATAGACGACGTTTCCGACGGACTTGCTCATCTTTTGACCCTTCTCATCGACGGTAAATCCGTGTGTGAGGATGCTCTTGTACGGCGCGCATTCGTTAATCGCGCAGCTTAGAAGCAGTGAGCTTTGAAACCAGCCGCGGTGTTGGTCGCTGCCCTCAAGATACATATCTGCAGGGAATTTGCCTGCATCGTAGGCGCCGCTTTGTAGCACCGCTTTCCACGTCGAGCCGCTATCGAACCAAACGTCTAAGATATCCATCACCTTTTCTAAATTTTCAGACTTATAGCCGCTATCCTGAGGCAAAAGCTCCGAAATTTCCATCTGCCACCAAGCATCCGCGCCCTTAGCCTTAAAAATTTCGTAGATATTATTTAAAATTTTTTCGTCGAATATTGGCTCTTTGGTGCTTTTATCGCGGAAAAACGCGATCGGCACGCCCCAATCTCTTTGGCGCGAGATACACCAATCGGGGCGGTTTTCTATCATCGAGCTTAGGCGGTTGATGCCGCTTTGCGGATAAAATTTAACCTTTTCGATCTCTTCTAATGCCACTTGGCGCAGCGTTTTGCCGCTGAGTTTAGGCTCGTCCATCGCGATAAACCACTGCTTCGTCGCGCGGTAGATCACCGGCTTGTGCGTGCGCCAGCAGTGCGGATAGGAGTGGACGAATTTACCGGATTTGATAAGCGCAGGGCCTAAAAGCTGTAAAATTCTCTCGTTTGCTTTGAAAATATGCATCCCTACGAGCTCATCTACGACGTCTGCGCGGAAGAGTTTTTTGGTTTTAAGAGTTTGATCGAAACAGCCGCCCTCATCCACCGGCATCAGCACTTCGATGCCGTATTTAAGCCCTACGAAATAATCGTCCTCGCCGTGCCCCGGAGCCGTATGCACGAGCCCGGTGCCGCCGTCCATCAGGACGTGCTCGCCGAGGATAAATTTCGAAGCCCTATCGTTTAGAGGGTTGATCGCGTTTAAGCCTTCAAGCTCGGCAGCCTTAAATTCTTTTACGATCTCGCCCCTCGTGATGCCCAGGCTTACGAGGCTTTCGACCAAAGGTTTTGCAAAGATTAAATTTTCGCTCGTCAGCGCGTAAATTTCATTCGGGTTCAAAGATATCGCGCCGTTTGCGGGCAGCGTCCAAGGCGTGGTCGTCCAGATGACCGCTTTGGCGCCTTTCGCGCCTATTTTAGCGTTCGCTTCGTCACTCAGATCGAACGCCACGAAGATCGAGTAGTCCTCTTTGTCTTTGTATTCGACCTCGGCTTCTGCGAGCGCGCTCTTTGCCGCCCAGCTCCAAAACACGGGCTTTGAGCGCTCGATTAGAATTCCTTTTTTTGCGATCTGGCAGAGCGCCTTGTAAATTTCAGCCTCAAACTCAAATTTTAGTGTCAGATACGGGTCGTCCCAGTCGCCCAAAATCCCCATATCTTTAAATTCATTGCGCTGCACGTCGATAAATTCTTTGGCGTGCTGTCTGCAAAGCTCGCGGATCTGCACTTTTGAAAGCGATTTTTTCTGCTCACCTAGTTTGATCTCTACTTGCTGCTCGATCGGCAGGCCGTGGCAGTCCCAACCCGGCACGTAGCGGATCTCCTCGCCGAAGAAATAATGGGTTTTGGTGATGATGTCTTTTAAAATTTTATTCAGTGCGTGGCCGATGTGGAGGTGTCCGTTGGCATACGGCGGGCCGTCGTGGATATTGAAGCTGACGCTTGCGCCCCTGCGTTTAGCCTTCATCTTTTCGTAAATTTTACGCTCGTCGTACCATGCCTTAAACCGCGCAGGTTCGTTTTGCGGCAGTGCGCCTCGCATCGCAAAATCCGTAGTAGGAAGAAAGAGAGTATCTTTGTAGTCCATATTTGTACCTTTTCGTGTCTTAAAAAATTTGTGAAGTTTATCCAAAACGCCATTAAAAAGCTCTGAAAGAGCAGTCTGCGTTTATGCTATAATGTGCGAAAATTTAATGAGGGTCTTTATGAAAAATATTATCCTTGTAATCGGCGAGGAGATCCGCTACGACGCGGCTTTGATGAGCTATATTTCTCGCAGCTACGAACGAGTTTTCGGGCGGATCGACGATCTGAAATTCTTAAGCGAAAACGATAAGGTTTTGCCCTTCGCGCTTGAAAAGATGATCGATTCATACGATTTTATCACGATCTTTGCGGCAAACTCCGCCTACGCGGTCGTAGGTAAAATTTTATCGACGCTCTCTTTCGATTCGCTTGAGCTGAAAAACGGAGAAACCCTAGCGCCCTCGATGGCGCGCACGGTGGCGAAAAACAGCTTCCTGCTAAACGTCAGAGGCTGCTCGGTAAACGTTATCAAGGCACTTTGCTTGCAAAGCCTGCCGCCAATCCTTCAAGACGCGCCGAACGCGGGCGAGAGCTTCTATCTATTTGATTGCGAATACGAAAGCGTAAAGCAGCGCCTAGAAAGCCTTGCGATCAGTTATAAAATTTCGCTTACGATCAGTAGGCCCAGCTCCTTTTTGCTGCTAGTGCGCGCCAGTGCGATGAAATTCGGAGCGTTGGACGCGTTTTTGCAGAGCGTCGGCAAGTATTATGAGAGCTGCTACATCGAAGGCGGCGATTTTATGGGCTTCGTGGTGGATAGACTGCGCGAAATAGGCGCTAAGATCACTTTTGCCGAAAGCTGCACCGCAGGGCTCATCGCCGCAAAATTCGGCGCGGTTGCGGGCGTGAGCGACGTTTTTGACGGTTCGCTCGTAAGCTACGCCAACGAGATAAAAAATCTCTGGCTCAACGTAGGCGAAGATACGCTCGCTCGCTACGGCGCGGTCAGCGCGCAGACCGTGGGCGAGATGCTTGAAGGCGCGCTGCAAAGCAGCGGGGCAAGCTTCGCTCTTGCGGTAAGCGGTATCGCAGGCCCCGGCGGCGGAAGCGCGCAAAAGCCCGTGGGGACGGTCTTCATCGGCGCGAAGGAGCAGGGCGGCAAACAGATCGTCGGGGAATTTCATCTAAAAGGCGATCGAAACTACATCCGCGAACAAAGCGCCGATATCGCTATCTGCTTGCTTTTAAAGCTTAGAAGCGATCTGTTTTTCGGGCGGCTTCCAAGCGCGCCTGCGAGGGATGAAATTTAAAGGAGCGGATTTTGAAAAGACGAATTTTGAAAGGGTGTGGAGGCGATTCGGCGCAGAATTTTATCCGAGCTAGCGGCGAGCGGGGCTTTGAGCGAGAGCAAAATTTTGTTTCGGCAGGCGGTGCGCGAAATTTTACTTCGACGCAGGGCGGGCAGAATTTTACTCGGGCTAGCGACGGGCAAAATTTTATCTCAGCGCAGGGCGGACTAAATTTCATCTCGGCGGGTCGCGCTAGAAATTTTAATTTTATAAACGATTTTAGCTTTTTAAATGCGGTGCGAAATTTTACTTTAGCGCTAGTCGCGGCGTGCGTTTTAAGCGGCTGCGACGGCGGATCAGACGCGCAAGATCGCGAGCAAAGCACGCGTTCGGAACAAAATTTTAGCGCGGGTAATCAAGGGCAAAATTTTAATAAAAGCGCGGGTAGCTCTACGCAAAGCTCCGCGCAAAATTCCGCGCCGCAGGATTTTGAGCGCAAGCAAAACTCCGATCTTAACTCCACGATAGACGAGCTTGCAAACGATGCTAAAGTTTTGGGCGAGGCCTTGCAAAATTTGCAGAAAAAGGCGCCCGAAGCGCTGAACGATTTCGCCGCTCGCAACGCGGACAGGATAGAGGATCTGATAAAGCAGGGCGAGGCGGCGGCGCATGAGGTGGGCAAAAATCTTGATCAAATGGGGCAGAGCCTGCAAGGCATTATCAAGGACGCTAATGAAAGCCTAGGCAAGGTCTTGGAGGGCTTTGGCGTGCAGCCCAGACAGGAGTCGCGCAGCGGACGCTCGCAGGAGCGCGATGATCGCTTGGAGTCTGATGACGAGAGCAGCGGGCAAAGCTTTAGAATTTAAGCGGCGCTAAATTTTACTCAAAATTTTTTGTTGCAACTACCACCCGCAAGGAAGTGGCAAGCCTCCGCAGGAGCGTAACGAGCCTGAACGAAAGGGGGCAGACATTCATAAGAGCGCGATGAGCACCTACAGCCCGACGACGGAACCGATGGCAAGGTTTTATAGTTTAAAGCACGGCTAGATTTCATCTAAATTTTATTTGTTGTGGCAAATGCTTGCAGAGAAGCGATGCTAAATTTTATTAAAATTTCCCATGCGCGGCGGTTTCGTTAAAATTTTACTCGCGCGAGCTTCCGCAATGGTGCGATGAACACTTACAAAAAAGTAGTAAATCTCTGCAAAACGCGACGAGTGCCCCAAGGGCGAGCATTTCTAAATAAAGCGCGAGTAGTGGATGAAAGTTTAGAATTTAAAACTTGCACTCTTTGAGGCTGCTGTAAAGATAAGCAGGTGGCGGCCGGTAAAGCTTTAGAATTTAAGGCTGCTTGCGATAAAACGAGAAAAATTTTACGAAGTAGGGCTATAATGCGCCCCGCAATTTCAAATTTAAAGGATAAAAATGAAAACTCTCATTATTTTGGTTCATCCAAATATTGCAAACTCGCTCGTAAACCGCCACTGGAGGGATTCTGTGCTAGCCCATCCTGATAAGTTCGAGCTTCATGATCTTTACGCGCTTTATGCGGATTTTAAAATCGATGTGGAAAAGGAGCAAAAACTGCTCGAAAGCCACGATAAAATCGTGCTTCAGTTTCCGTTTCGTTTTTCAAACTGCACGCCGCTTCTTAAGCAGTGGTTTGAGGATGTTTTTACGCGCGGCTGGGCTTATGGCGCAGAGAGCGGCGGTAAGCTTAAAGGCAAAAAATTCGCGCTTGCGATCTCGCTTGGCGCGACCGAGGCAAACTATTCTAAAAACGGCATCGTGGGCTTTAGCGTGGATGAGGTGCTAGCGCCATTTAAGGCTACGTTTAATTTCGTCGGCGCGATTGCGCTACCAAATTTCGTCTCATACGGCTTTACTTACGATAAAAGCGAGCAAGCCGTAGAAAATAGCACGAAAAATTATATAAAATATTTAAATCAGCTTTAAATTCTTTGTTTTTCTAGCCGCCCGCTGCGCGTAAAGCTTTAAAATTTTACGTAAGCGGCGCGGCTGATTTTTTAAAATTTTCGCTCAAAAAGCTCGAATTTAATCTCAAAATTTTTAAATTTTACCCCGAAATTCCGCTCGCGCTTCGTATGCGAACTCAAATAAAATTTCAAGCAAAATTCCGCGCCTAAATTTGAGCCCAGCTCTTTAAATTTTAAAATTTTATCAGAGATTTTTTTATACAATTACGACTGAAATTCGGCCCAAAAAAGGAGAGGGAATGTATAAGCTAAAGCATCTTCTTAGCGCGCAGGATCTGAGCCGCGAGGACATCTACGACTTCATCGATCTGGCGCGCGAGTTTAAAGCGCTCAACCGCTCTGACGTCAAAAAATCCGACTCGCTTCGCGGCAAGACGGTCATCAACGCGTTTTTTGAAAACTCCACCCGCACCCGCACGAGCTTTGAGATCGCAGCCAAGCGCCTGGGCGCGGACAGCGTAAATTTCACCGCTGCGGACAGTAGCACGAAAAAGGGCGAGACGCTGATCGACACCATCAGAAATATGCAGGCGATGCGCACGGATATCTTCGTGCTGCGCCACAGCTGCTCGGGCGCGGCGAAATTCGTCGCGGCCAACTGCGACGCATCGATCGTAAATGCAGGCGACGGGCTGAACGAACACCCGAGCCAGGCGCTGCTGGATCTTTTTACGATCAGCGAGCACAAGGGCAGGATCGAGAATTTAAACGTCGCGATCATCGGCGATATATTTCGCTCGCGCGTGGCTAGAAGCGACATCTGGGCGATGCAAAAGCTCGGCATAAACGTGCGGCTCTTCGGCCCTCCGATGATGCTGCGCGACTGCGACGCGTTCGGTTGCCCGATATGCAAAAGCGTAGAGGAGGCGATCGAGGGCGCCGACGTCATCATTATGCTTAGAATACAGCTTGAGCGGCAAGACGGCGAGCCGAGCTTCCCGAGCGTGCGCGAATACTCGAAATTTTTCGGACTTACCGCGAGGCGCATGCAAGCGGCAAAAGAGGGCGTTATGATAATGCACCCCGGTCCGATCAATCGCGGCGTGGAGATTAACTCCGACGTAGCCGACGATCCGCGCTATAGCTGCGTTTTAGATCAGGTAGAAAACGGCGAGGCGATGCGAATGGCGATACTTCATACGATAAATTTAAACAGGAGCGCACGATGAAAATTTTAATAAAAAACGGCACGATCGTTAATCATAACGGCAGCGAGGAAGCGAACGTCCTGATCGAAGGCGATAAAATTTCAAAGATCACGCGCGAGTGTCTCGCCGCAGACCGCGTCATAGACGCTGCGGGCAAGCTCGTAATGCCGGGTCTTATCGATATGCACGTGCATTTTAGAGATCCCGGGCTCGAATACAAAGACGACGTCATCAGCGGCAGCGAAACCGCGGTCGCAGGCGGCGTGACGACCTGCCTTCCGATGGCAAATACTAGGCCCGTAAACGACAACTCCAGCATCACTCGCGCGATGATCGCCAAGGCTAAGGGGCGTGGGCTTATCGATCTACTGCCGATAGGTGCGATCTCGCAGGATTGCAAGGGCGCAAAAATCGTCGAGATGGGCGATATGCTCGAGGCGGGCTGCGTGGCTTTCAGTGACGATGGGCTGCCAGTGACCGACAGCTCCGTGATGCGACAGGCGCTCGAATATTCCGCGCACTTCGGCTCGTTCGTGATAAATCACAGCGAGGATTGCTCGCTTTGTCACGGCGGCGTGATGAACGAGGGCAAGGTCAGCGCAATCCTCGGTCTAAAGGGGATGGCGAGCGAAAAAGAGGAGATCATGATCGCGCGCGATCTGCTGCTTGCCAAAAAGACGGGCGGGCACATCCACATCGCGCACGTAAGCTCGGCGTGGTCGCTCAAGCTCATAAAGCAGGCTAAGCGCGAGGGCATCCGCGTCACCTGCGAGGCTACGCCGCATCACTTCACCTTCGACGAGCGCGAGTTGATGGGATACGATACGAATTTTAAAATGTCGCCGCCGCTTCGCACTCAAAGCGACGTGCAGGCGATCAGAGAGGCGCTTAAAAGCGGTCTGATTGACGCCATCGTGACCGATCACGCTCCGCACAACACCGACGATAAATTCGTCGAATTCGACCACGCGCCGTTTGGAATTTTAGGGCTTCAAACCCTCGTACCGCTTACGCTGCGGCTCGTAAACGAGGGCGTCATCAGCCTTGAAGACATGGCGCGTTTGTGCTCGTTTAACCCGGCTAAAATTCTAAATTTAAAGGACAAGGGCGAGATCAAAGAGGGCCTTTTGGCCGACGTCGCGATCATCGATCCGCAGATTTCCTACGTTTACGACGAGGCGCTAAATAAGTCCAAATCGCGTAACTCACCGCTTTTCGGCAAACAGCTTACGGGCGCTGCGGTATGCACGATCAAAAGCGGCCGCGTGGTCTATGAGTTTCCAAACGTCGTAGCGTAGGGCACTCGCGGCGTAGGACTTGTGATCGGCGGCTTGCGGATGAGCGGCATTTGTAGCATAAACGGAGCGATTGCCTCATTTTAAATTTAGTTAATTTGGGCGCAACGGCTTGCTTTTAAAATTTTGCGGTGCGATCGGTTCATTTTAAATTTGGCGGCAGCGTAGGCACGGCGACTTCTCTTTAAAATTTCATAGCGCGTTTTGCTCGGTATCGGTGCGATCTTTGATCCCGCAGCGTACCGCCCTGGTTAAATTTAGCGACAGCTCACTTTTAAAATTTCATAGTGCGAGCGCGATTGGAATTTTTTAAAGCGGTTTGTCATTTTTAAAGTGCGCGTAAATTTAACGCGCGTCGCCTTGTTTGTGGCATTTGTAGATTTCGGCTTCGGAATTTTATCCGTGCCCGTGCGCGAGCTGCTTTAAATTTATAGCAGCACCTTTTTCGATGCGGCGGCTTTTAAATTTATGTTCGCGGCGGTTGAGAATTCTATCTTTGCGCAGATTGTTTTTGCTTCACGCGCAAATTTTATCGTGATTAAATTTGTCGCTAAGGCGCAAAATTTTAAAATTTTGCCGCCGCTAGCTTTTGGCGCAGAGCATAAATAATCCGCCACATGAACGGGAGCGATCGAAATTTAAAGGATATCTATGAACGGTGAAATATATCTCTCGTGTGCGCTGTGCGTCGCGCTAAAATCAGCTCTGCGCGG
This sequence comes from uncultured Campylobacter sp., assembly GCF_938045205.1. Lineage (GTDB taxonomy): Bacteria > Campylobacterota > Campylobacteria > Campylobacterales > Campylobacteraceae > Campylobacter_B. The sequence goes on from NZ_CALIMY010000006.1 coordinate 16,204, forward strand.
CAATCCTAAGCCACTGCCGCAGGATCAAAAATATATAAAATATTTAAATTTTGAGTTTGCAAAGGAGCATTTCCGCACCGCAGAGGGCGCGAGCTGCGCAGTGCAGGACGGCGTAAACGACGCAAGTAAAGCTGCGGAGCAAAAAGATGCGTACGGTGCAGTGCAGGGCAGTGCGACGGACGAAGCCAGAGAAAGCGGCGAGGCAGTGAAACAAAAGCGCACGAACAGAAAAGAAGCGGCAAATGAAAAAGCGGCTAGTAAAAAAGGCGCCGACGAAAGCACGGGCTCGTCGTCTCTGCAAAAGGCGCATAAATTTTTTACCGAGCAAGTCGCGCAAAAAGGGCGCGAGGACGAGCCGATCTCCGCACGGCGGCGTTGGATAGAGCAGTGCCTAAAGCTCGGTCTGAAGGACGCGGGGCTTAGTATTTTAACTTTCGCAAAAGATAGAGCGCTTTTGGGCTTTTCGGGGATGAACGTAAACGGCATCGTTTGCTGCTTCGAGGACTTTGACGGCGTTTTTACGCCTGATTGGAAATACGATCGCGACAAAAAGGCTTGGTATGTGAAATACGTCGAGCGCCTTTGGCGCGGGATGCCGCGGGATGCGCTAAAGGCGCGCGATAACAGCGCAGAATTCGGGAATGTTTTAGTGCAGATCAGGGATTTTGCGAGCAAGATAGGCTGCGAAAATTTCGCGCAGACGTTTGATAATGCGCTTAAGACGCTGCGGGGCGAAGTCCCCGTAGGCGAGTATTACGCCGTTTCGTTTGCAGCGCTGCCGCAGCCGAGCTTGAGGGCATTTGCCGCAGCGGGGATCGCCGATGTATTCGGTGCGATGGGCTCTTGGGACGATGAGCCGCCGTCTATGGCGCAAGAAATGGGGCTCGGGGGCGAATACGACCGCCTCTCGGACGAGCTCTTGGCGCAGAAAAACTTAGCGATTTTGTTTGCGATAAACGGCAATTAAGGCTTTGGCACAAGAGCTAGAAAGCGCGCTAAGCCTCTATCGTCGCAGGCCTATCAAACGCCGTTACGCTCGGCAGTTCGCCTTTAAATTTCTCGATTTGCAC
>NZ_CALIMY010000007.1 GCF_938045205.1 uncultured Campylobacter sp.
ATGGTCAGCACGAGGAATTTAAAATTTAAAAGCAAAATTTCAAAGCAGGGCTTGTGCCTTTTAAAATTTAAGAGCGAAATTCTAAAAAGTGCGGCGCCGCTCGCAGTGTCTGTGCGCAGCAAACCGCTCAGAATTTAAATGGACGCTCCGGCGTGACGCAAGCCGCGTCAAATTTAAACAGACCGTGTCGCCGCAGGACGGATATTTCGCCATGTCGAAGCGAAATAAAATTCCGTGCCGTCGCGAGACGGACGCTCCGCTGCGACAAAGCAATAAAATTCCGTCATCGCAAGACGCAAAATAAAATTCCATCGCCGTATAATCTGCGGCGATTTAAGATAGCGAGGTAAAGATGAATCCGACCGAACTTAGAAGACTTCGCACGCAAAGCGTGCTAAAGCAGCTCATCCCCGAAGCGCTCGCGAGCCTTGAGGACGAGCTTTTGCGCGGGCTGTGCGTCACCGACGTGGAGTGCAAGCGCGGGCGCTATGACGCATTTGTGTATCTGGATAAAAATGCCTTCGACGAGCGCGAGCAGGAATTCGTGCTCGAAAAGCTCGGCCGCGTGGCGAGATATTTGCAAAACTTCTGCGCCGAGGCGGAGGGCTGGTACCGCTGCCCCGCGCTTCACTTCAAATTTGACGACCGCTTGGAGTATCAAAACAAAATGGACGATCTTTTTGACAAAATAGAGGAGGAGCTGCGCAAAAATGGTTGATTTAGAGGCTTTTGCGCGCGAGTGCGGCGTGCAGCTTTACGACGTGGAGACGGTGAGCGAAAACGGCAAAACGATCTATCGCATCAGTATCACGAAAGCGGGCGGCGTGGACCTGGACGACTGCGAGCGGCTATCGAGGCTGCTTTCGCCGATTTTTGACGTGGAGCCGCCGCTTGAGGGCGAATGGACGCTGGAGGTCGGCTCGCCTGGGCTTGAGCGCAAGCTAAGCAAGCCGCAGCATTTCGCAAACTCTGTGGGCGAGCTGGTGCGCCTAAGCTGCACGGACGGGCAGAAGCTAAGCGGCGAGGTGCTAGACTGCGAAGGCGGCGTGCTTAGGCTACGCACGGACGACGGCGAGGCAAGCGTGCGACTTGACGAGATCAAAAAGGCGCGAACCTACGTGCAGTGGTAGCGGCGAGGTTTTTAAAGCTCTGCGTGCAGCTTTGAAATTTTGCGAATGAGGCTTTAAAATTTGCCGCGCGGGATTTGTGAGTTTGAAATTTCAGCTCCGAATTTTGAGGTTTAAATTTTAAAATTGCTTTTGAAATTTATAGCTCCCGGTTGCTTTTGACAGCTCCTTGTTGCTCTTGATCTCTTGCGGCGCTCGGCGCAAAATTTTAAATTTCCGGTGCCGTTCGCCTGTTTTAAAATTTATGTTACGCCGATAAAAGGTAATTTTCCGCGCTACTAGGCGGCGCTTTTAAATTTCACGCTGCGTCGCTAAAAGATAAGTTTTGCACGACATTTGCGCGTTGCTTAGGAATTTTTACGTCGCGCTAAAAGGCGGCTAAATTTAAAATTTACGCGCTGTTTTGCTACAGTAAAATTTCGCGCCGAAATTCCGCCCACAATTTTGAATACAAATTCCCGCGTTAAATTTCGCCGCAGAATTTTAGGCGGTTAACTTTTATCGATAAATTTAACTTTACAATTCCACGAGCAGAGATTTGCGCGCCGCTCATCTGATAATTGAAATTTCGCCAAGCGGCGCGGATGTTTGCGACTACGAAGCGGAGATGCCGATCGTGGCTAGTAGTACGGGCGACGTCATGAGCCCTACGATCGTAAGGATCCACGCTAATATCGCTATTACGAGCGAGGCTTGCTTTTTGACGGCTTGATAGGTCGCGGCGATCGCACACAAAAACGCAAGCGGAACAAAGACGATACCTAGGAAAAATATCCCTAAAATCGCAAAGACTATGGAGAGTATCCCAAGCACGTTTGATTGGGGTTGAACGGTCGGTTGTTCAGACATTTTAATCCTTTGAAAAAAATTATGTAATTCTACCCCCCCCCTGAATTTGAGCTGAAATTAAGCCGTGCCTTTTGGGGCTGTATATTCACGCTCGATTGCGGTTCTGCCGTGCGCCTATTAAAATTTTACTTCGCAAAGCCGGCTTTTCCGCGCTATCGGCAGACGCTCTTTTGCACGATAAGCGTAAAATTTTGTGCCGTTCGCGCGCGAAACGGACGCCGCAAAATTTACGATTTAGGATAAAATTCTAAAACCTGTGGTAAGATTTCACAGTTTCGCTTCCGCGCGGAATTTCTCTCAGGCACATACGGCGCGCGGCTTGTAAGCTCCGATAAATTTGGCGTTTAAAGCAAGCTTGGCTCTTGCAAGTGGGCTAAGTGCGAGCCGGCGTCATCCAGCGCAGCGCGGATGAGCGCAGGTGAGCTAGTCGGTTTACACCCGAGGCGCGATTTGCTGGGAGTAGGCGAGTTCTCCGCTCTGCCGTAATTTTGCTAAGCAAGCGTGGCGGAGCGGGACAATTAAAATTTTGGATTTTGTATGAACGACGAATTTTATATGGATTTGGCGCTGCGGGCTGCGTGGCGCTATCAGGCTCTGGCGTTACCCAACCCCGCCGTGGGCTGCGTACTTTTAGATAAGGGCGGCAGAGTTCTTGGCATAGGTGCGCACAAAAAGGCGGGCTTTTTGCATGCCGAGGCAAACGCCGTTTTCGCCGCGCTGTGCGATTTGGACGCAAATTTCGCGCAGGATTTCGCTTGCGAATACGCCCGCAAATTCGGCGTTAAATTTCAAAACACAAAAGCCCTAAAAAGCGCGCTTTTGCAGCCGAGCTTCACCTATGATTTTATCTTAAACCGCCACGGCGGGCTTTTGCGCGGCGCGTGCGCCTACGTCACGCTTGAGCCTTGCGCACACCGCGGCAAGACCCCATCTTGCGCCGAGCTTTTAGCAGAGCTAGGACTATCGCGCGCGGTAATCGGCGCACGCGATACGAACGCGCAGGCTGCGGGCGGCGCAGAAATTTTACGCCGCGGGGGCATAGAGGTGAAATTT
>NZ_CALIMY010000008.1 GCF_938045205.1 uncultured Campylobacter sp.
GCCGCGTTTTAAATTTAAAGAGAAATTTCAGCGGGCAGACTTCACGAGCTTTTTAAATTTTAAAATTTAAAAGCGGCGGAATTTCACTCTTTTATTTCTGTAAAAATTTCTATCTTGCGGGTCGGTTTGGTATTTTGGAAATTTTGAGGTTTTGATCGCTTTTATCCGCTAGTTGAGGTCGGGACGCAAGCCGAAAATATTCGCCAAATCATAAAATCATAAATCAGGCGATAAATTTCACTATTCATTAATTTAATCTTTATAAAGTTGCATAATTTTTATTTTAATTTTCCCCCTTTTTTATCGCAAACAGCGAGATTGTTTGATATAATTCATTTTATAAATATTTGTAAATCTTTATGAAAGGAGATTTCGAATGAAATTCATCAAACTAAGTTTAGCTGCGGCGGTTTGCGTATGTGCAGTATCCTCGCTAAGCGCGGCGGATAGCGTGGCCGAAGCGATCACTAACGGTAAGCTTGGCGGAACGGTAAAGACCACTTACGCCAATAAAACGGTAGATAATAGAGGCGAAGCCGCTACGGGCGATAACGACTACGAGGCATTCGGCGTGGGTCTTGAGCTCGGATACGTTACCGATCCTCTTTACGGCTTTAGAATAGGGCTTACCGGACAGGGCTGGTTGATGCCGTATCACGTAGGCTCAAGCAATAAGATCGCCTACGATAAGGAGTGGTATACTAAAGGTGCGGTATTATCGGAATTATACCTAGGATACGGCATAGGAAATACCGATATAAAGGCAGGTAGACAATATGTCGTAACTCCGCTCGTTGCTGGCAACTATACGAGGGCGTTTAAAGAGGCTTTCGAGGGCGTGGCGATATCCAATAAAGATATCCCCGATACTACATTGTGGGGCGGATGGTTTTATAAATTCCAAGGAAGGAGTAAAACCGCCATGGGCGCTCCGGCAGGCGAGGGAAAAGCTCCTTTGTTTAAAGATAGGGTGATTCTGGGTAATATGACGGGTCCCGTCACCGTAAAATTTGAAAATATCTTCTCCGCATATATTCAAAACAAATCCTTGCCTTATACTACTTTAACCGGCGCTTACGCAGCGGTAACAGACGTAAAACCCGCTAACGCGTTAAAAGACGGCGACGTTAGCCTGTATCTTGCCGAGGCGAACGTAAAAGTGCCGGTAGGCGAGGTTTTAAAGCTAGGATTTGATCTTAACTACAAAGGCTCGCGCGTGGACGGAGGGCTGGAGCCAAGAAGGCTTGACGGCGATATGTTTGGCGCAAGAGTCTCGGTTAGCGAGTTTTTCGGATTCGGTCTATCGTATGCCTATACGACCGTTAGCGACGACGATGCCGTTATTTTGGGCGTCGGCAACGGCCCGGGATCATGCACCGCGCTGCCTATAAGAGGTCCGTTCGTCTTCACGGGATATGCGGGTATGGATACGCACAAGATCGTGCTTGATTACGACTTCGGCGCTATCGGTCTAGACGGCTTCAAAACTGCGCTACA
>NZ_CALIMY010000009.1 GCF_938045205.1 uncultured Campylobacter sp.
ATCTGCAAGCCCCACGAGCTCCAAAAGCTCGGCGACGCGGCGCTTCGTGTGATCATTCGAATAGCCCCAAAATGCTAACGGCGTGGCGACGTTTTGCGCGACGCTGCGGCGGCTCATAAGCGCGAAGTACTGAAAAATCATACCGATATTTTTGCGCAACTCGCGGATCTGAGCGCCGCTTAGCTCTCTTACCTCCCTGCCCTCTACCTTAAGGCTTCCTTCTTGATAGTCCTCAAGACCGTTTATGCAGCGCAGCAGAGTGCTTTTACCCGCGCCGCTGCGACCGACGATGGCAAAAATTTCGCCCTGTTTCACCTCCAGGCTCACATCGTCGATCACGCAGGTTTTTCCGTAAAATTTCTTTAAATTTTCTATCTTTATCACTCAGATTTCCTCGTTCATAATTCCGCCGAAACGCCCCAGAAATTTATAAAATTTCGCGCCTTAGCTCATCTGCGCTCTTTGGCGAAAGAAGCGCCGGAGCGATGTCAAATACGCTAAATGCGCCGCGCTCGCCCCTTTGTGCCAGACGATACGCCGCGCGGGCGTAGGCTACGAGCACGCTTGCGGTAAATTCTGGATTTGAATCAAGCTTTAGCGAAAACTCGATCAAGTGCTTATTTTCGCCGCTCTCGCCAGTCGCTCCGCTTCGCAGAACAAATCCTCCGTGAGGGATGCCGCCGTGCTCTTTTTTAAGCGTCGCAATATCGATAAAATGCACGCTCGTGTCGTAGTCGGCGAAGTAGTTTGGCATCGTTTTTATCTCTTTTTCTATGCGCGCTTTATCGGTGCCGTCCTCGGCTACGACGTAGCACTCGCGCAGGTGCTTTTCGCGCGTGCTAAGTTTCGGGTTTTCGCCAGCGCGAACTCGTTCCAAGGCGCTTTCTATCGGCACGGTGTATTGGCGCGCATCCACGACGCCCTCGATTCTGCGGATAGCGTCGGAGTGGCCTTGGCTCACGCCTTTACCCCAAAACGTATAACTGCTGCCATTTTCTAGCACGCTCTCGCCAAATAGCCTATTTAGCGAAAACAGTCCCGGATCCCAGCCTACGGCGATGATACCAACTTTTCCGCCCGCTTTGGCGGCGGCGTCTACCGCGGCGAAGTGCTCAGGTATTTTTGCGTGCGTATCGAAGCTATCTACGACGTTAAAGCTCTGCGCAAACTCGGGCGTCTGCGTCGGCAGATCCGTCGCGCTACCGCCGCAAAGAACTAAAACGTCAAATTCGCCCTTGTGCGATAAAATTTCATCCGCGCTAAACACGGGCGCGCCGCACGTTTGCACGCTGCGCGGCTCGCGGCGAGAAAACACCGCCGAAAGCTGCAAATCCTTGCTATTTCGCGCGGCAAGCTCTACGCCGCGACCCAAATTTCCATATCCCAAAACCGCTATTTTTATTTTTTCGCTCATTTTTTATCCTTCAAATTTTAAAATTTAGCGCGTAAAACGGAGCGCCGCCGATGAAATTTTACCTCAGTAGGAAATAATAAATCACATATAACCAACTTAAAAATCCGTGAATTATCGCCCACATTATGCTTTTATTGACTCCCCATGATAGTGCGACGGCTATGACCGTGCCTAACGTAAATCCACCGATACTACCTTTTGACATATTTTTCTCCTTGATTTAAATTTAGACTCAAACGAGCGGACTACTCGCCAAACGCCTTTAGCTCGTCACATACTTTGGCAAATTTCTCCTGCGCGCTTTGCAGCCCTTCGCGGTTGGCTTCAACCACGGCTTGCGGGGCGGAGGCCACGAATTTCTCGTTATTTAGCATGCCTGAGAGCTTTTCGATCTCTTTTTGCAGCTTTGCTTTTTGCGCGTTAAGACGCGAAATCACGCCGCTAAGATCGACCCCTTCAAGCGGCACGAAAGTTTCTAGCCTCTCGCTTACGTCGCGGGCGGAATTTGCGATATTTTGCTGCGTAAATTCCACTTCATCGACCTTGGCAAGCGTTTTGATGTAGTCCGCGGCGGCGCTTAGATCGACTGCGGATTTGACGTAGGCTTTGGCTACGCGCGCATTGCCGAGCTCGATCGTCGCCTTTGCGCGGCGAATGCTAACGATCGCTTCGATAACGAGCGAAAATAGCTCCTCGATCCGCTCGTCGCGCTCGCCAGGATGTGGGTATCTCATCACCATGATGGAGCGCGCGTCTTGCAGCTTCGTGCCGCTTAGCTCCTGATACAGATACTCGCTTAGAAACGGCATAAACGGGCTTAGCAGCTTCATCGCTTCTTTAAAAATCATCCCCAGCTCGCCGATCGCGGCCTTGTCCGCCTTGCTAAGCTCGATGCCCCAATCGCAAAACTCGTCCCAAAAAAACTTATAAAGCTCGGTCGCAGCGTCGTTGAAGCGGTAAGTATCTAGGCTCTCGCGCACGGAATTTACGCAGCAGTTAAAGCGCGAAAGCATATATTTGCCGAGGCTCGTTTTGATCCGCGCCGCGTCCAAATCGTCAAATTTAGAGGCGTTTAAAAGCAAAAATTTGCTCGCGTTATAAAGCTTATTCGTAAAATTTCGATATATCAAAAGCTTATCGTCGCTAAGGCGCAGATCGCGCCCCTGCACGCACAAAATCGTAAGCGTAAAGCGCAAAATATCGGCGCTAAATTCATCGATTTTTAGCAGCGGATCGACTACGTTTTTGCTCGATTTACTCATCTTTTTGCCGTCTTTGTCCTTAACCAGAGCATGCAGGTAGATGTCGTGAAACGGCAGCTCTCCCATGGCGTTTTGGCACTGAAACATCATGCGCGCGACCCAGAAAAACAAAATGTCAAAGCCCGTAATCAGCATGGTATTTGGATAAAATTCGCTCAAATCCTCCTCAAACCACTTCTCGTTTTTCAGCGCCTCGCCGTTACCCCAGCCAAGCGTACTGATCGGCCAAAGACCGCTTGAAAACCACGTATCGAGCACGTCGGGATCTTGAGTAAAATTTTTGCCGCCGCATTTTGGGCAGACATCGGGGCTCTCTCGCTCTTCCGCCCACTGATGGCCGCAGTCGCAGTAAAACACGGGAATTCTATGCCCCCACCACAGCTGGCGGCTGATGCACCAGTCCTTCAGCTCGCGCATCCAGGCGTTGAAGCTATTGATCCAGTGCTTCGGGAAAAATTCCGCCTCGCCCGCATTTACTCTGGCGATCGCTTCTTTTGCGATATCCGCGCGGACGAACCACTGCTGCGAGATGTACGGCTCGACGACGTTTTTGCAGCGGTAGCAGTAGCCGACTTGATTTTCGTAATCCTCTATTTTTTCGATAAAACCCAGCCTCTCAAGCTCCGCTACGATCTGCTCGCGCGCGGCAAGCCGCTCTAGGCCTTGAAATTTGCCGCACTGCTCATTTAAAATTCCTTTTTCGTCAAATACCGTGATAAAGCCCAGCTCGTGGCGCTTGCCGACCTCGTAGTCGTTGGTATCGTGCGCGGGCGTGACCTTTACGGCGCCCGTTCCGAAGCTCATATCGACGTATTCGTCGGCGATGATCTCTATCTCGCGGCCAATTAGCGGCAGCACGACTTTTTTGCCGATTAAATTTTTATAGCGCTCGTCCGCAGGATTTACCATGACGGCGGTGTCGCCGAAGTAGGTTTCGGGGCGCGTCGTCGCGACAACAATGTAGTTGCGGCTCATCTCGCTCGAATCTTTGCAAGAGTTTGAATTTTGCTCGCTTGATGAACTATTTGTTCTATCTGCACTCGCAAAATTCTGCACAACCTGCAAATCTTCATCGCGATACTTTGCCTCGTCATTTTGAGTTAAATTTGAAAAAGAATTCTTATTTAAATTTGACGCTCGGCATCCGTTTAAATTTGATAAATTTTGTCCGTCCGCGAAGTAATAGCGCAAATGATAAAGCTTGCCCTTGTTTTCCTTGTGCTCGACCTCTACGTCGCTTAGTGCGCCGTCGTGCGTGCACCAGTTTACCATGTAGTTTCCGCGCACGATGAGCCCCGCGTCATATAAGTTTACGAAGGCTTTGCGCACGGCGTTTTTAAGCCCTTCATCCATCGTAAATCGCTGTCTGCTCCACGCAGGCGTGACGCCAAGGCGCTTCATCTGCTTTACGATCTGCCCGCCGCTTTGCTCCTTCCAGTGCCAAACGTGCTTTAAAAACTCCTCGCGCCCTATCTCTTCTTTTTTGATCCCTTGCGCCAAAAGCTCTCGCTCGACGACGTTTTGCGTCGCGATACCTGCGTGATCAAGCCCCGGCTGCCACAGCGTTTTGTAACCGTCCATTCGCTTGTATCGCGTCATTATGTCTTGTAGAGTAAAAGTGAGCGAATGCCCTATATGAAGCACTCCGGTGACGTTGGGAGGGGGCATCATAATGCAAAAGTTTTTGCCTTTTTGCTGGATATCTTTATTTCCATCGATCTCAAAGTAGCCGCGCTGCTCCCAAATTTTATAAAAGCTCTCCTCTACGGCTTTCGCGTCGTAAAAATCTGCCATTTTCAGCCCTTTTTTAAAATTTTAAATTTTGCGATTTTAGCGGAATTTATGTAAAGCGCTCATTAAAGCGTGCCAATTCTGCATTATACAATAAAATGTAGTATTTAAATATATATAAAAATATCGAATTTTAGAATATTTTAGATAAAATTTTAAAAAATCATATAAAAACACTTGACATTAAAAATTCTACCTGCTATAATACCGCGAAATTTTAACCAAAAGGATTAAATATGAAGAAATTTCTTCTCGCTTCGCTTCTTAGCGCCAGCGTCGTCAGCTTCGCTCTTGCCGAAAAAATCGTAGTCGCCGCTACTCCGATACCGCATGCCGAAATTTTAGAGCAGATCAAGCCTGATCTAAAAGCCCAAGGCTACGATCTTGAGGTCAAGGTTTTCAATGACTACGTAACCCCAAACCTCGCTACCGATAGCGGCGACGTAGATGCCGGATTTTTCCAGCACGTGCCGTATATGGAGGAATTTAACGCTAATAAAGGCACAAAGTTAAAAGCGACCGTGGGCGTGCATTTAGAGCCGATGGGCATCTACAGCCATAAGATTAAAAATTTAAAAGATCTTAAAAACGGCGCCAAAGTTGCCGTGCCAAACGATCCGACCAACGAAAGTCGTGCTCTTGATCTGCTCGTAGCCGCGGGGCTCATCGAAGTTGATCAAAACGCCAAGCTTCGCACGCCGTTAGATGTCACGAAAAATCCTAAAAATTTAGAAATTTTAGAGCTTGAAGGCGCCGCGCTTCCACGCACCCTGGGCGATGTAGATATTGCGGTTATCAACTCAAATTTTGCCTTTAACGCAAATTTAAACCCGATCAAAGATTCGCTATTTTTAGAAAAGGCTGAGGGCAACCCTTACACAAATGTCATTAGCGTTAAAGAAGGCAACGAAAACAGCCCTAAAATCAAGGCGCTAGATAAAGCGATTCAAAGCGAGAAAGTGAAAAAGTTTATCGAGACGCAATATAAAGGCGCAATCATTCCATCGTTTTAACTCCTCCTCTTTTTAAAATTCGGCGCAGGATTCGCGCCGAATTTGCTGACATTCGCTATTTTATTTACTATCTTTTTTTATAATTGCGCGAAATTTACCGAATAAAGGAAAAATAATGAAAAGAATTTTATCTTTCAGCTTTGTTGCCACTATGGCTATATCTTCGCTTAATGCAGGCGTTTTGGCTACTGCAAAAGACGCGAATATCACTATTACGGATGAGGATGTTGCACCGTTTTTGGCTCAAGGTATGCAGCACGGCGGACAGGAACCAACCGCCGATGAGAAGAAAAAACTAATCGACGATCTGATCAAATACAAACTTCTAATCGCAGAGGCGAAAAAATCAGGTATTGAAAACAGCGACGAATATAAACATCAGCTAGAGCTTGCTAAAGATGGCATCGCATTTAATCTATGGCAACGCGAACAGGCTAAAGACGTAAGCGTCAGCGACGAGGAAGCTAAAAAAATTTATGATGAAAATAAACAGAATTTCATGCAACCAGATTCCGTTACCGCAAGTCATATCTTAGTAGCAGACGAAAAGGCTGCTAAAAACGCGATTGCGAAGCTATCAAAAGTCAAAAAAGAGAATTTAAAAGAGGAATTTAATAAGCTAGCCAAAGAAATTTCAATCGATCCAAGTGCGAAAGAAAACGGTGGCGATTTAGGCTCTTTTGGCAAAGGGATGATGGTGCCGGAGTTTGAAAAAGCAGCGTTTGCACTAAAAGATGGTGAGATGAGCAAAACGCCGGTAAAGACACAATTCGGATATCATGTAATCTACAAAGAAAGCAGCAAAAAAGCCGAGACTATGCCGTTTGAAAAGGTAAAAGATCTCATCAAAAATCAGCTACTTCCAAGCAAAGTAAACAAAAAAATCGATGACAAGGCTAATGAGCTATTCGGCAAACTAAACATCGAATACGCAAAATAGTTTTAATTTTAAGGCGCGAGGCTATTAAATTTATATGCAAGTTCGCTGCAGCGGCAACTTGCAGGGATAAAATTTAGCCCGCGCCTTTATTTTATATACGCTAAATTTTGTGAAATTTTAAGATCACTCTTATATCGTCGGATTGTTAAATTCTAAATTTATTCGCTCTGCCGATGTTAAATTTTGCGGAATTTTAAGCGCAGCCGGTTTTTTACATTAAATCAAGGAATTCAAATGCTTTCTAATATCGTAAATTTTATCGTAGAATTTGTCGCGGGTTGGGGATACCTTGGCATTTTTGTGATGATGTTTTTAGAAAGCAGCTTCTTTCCTTTCCCAAGTGAAGTCGTGATGATCCCTGCGGGTTATCTGGCCTCAAAATCGCAGATGAGCTTTGTTATAGCATTTGTTTGTGGGCTTGGCGGCAGCATCACCGGCGCGCTGTTTAATTACTATCTATGCTACTTTTTTGGACGTAAGATTATCGCTAAATACGGCAAATACGTAGGTATCACCGAGGAGAAATTTGTAAAATTTGAAGCGTTTTTTAACTGCCATGGCGAAATTTCAACGTTTAACTGCCGCCTAATCCCAGGTATTCGTCAATACATCAGCCTTCCTGCGGGCCTTGCAAAGATGAATGTCGCACGCTTCGTGCTATTTACTGGGCTTGGGGCTGCGATTTGGACATTAATACTTATGAGCTTGGGATATTTCATCGGCGAAAACGAGGAGCTAATCAAGCAAGATCTGCATCTAATTACGATCGCTCTGTTCGCTGTCGTCATTATAATCTCGCTCCTATATATTTATTTTATAAAACGCAAAAAATAGCTCCATGCTAGTAAATATAAATACAATGAAAAATTCCATTTTAACGCCTTTAACTTCAAATTTTTCAAATTATAATTTAAGCTAAACAAGAATTTTTATAATTTCACTTTCATAATCTGCGTGCAATACGATATTTCTATTAAAGTGTAATTATGCCTTAGTAGCGAATTCCAAAATATTTTTTAAGTAAAATTCTATTTAAAGCCTTAAACAATCACACTAATTTCTAAATTTTAATTTTTCGTTACGTTTTAAGCTGCTTTTAATACTAAAAGCTTTAAAATTCCATTAACAATTTCAACGAAAGGACTTATTATGGCAAAGACCAGAAAAGAACACGATTTCATCGGGGAATTAGAAATTTCCGACGATTTTTACTACGGTGTGCAAACATTTAGGGCACTAGAGAACTTCCATCTAAGCGGACGAGCGCTCAAAGACTATCCGTTTTTTATCAAAGCATTTGCACAAATCAAAAAAGCAGCTGCGCTAGCCAATAAAGAGGTCGGCGTCCTAGACGCACAAAAAGCCGATGCGATTGCAAAAGCTTGCGACAGGCTCATCGCAGGAGAGTTCAGAGATCAATTCGTAGTCGATATGATCCAAGGCGGCGCCGGAACTTCAACGAATATGAATACCAACGAGGTCATTACTAATATAGCTTTGGAGAGCATGGGACATAAAAAGGGTGAATACCAATACCTCCATCCAAACGACCACACAAATTTGGGTCAAAGCACCAACGATACCTACCCTAGCTCGATCAAAGTCGCCGCTTACGCCAAGCTAACCGATCTACTAAAAGCTATGGAAAATTTGAAAAAAGAGCTTGAAGTTAAAGCCAAAGAATACAAAGATGTCATCAAAATGGGAAGGACGGAGCTTGAGGATGCCGTTCCTACTACTCTTGGAAACACTTTCAACGCTTTTGCTACCTACATCAAAACCGATATCGCACTTATCAAAGCTGCTAGAGAGTCGATGACTTACCTAAATATGGGCGCTACGGCGATCGGCACAGGTATCAACTGCCACCCTGATTACAAAAACGTAGTCGAGAAAAAACTGGGTGAAATCACCGGCGTTAAATTTAAAGCTGCAGAGGATTTCATCGCCGCTACACAAGACACCGCCGATTTCGTTCACGTTAGCGGCGCGTTAAAAACAGCAGCCGTCCGCCTAAGCAAAATCGCAAACGACCTACGTCTTATGAACTCCGGTCCTAGATGCGGCCTGGGCGAAATCGAGCTTCCTAAGATGCAACCGGGCAGTTCCATCATGCCTGGAAAAGTAAATCCGGTCATCGCCGAGGTCGTAGGCGAGGCTTGCTACGAGGTTATAGGCAACGATGTTACGATTATGCTTTGCTCCGAGCGCGGAGAATTTGAGCTAAATGCGTTTGAGCCTGGCATCGCATATGCGTTATTTAACTCGATCGTGCTTTTGGAAAATGCGATGAATACGCTAGCCGAAAAAGCTATCAAACATCTAAAAGCAAACCCTGAAGCTTGCCTAAAATCGGTGTTAAATTCCGTCGGTATCGTTACAGCGTTTAATCCTTACATCGGTTACGAAAAATCCGCAAGTATCGCCAAAGAGGCACTTCAGACCGGAAAATCCGTCGGTGAAATCTGCCTAGAGCGCGGATATTTGAAAAAAGAGGAGATCGATAAGATCCTAGAGCCTAAATCTATGCTCAACCCACATATGAGCAAAAAATAGTTCCAAACTAGGTGCGGCGCGGAATTTCGTCGGTTAATTTAATAGGCGAAATTCCGCAAAGTAGAATTCTAAATAGATAAGATTGATCGTGCAGAATTCCGTAGATGCAGAATTTCATCAAGTTAGATTTAGCTTCCGTGGAGTAAAATTCCACTTGCGAAATTTTAGGATAAAATTCCGCATAGAATTCCGACCACTGAATTATAAAGATAATTCGGATTTTACCTGCTGAAATCTTTAGAATTCTGCGCGCCGTTAAAAAAATTACTTTATAAGGAGTTTTGCAATGGACATTTCATTGATATTGCAATTGATCGTACTCTTCGGTGCGATATTTTTGGGTGTTAGACTAGGTGGTATGGCTATAGGCTATGCAGGCGGTCTTGGCGTCGTCATTCTTACGTTGGGGCTTGGTCTAAAAGCAGGCAGTATACCATGGGACGTCATTTTAATCATTATGTCTGTTATCGCCGCTATTACGGCTATGCAAGTAGCAGGAGGACTCGATTATTTGGTACAAATAGCCGAAGGAATACTAAGAAAACACCCAAAATATATAAATTTCTTAGCTCCGATAGTTACATATTTGCTTACGGTATTTGCAGGGACGGGACATACGGCGTTTTCTATGATACCTGTCATTACAGAGGTAGCAAAGACTCAAAATATTAAGCCTAGTGCACCTCTTAGTATAGCCGTCGTCGCTAGCCAGATAGCCATTACTGCTAGCCCCGTTTCAGCGGCGGTTGTATTTATGGCAGGCGAGCATGCTTTAGGCGGATTAGGCATTAGCTATCCATTATTACTTGCTATTTGGATACCTACGACCTTTATCGGTTGTATGCTTACGGCTCTTGTTATAAATTTATTTTATAATCTCGATCTAAGTAGCGACCCAGAATATCAAAGAAGGCTTAAAGAGGGCTTGATAAAAGAGGTTAAAACGGAAGAAAATAAAGAACTTCCTGCAGGAGCCAAAAGATCGGTATTGATATTTTTGATCGGTGTTATCGCCGTCGTTTTATACGCTACGGCTATTAGCAAAAATGTAGGCTGGATAAAACCAAGTTACGTGACAGGCTACGAAAAAATCTATGAAAGCAAAGATCCCGATAAATTTAACGAACTAGTCGCAAAAAACATAAAAGTCAAAACCGACTCAACTACCAATGTAAAATACGTAGAAAATACCGATAAACCTACTAAAGTATTAGTGCTAACTAGAGATAACGCTATTATGAGTTTCATGTTAGTCATCGCTACTCTAATAACGGTAAGTTGTGGCGTCAAAGTCGATAAGCTATTTAATACCGCCACGTTTAAAAGTGGTATGACGGCGTGCGTATGCGTACTCGGCGTAGCGTGGCTAGGTGATACTTTTGTGGTAAATCATACCGATGCTATCAAAAATTTTGCTGGTGATTTTGTCAAAGACTATCCATTTATGCTAGCTATAGCGTTATTTTTTGCGAGTATGCTTCTTTACTCTCAAGCCGCTACTGCAAAAGCGCTTATACCTACGGTTATTGCTGCGCTTGGACTAACTGCTACAAATAACGGAGACGCATATATCTTAGTCGCATCGTTCGCTGCAGTTTCCGCACTATTCGTGCTTCCTACGTATCCGACCTTACTTGGAGCTGTTCAGATGGATGATACCGGAACTACTAGGATAGGTAAATATATATTCAACCACTCCTTTTTCCTACCAGGTGTTTTAGCTATAGCGTTTTCAGTAGCGCTCGGCTTTCTAATAGCACCGATTTTATTGTAAAATTTAGCCGAGACTCGCTCTCGGCTTTATTAATTCGCTTAAGACTTAAACACTAATATTGAAATTTACCTAAAAGCAATGACGCAAATATCCCATCCAGAGTATCTACTTAAACTTAAATTTTGTTGATAAGTAAAGTCTCGCATAGACCAAATTTTATCCCTATTGTCACTCCAATATGGCTAAGGTCAAAATCTACTTATAAATTTAAATGAAATCTCGCAGATAAAATTTATGTAAAAAATTTAATTCTGATAAAATTTTACGATTACAAAGCTTATCGCATTTCGTATATAAATTTTAGATCCTTCATAATATAAGTATCTGAATAGTAAATCAAAATTTCAGCCAAAAAAACATATAATGTAAGAAATTTAAAACAAGGATAAAATATGAAAAACCTCATCATCATCGCTCATCCAGATATGGCAAGTTCACACGCAAACAAGGCGTGGCGCGAGGTAGCCAAAAAGCAAGCGGATAAATTTGATATTCACGAAATTTACGCTGCTTATCCGAACGGCAAAATCGATGTTGCGCGCGAGCAGGAGTTACTTTTAAGCCACGATAAAATTATCATTCAGTTTCCACTTTATTGGTACAGCTATCCGCCGCTTTTAAAGCAATGGTTCGACGATGTATTTGCCTACGGCTGGGCTTACGGCAGCACCGGCGGCAGGCTGAAAGGCAAAGAATTCGCCCTAGCGATCACTATAGGCGACGAGCAAAACAATTATAAAAAAGACGGCACGATCGGATTTGGCATAGAAGAAGTTATCACGCCTTTTAAATGCGCGATGAATTTTACGGGTGCTAAACTGCTGCCGTGCCACTTTGGCTATGGATTTTCATTTCATCCAGATAGCGAATATATCACAAAAAGTGCAGAAAAATACGAAGAATTTTTAGCAAAATTTTAAAATTTACAAAGGCAAAATCGCATTTTAGTCGCGAAATTTTATTTTAAAAAGTGGCGGATGAAGATCGTCTCGTTTCATCCGTACTGCTTGGCACGCTTCTTGGATCGCTATTTTTGCGTTGCACACGCAGCCTGCTGAATAATCCCCCACCCTTTTGATCGTAAAATTTTATTCCCTTCTCCTCTCCCCCTAAATGGGCAAAGTTTACGTTAAAAATTTATACGAAATTTTTCTGTATGAAGCATGCTTTAGTGCAGCCATATAAAATCAATGAGCGTAGAATTTTACCTAAAAATTTGCACCCGCTCGCAATAATACTCGTCTTAAATTTCCACAAGGCGCTAAAAAACTATGCATGCCCCGTCGTAGCTACTGCTTCAAACTCTCCGTTAAAATTATATTAAACTCGTAAAGTCGTGCGTTCACTATACGCTACCGGGCTTGTATTGCACTCACCAAGCTCATCCTCATCAATGCTAAAACAGCATTAATCATATTGCTAGAAAGCGTGTCAGCTGGCAGGTATAAAAGAGAGCTACTGCGAAAGTGGTGCAAAATAAGATACCTCCGCGCCGAGCTGCTTAGCGCTTGCTACTCTGCGCGTGTAAAACCCAAGATCCAAAAAGAGATTTAAAGTAAAGTAGCGCCTGCCACCCTGCGCGCGTGCAAATAGCTTAAAGCTGCCAAAAGTTTGCGCTCACTTCGCCACTGAGCGCAATTTGCCTATTGCGCGGCTATTAATACTTTCAGATTTTAACTTGTTCGCTTTTACTTTTCGTCTTTTAAATGCCCGCATGCAGCTAGCTGCAAAGACGTATTTGCTGGATATGCCTGTAGCTCGCCCCCCTCATGCCCTTGATAAAAATCCGCCGTAATTTATGCGGATATTTGACAGCAGGATCGTTTGGATGCGATCTTTCATACGAAGCCTAAAAACGCTACGCCGATACTGATGCGCACCATTTTTTGCTCTGCGCGCGCTGCCTGCACACGCTGCCATTGCAATTTTCTCTGATACGACATTTAAATACAACCTATCGCCAAAACTACCGAAAAGCTTTTAGCCTTGTTTTTTCTGCTTTAGAATTTAGTCTCAATAGTTCTTTGCTAAACCGACAGAACCTCCATGTGTTTGATATATCATCAGCTCATCCACGCGGAATTTAGCTAAATTTTATTTGGATTCCTAAAGACATAGCAACTTACATCGCACCCGTATTTCAGATCACTACGAAATTTCTCCGTTACATTGTAAAAGAGTTAAATTCTATCGAGCAAATTTATTAAAAATTTTAAGAGCAGTAGAAGTAGTAATAGATGATTAATGCTTTTATATATGGATACCGCCGCCAAATTTTAATCAAAAGATATCCATTAAATTTACGCTCTTTAAATTAGTCAGCAAAAGCTTAAATTTCAAGGTTTCTTGCGAAAATAAAGCCCACAACGCTTCATCAAGAGTCGCAAAAGCCGCTTTAAATTTTACTCTGCGACGTGATTTACCCAGATCAAAAACTCGTCGCTCGGCTTCTCGTCGTCCATATGCGCGGGCGTGACGAGTTCAAGCGCAGTTTGCGGGATCGTCGTTTTAAACGCGTCCTTGAGCCACTTCTGAAATTTTACGTTTGGATGCACGAAAAAATCGTCCTCCTCGCTGTTTGGCGGCGCGCTAAAATCCTCATCCCAGCAGATCTCATCGTAACCGATCGCGAGCAATCGCAAAAAATCTAGCCCGCTATGAGCCAAAACGCAGGTCATGGTCGAACCCGAGCCGGAGCCCATATGCACGATCTTCGTCTCGCCCGCATCGTCCAGCCACAGCGCGCACATCGAGCCCTCCGAGCCGCTGCCTGCGAACACGCAAAGCCTCTGCTTGATCTCCGCGGCAAGCTCGCGATCCTCGCCGTAAAACCAATACCCTAGCTCCTCGTCGCGATTTTTCGGCTCATCCGTGAAAAATACGATGTCCGTGCCGCCCTCGCGCTCATCGTCGCTCCAGCTCTGCTGCAGCCGATCCTGCGGGTAGAGATAGCCGCGTCTGCACCCGCCTGCGTCGTCATAAAAGCCATTCGCCTCGATCCACGCATAAAGCGACTCAAGCTCGCTTGGCACGCGCATGCCCTGCGGTAGCGCCTCGCGCAGCTGCGCTAGTAATAAATTTTCCACAATCGCTCCTTTTGCTGAATTTATCCTTCAAATTTTACTTTATTTCGGCTAAATTTACGGATATTTTGTCTGATATTTGCGGACGTTTAACGCGCTCAGTCGCCGCAAGCGCAAATCGGGCTCTTAAAATTTAGCCGATTTTGGTTGTGATACACGCGCGGCGGCGTGAACGCATATTTGAAAAAGAGTATGAGAATTTTCAGTAGAAAAATGCGTAAAATTTTACGACTTAAATTTTACTATTTTAAGGTCCCTTTGTTTTTTTGTAAAAATTTACGGTTTTAAATTTAGCTCGCCGCAAAGAGTAAAATTTTAGCGATACCTATAAATTTAAAATTTCCCGCGTCTTTTGCTTACATGCCTCAAATTTTTGCTCAAATTCCGCGCGTCTTTGCAGCTCGTTTTTCGCCCCTATTTTGGTGTATCCCGAGTTCGCACTAGGAAAATATAGCCCGTATTCTAAAATTTCGTTATAAGCTCTATTTTGCCGTTTTTAAATTTAGCGCGTTCAAAACCAAACTCACCAATGTGGCGCCGCTATCAAATTTAGATTTTTGAAACAACGTTAAATTTGTAAATTTCGCCGCCGTTTGAGCGAGCGGACGGGAAAATAGAATTTCGTCTAAATTCCAAGCTCGGCTCTTACGAGCGCTTCGTTTTGCGGCGTCAAAAAGCCCGCGATATCCTGCCACATCGAGTGAAAGCCGTATCCGCCGTCTATCATCTCGCTGCGCGCGGCATCCAGGCTCCAACCTTGATAGATCACGCGGTACATCGCCACCACAAGCCCCGTGCGATCGGCTCCGTGATAGCAGTGCACGAGCACGGCGCCCTCCTTTTGGCGCTCGCGAATGGTGCGCAAGACGTCCGCGATCTGCGCGGGCTTTATCTCCCAGCTTTGAAGCGGCTTGTTCGGGAGCCAAAATTGATCTCCCAACGCCCTTTTGTCGCCGCCTCTGCTAAAATGGCGCAGATTTACGATGCTTTTTATGCCAAGCTCGTGCAGCTTTGCGGCGTAGCTTCCGTCAAGCTGAGCGCTGCGAAACAGCAGCTCGTCCACGCGGTAGAAATTTTTCGCTTCGTCGATGAGGGTTACTTTTTGCGATGAGTTTGTGCTGTGCGCCGCGGTATCTGCGTTTTTAAAATGCGCGTTTTGAAATTTGGCGTCTTTTGCGTCCGCGAGATTTTGTTCCGCGCCGCTCGTTTCTTTAAAATTTATGGAATTCGCTTCTGTCGCGAGCTCCGCATTTACGCCTGTCGCAAAGCAAAACGCGACCGCTAATGCAAGGGTTTTAAATTTCAAATTTCATCCTTTAAATTTGGCTAAATTTTATGATTTTTTGTAAAATTTGACATTCAGCGGTCAAAATGCAAAACGTAAGCGCGCCTTAATTTAACGCAAAATTTGAGCGTCAAACCCATCCAAATCGCCGCCAAATTTTGCCGTGAGCCCGCAAGCCGCGCCGTTAAAATCAAAATTTCGTTTCAAATTTCCCCGTTCCCGCCCTCGGTATCGCTAGATCAGTACGCGGTAGTTACATTGCGTAGTTACATTGCCCTTGTAAATTTACTGAAAATAAATCGTAAAAGGGGTGCGCCCGTTTCCGCGAGCGCTGCCATAAACCTGCTTCACAGGTGAGTTTCGTACTCGCCTCTTGCGATACTTACCCGAAATTTTAATTTTCGCGAAATTCTTTCAAATTTCGCCGCTAAATTTGACGCTTTAGTTGGTCAGCTCGGTCTGCCAGTTCGCGCCTTGCAGCGTCGTATCAAGCTGCCTGATCTGCTTGGCCATCTCGTCCGCTTGCTTTTGCAGCGCCGCGACGTCGACCGTGCTTAAAATTTTAATCTCGCTACGCGAATAAATTTCCACTTTTTGCGCGGAAGCTTGCGCGGAAGCCCGCAGCGCGCCCGCTTTTAGCGTGAGTACGTCGCGCTTGGCGATTAGCTCGGTTAGGCTCTTGCCGTCCGCTTTTGCGGTGCAGTTGGTTAAATTTATCCGAACGATTAGCCGCTCAAGCTCGCCTGTAAGCGCGTCTAGCTCGGCTAATAGCGCCTTTGGCTCTTCGCTGGGTTTATCGCCCTCTTGCACCTTCGCGTTGTCCGCGAGCCTTGATTTTAGCTGCTCAATGCGTTTTTGTATATCAGCGCGCAGTATCAGCGCCTCGGCCAGTTTCATTTTCGTCCTTTTTAAAATTATTTGCCGCCGCCAAGCTGCCTATCCTGGCCATAGTGCGGCGAATACGGGCCGTAAAGCAAGCAGTTGTTGCAGTTTTGGCCCAGCAGCATCACATCTGCGCTCGCAGAGAGCTTGTATCCCGCGTCAGAGACGGTATCGCCGATCTGCTTGACGACCGCGGAGATCAGCATGCCTACAAGATCGCTACTACCTCTGCTTGAGTCGTCGCTTACCTGCGCCGAGCCCTCCCAGAGCGTCGCGCCGCTTCGCAGATCCACGAGCTTGGCATTGACCGCCACGACGCTTACGCTATTTAGCAGCATATACGAAGTGCCATATTTGACGACGTCCATGTATAGCACGGCATCTGCGCCGAAAATTTGCCTTAGCTTGTGCGCGGAGACGTTTTGGATCTCGCTCGCTTCGTAAATTCCGTTATTTTTGAAGGTCTCATGCACGAGCGCGGGCGAAAATACATAATACCCCGCTTCGCTTAGCGGATAGATCGCATGAGCAAGCACGGCAGCGCCTGCATCCACTTCGGTAGTTTCGTTGCTCGGCATCAGCACCAAAATCGATCGCGGCTTAGCCTGCTGAAGCGCCGAGTAATCGTAAATTTCAGGCTCGCTTAGAGCGCACGCGTTAAAAAACAGCGCCACGAATACGCTAAAAATCGCTATTTGAGCTTTATTTTTCATTTTTTAGCCTTTTTATTCGTTTTGCCGCCCTGCTTCGCGGCAGCTTTGCCTTGCTTCGCAGAGACCGCTTTGGTGGCTTCGCGTCCGCTTGATCCTTGAGCTTTATCAGCGCCGGACTTGGCCGCAGCCTCCGCTTTTTTAAGCGCGGCGGGGTTTGTAACGAAGGTCAAAAACGGCTTTGATTCAGGGAAAGCCTGAGCTTCTTTTTCAAAGTTCTCTCTCGCCCTCGCGCCGTTACCCGCGCTTAGATACAAAAGCCCCAGATGCGAATAAAGCCC
>NZ_CALIMY010000010.1 GCF_938045205.1 uncultured Campylobacter sp.
TTCACTCTTGATAGCCCCTAAATAGAGTGATTTTAACGGCGTTTGTCCGTATAATACCGCCAAATTTCGAGACGGAGGCAGTATGAGACAAGGCATAAATAGCGTTTTAGAGCTAAATTTTAAGCAGGACGAAAAGGTAAAGGTTTCGCCGGTCGGCGAAGTGATAGGTCTTGACGGGCGCGCGTTTCGGATTGACGGCGCCGCACTGATAGCCTCCATAGAAAAAAACGCCCTTGATATCGCCCTTGATGAAAACCACAGCTTTGGCGCGGCTTTAGGGTGGTTTGATAAGGATAGTTTCGAGCTTAGAGATGGCGGGATTTACGCTAGCCTAAGCCTAAATAAAACGGGTGAGGAGCTTATCGGCTCGCGGGCGTATCGATACCTAAGCCCCGTTTTTGATATGGGAGAGAATAGACGGGTGATCGGGCTTGATAGCGTAGGGCTCGTAAATCGCCCAAATTTGCTAAATAATGCAATCAACTCAAAAGGAGAGGAAGAGATGGATAAAGAAATTTCGGAGCTTTCGGCAAAAATAGACGCCCTAGGCAAGCAAATAGAGGAGCTTAGCGCAAATTTTGCCGCTAGCAACAAAGCAGAGGCTGTAAACGCAAAGCAAGACGATGCCGCAGAAAGCGAAGCGAATGCAAAAGAAAGTAACGCAATGGTGGAAAAGATTGCGGCGCTAGACGGACAGGTGCAAAAGCTTAGCTCCCTTTTGGGCGCGTTTTTCGGCAAAAAGGAGCTTCAAAAAAATAGCGCGTCCTCCCTAAGCGACGAGCAGAAAAAGGTGGCCTCTCTTTTAGGGCTTAGCGAAGAGGAATATGCAAAGGGGATTAAATAATGGCAAATTTTGAAGAGACATCGATCGGCTTTAAGGCGGTCTTTCAAAAGACCTTCAACGATACCAAAAGCGAGGCGGATGTTCTTGCTATGCGCATAGACAGCAACGATCTAAGCGAGAAATATGTTTGGCTGGGTAACTTTCCGATGATGAAAGAGTGGGTCGGCGATAGAGATATCAAAAAGTTCAAGGATTATGGCTATGCGCTAGAAAATCAGCCTTTCGAGGCTAGCGTTACGGTGCCAAATACTCATCTTGAATATGACAAAGTCGGGCTCTATAAACCTGCGATCGAACAGATGGCGTTCAATGCGAAAAAATTTGGCGGCGCGCTAGTGGCGAAAATTCTAGCCAATGCGGCCGACTCCACAAAGGGCAAATGCTACGACGGCAAGGCGTTTTTTGCCGCCGACCATGCATCTGGTAGTGATACCTATGCAAATAGCGGCACCGGCGCGCTGGATACGGCGCATCTTTTAGCTGCGGAAGCCTATATGATCAGCATTAAAGGCGACACCGGGCAAGCCCTGGGCGTAAGTCCGACGCATCTAATCTGCGGTCCTAAAAACCTTGCCGCGGCGATTACTGCGGTAAATAAGGAGCATTTAACCGCAGGCGAAACAAACCCTACTTTTAAGCGTTATAGTTTGCTCGTTTTGCCAGAGATCGCGGGCACTGAGTGGTATTTGATGGATCTAGGCAAACCGGTGCGCCCTTTCGTGCTTCAAGTTGCGAAAGATGGCGTCTTTGAGAGCAGCGACGACCATAAATTTATGAAAGACGCTGCACTATTTGGCTGCAAAAGCTTTATGAATGCAGGATACGCGTTATGGCAACTTGCCTATATGTCCACTGGCAAGTAAGTTTGAGCGCCAATGGACGGGACTAATTTACAGGCAAAACCGCTGAAAATTTTAAAATTTTGCGAAGCAAAATTTATGAAACTTTAGGTGGGTCGAGGGAGCGCCTGCGCTCCCCGTCGCAGGGCGGGCTTGGCTCGCCCGAGAAATCAAAAAAAAGGAGATAATATGCATTATTGTGCGGAGGATTTTTTAGAAGATGGACGAGGAATTTCTAAGCAGAGCGAGACAGAGTCTATTCAACAAGGCGGAAGTGAGCGAGGCTCTAGCGAAGCAAGCGATGGAGGAAGCCAGAGCGCTGAGCAAGAAAAAGGCGATTCCGAAACCCTCGCTAATGGATCTGGCGATGTTTCGACTCAAGCTACTACTGAAAATAGAGCCGACGCAGCTGGATCAGATACTGGCAAACGAAGCCCTAAGAGAAGCGGCAGCGATAAAAAATGATGACGGCAGCGGCGGGATAATCAAGAGCGGGCAGCGCAAAAGCGAGCTGAATCAAATTTAGAACAAAGGAGAAAATATGGCTAGCAGTAGCGATTACGTAACCCTCGGCGGCGGTAAACTCTATATCGACGTCTATAAAGAGGGTAAGCCTACGGGTAGATTTGAATATTTCGGACTAAGTTCCGACGTAAGCATAAAGACCGAGCTTGAGAAGCTAGAGCATACCAACACTGAGGGGGCAACGCAGGCGATAGATAAGACTATCGTAAAAAGCCAAAGTGCGAGTATGAGCTTTAAAAGTGATGAAATTTAGCCAGAGCCTATTTTGGCGAAACGTCGCAAAGCGGCAAGACGGCTAACGTTAAAATTACCGACGCCAAAGTGGGCGAAATCGTCGATCTAGGAGCCGTAGGTGGCAATCTTAGTGCCACCGTAGGCGGAGGCGGCACCGCTCCAAAAAAGGATGAGGACTACAAGTATCACGAAAATAGCGGGATAGTAGAGTTTTTAAAAGACGTTTCGGGCGAGGTTACGTTGAGCCTGAGCGCCGGTATCCAAAAAGAAAAGATGAGCGCCTTTAA
>NZ_CALIMY010000011.1 GCF_938045205.1 uncultured Campylobacter sp.
CACGGCGGCGCTCATCTTTGCGTATAATTCACGCAGAGCTGCGGCGCTGTAATCCTGCGCGCTTAAATTGATTAGATCTTTTAGCTTCAACTTTTTGTCCCCTTTAACGTCCAACCGCTGCCGAGCCTTTGAGCTCTGCATTTTTCTATCTCTGCGATAGTCTCAAATATCGCTATCCACGCCTTGCGGTTTTTAGGATGGCGCAGCTTCGCAAGGGCGGCTCGCTCGATCATCGCTACCCGTTGGACGCTGATGCCGAATATCGCCGCAAGCTCTTTATAGCTCGTCTCGGCATCATCTCTTAGCTCTCTTGCGCTTTCGCGCCTACTTAGTGCGGCTACCATCTTTCTTCTCTTCAAATAGCACGCGCTGCTTATGCTCGCCCACTTTACCGATGTTAAAGCTCTCGACCGGGCGCAGGTAGCCCATCACGCGAGTATAGACGATGCACTTGGTGCGTTTTGTTTCAAGTTCTTTAGGAAATTTCATATCCGCTCCTTTATTTGACTTTATAAGACGCCCGCACGGGGCGCCATTTAAAATCAAAGTCGCCTAGCTCCAGATCGTCCCGAATC
This sequence comes from uncultured Campylobacter sp., assembly GCF_938045205.1. Lineage (GTDB taxonomy): Bacteria > Campylobacterota > Campylobacteria > Campylobacterales > Campylobacteraceae > Campylobacter_B. The sequence goes on from NZ_CALIMY010000011.1 coordinate 576, forward strand.
CGCGGCGGAAGTACGGGATCGGTACCGCTATGCTCTCGCGGTGTCTTCTCTTTGTAATCCAGCCCCGCGGGGTGCGAAATAGAATGAATGAGTGCGCGATTATGATCTCGTCTTTGCAAGCTTTTAGATCGCTCATTTTCATATTTGTATCTTTTGAAATTTTCATTTTTATCTCCTTACAACCGTTACAACTATTACAACAAAAGCATCTTCGTAGCTTCTTTTACTACGTCTTCATTTATCGTGCCGCCGCCGTATTCACAAAGCATTCTCGAACGCCTTAAAAGCTTCTCGGTCTTTCTGAAATTTCCCTTTGCAAGCCTTTGTATCAGCCCTACGCAGTCCTTATCTTCTACGCCGAAGCTTTTGCAAACCTCTTTGAGATCATCGGATATGATCTGATTATCATCGTTTAGATAGCTGAGACCACCCAAGATCCATTTATTGCCGACGCGCGAACTGAGTTGCTCTAAGGCGTCGCCGCTTCGCGAAGAGGTCAAATTTAGCTGCAATTTGTTTGTGCCGACAAGCACTAGCGGCGCGCGGCTAAAATCGTGCATTCTTCGCAGGCTCTCCAGTGCACGATACGGAAGGTGCTCCGCCTCGTCTATGATGATCGTTTTACTGAGCTTTTTCAGCTCGGCCGCACTACGACGGATCAGATCGTCGATGCACCCCTTGCTCTCCAATCCGAGCTCAGCCGTTAAAATTTTAAAAAGGCTTTTTGCAGACGTGTTGATCGTAGCTTCAATGAGGATGCTATCCGGATGCGTGCGAACATATTCTTTAATAGCCCTCGTCTTTCCGCTGCCTGCCGCGCCGCTAATCATTGCCATATCGCGATCTTTTACCGCCCAGTTGATGACTGCATGGATGCTTTTCGCATCGCGGGTTTTGATGAAAGGCAGCTCATCTTGCGTTACATCGATTTTTTTGATAAAATTATCAATGTAGTTTTTTGCGGGTCCTTCTACTTTGTGTGCATATTTGTAGGAGGATCCCTCCTTGATATATCCCGAAATATATGCGGGATTAATCCCCAAAAGCTTTGCGAATTTGTTTTGGCTCATACCGCTTTTTTCGTTCGCTTTTATGAACGCCACGATTTCGTGTGCCAGCTTCATGTTCATTCCTTTCTTTTAAAATTCAAAGTCTTTAAAATCCGTTTAAAGCCCTTTAAAAAGCACTTTTAAAATGCTTTTTGAAAAGCTTATTCACCGCTCGCCATCTCTATGGCGTCATCGAGGCTAAATTTAGCCCTCTGTTTCGCTACACTCACTTCTAAACTCTCATAATTAAACGCTTTGGCGCTGATTTCGTTTATCTCTTTTTGGGTTTTAATCGTTTCCTTTACGGCTTTTACCTGGTCGTTATCTTCATAAACAAAATTTTCAGGCTTTAGAGCTTCTTTATGCGCCGCAAGCATTACCTCGAGGTCATAATCGACGTTTAGTCTCGTAAACTCGCTGAATTCTGCTCGCTTGATGACAGATCGAATAGCCTTCATCTCATCCTTAAAGACCTTTTTGACCATCTTATACATCTCGGCGCTCATCGGGCAAATGTTTTTATCTCTTGCTTCACAGATGAAATTTCCATCCCTATCAAATACAAACACGCTGCTTACGTCATCGATATTTTCGCTTATGAATACTTCCGTGCCTACGCTCGGCAAAAATTGGCTGACAAATTGCATCGCCTCGTAATTAATGCCTTTTTTGCTTACCACTCGGGACACAAGACCGCCCGCATGAAGCATAAACTCATCGAGCCTAACGCCCTTTAGCGGTGTATCGTCGGCATTCCATCTATTTATCGGGCTGTTTCTCTTTCTGCCCACACTCATTAGATCCCAGCTTAATACTTCGGTTTCAAATCTATCCCGCACCTGCTGCAGGGTTAGCAAGTATTTTAAATTCGTCTTTTTAGGTAGTCCGTTTTCATCTTTGGCGTGCCTTTCTTTTTTAGGCGTACGCTGCTCTACCGCCTCGCGCATTGCGAGATTAAATCCGATATAGCCCGGCGTTTGTGAAATCCCGCCGTGCTGGAGCGTGCCGAAATGTCTTTCCACAAATCCCTTCTCGTCGCCGCTGTATGCGATAGCTCTGTCGTAATCGATCCCTAGCCCGTTTAATAGGTGCTGAAATTGATCGCTTAGATAATCCTTGCCGTTATCACCCTTGATAAAGTCCGGCTTTCCAAATTTGCTTAGAGCTTTCCACATCAACCGAATTAGCCCTAAAGCGTTTGATTTTCGCTCGATACTCGCTACGCAGCGACCGCTATAAACATCGACTATACTTAGCACGTTTGCACGTATTGCTTCGCCTTTTTCGCCGTCGCGCACCATCACGTCAAGCGGCGAGCTATCTATCTGCCAGCATTGATTTCTGCGCGTGATGATCTCGCCTTGATCTCCCATGGCAGGCTGCATATAGCTTTTTGCCTTATCTTCGCCCTTGGTTATCATCACGTATTCGAGCCGATTGGCGGGGTCGGCGTAATAATTATCCAAATACCTTTTTACGACGCCCGCATCAAAGAGCGGCTTTATGGTACCGCATAAAAATTTAGGATAATTTTGCGGCTCACCGCGACGGCTAAAATATTCTTTATGTAGATCTCGCCAAAGCTGAGCGACATTTAGACCGCCCGCGCCGTAAGCGCGAAATTTATCAAGCACGAACTCGCTCATCCACGGCTCAAGCTTGCTTTCGCTCTTTCTGTGTTTACCGCGATTATCTACCAAAGCGACCGCGCCGCCTGCCTTATACGCTCTTTGCCATCTAAAAAGGTTTGCTTCGCTCACACCGAAGCTTTCGCAAAACTTTTTAGAGGGCACGTTGCTCTTCTTCGCCTCTTCCCACTCTTTGAGAATTTTAATCTTCTCGCTTGCCTTGCTTTTATCTGCAGGGCTTAGCATCGCATAGCTTGAACCGCCCGGCTCGTCCGTTCCGCTTTTTTGCTCTCTTACATCTTGTGCGCCGTGATTGCTTTTTATGTCGCTAAATTTCATCTGTTTTACTCCGTTTTCAGAAGCGGTATCGCTTAGCCATACGTTTATATTTTTGTCGATTTTTTCGCGCTTGATAGCAGCGTCAATATCTGCGATGCCGACCTCAAAAAGCAGCTTTACCCCGCCGCGGCTTCTAGCGCCGACGTTTTGAAGGCGGATGAATGGGTATTTGAGGGAGTGGCGACGCGAAGCTTCCTTTAATGCGCTCGAAGAGACGCTAAAAATCTTAGCTGCCGCCGTAGTCTCGACATACAACATCAACTAGCCTTTTTATCCGCTTCTTCGTCTTGTTTTTTGATAAATCCTACAGGCATCTGTTTGATTATGCCCTCGCTCAAAAGCGCTTCGAATACCTTTTTCGACGTCTTAAAATTCTTATTTCCGAGCACTTCGCCGTTGATTACCATATAGGTAGTACGCTCGCTTAGATTATGCTTTTTCGCCCACTGCCTAATGCTTATGCAGTTATTTTTAAAATAATCCCTTATCACCTGGCAACTCCTTCCATCTAGATTTTTATTGTTAAAAATAGAAATCTAAGACTTTTTTACAAACCTTTGAAAGTTTTAATCCCGAATGGGGTATAATTCTTTTTCAAAGATTTGAAAGTATTATATAGTATTTTTACCTTATTGTCAAGGTTAAAATACCTTATAAAATAAAATTTTTAATCGAAAGGGCAGAAATGGGCACTCAAAGGGATAAAATTATATTTGAAAATATGAAAAAATTTTTTAAAGTTGACAGCCTCGAAGATGTGGCGGAAAGGCTCGGATACTCTAGGAATACGGCTGCTACATGGCGCTCAAAAGGAATAACCTCAACGGCAAAATTAAAATTTGCTAATTTGAGCGCCAACAAGGTTAATAAACCATATAACGACCACGCCTATTTAAGATATTTCGAAGATGTAACGGCGAGTGCTGGTTATGGCTCAAACAACGACACGCAAAATTACTCTATAATCCCTATCGGTAGAGATTTCATGGAGCAAGTGTTAAAAATACCTCTTAAAAATTACGATGTAATCAAAGTTTATGGAGATAGTATGGAGCCATTCGCCCAAGATGGCGACGCTGTAGTGGTTGATTTGGACGCAGAGGTAAAAAATGGCGATATCGTCATAGCAAATATCGGCGGAGATGCATATATGAAAAAATTTTTAAGAGATAATATACACAAAGAAATAAAACTAACATCGTTAAATAGCTTTTATCAAGACATTGTTTTAAAGGGGGCAGAAATAGATCAGCTAAAAATAGTGGGCAAGGTTCAGTGCAAATTTAATATCAATGTAAAAATATTTTAAAATATAAAAATAACCTTAATATGTGTCTTAATCAAGAAACGAATTTTTAAGTTTGTGGTTGTCTTTGTGTTGTTTTTTTGTATGTGTCTTAATCGTAAAGCTTAGAATGAGGTATTTTGATGATGATTAAGACACTTTAAGCTTTATTAAGACACATATTTTTGATTTTTATGTGTCTTAATCATATAAATTCTCGCTAAAACAAAATACAGCCTAAAATGATTTATGATATATTTGAGCTAAATTTTCTATGATTTCAGAATGTATTTAAATATTCGTTAATTGGGCTTGATCTCTTATAAAAGCGTTTAAAATTTCGCTTATTTTGGGATGAAATTGGCATTTTGGGATCGTTGGGATTTTTACCGCCGCAAAATTCTTGCATTACAACTGAGAGTGAAGCTTTTTAAATCGCCTATCTTAGGAACTTTCAAAAATAAGCGCAAAAATTTCCCACTCTCATTTTCTATACCCCCTCACAATTTGCGCGATTTTGCTTCCACATAGCTTTTAAGCG
>NZ_CALIMY010000012.1 GCF_938045205.1 uncultured Campylobacter sp.
TTAAAATTGGATTTCGCATATTATCCACTTATCATAAATGACGTTTTAGTCGAAGCCGTTAGATAAAACACTGCTAAATTTCGTCCTAAAATATAGCATAGAGCCCATCTAGTAAGAAATATTTTTTATCTGCAGCGCCTTGATAAAATGGCTTGAAAGTTTCATCATAAGAACGTTCGAAAAAGCCCTGCTTGCTAAGTGTAACAAGCTCTTTATTTATCAGATCAAGCAGTTCGGTATTGCCTTTGCGCACTCCGATGCCTAAGAATTCCGGATTGCCTAGATTTTGGATTGCTACTTCTAAATTGTCGTCGATAATGGAATAAGCTAGCACGATGAGATTATCGTTAACGTAAGCATCGGCTTTGCCTTGTTTAAGCATATCGTAGCATTCGGTAGTAATGGAGCAATGGATTAGATTGTGGATTTTATTTTTATACAAAAAATTTTCTGCCGTAGTCCCGCTACCCTCTACTAGGACCTTTTTGTTTGAAAGATCGTCTATACTTTTGATGCCGTCGCTTTTACGTGTCAAAACTCCCAAACTCATCGAAAAATATGGATAAGAAAAGTCGATTTGCCTTTTTCTATCTTGCGTTATCGTGATGGTCGCGACTGCAAGATCTACCTTATCGTTTTGTAATGCAGAGATCCTATCGCTGGCATTTAAAGGGACGAACTCGACTCTACCGCGCTTATCACCGAATATGCTCTTAGCTATAGCATCTGCAAGGTTGATTTCAAAGCCTTCGAAATTACCACTTTTTTCATCACTAAAAGGCGGCCTACCATCACGAACACCGATTTTAACGACTCCGGCAGATCTGATCTGCTCCAAACTGCCCGCAAAAACACTGCTGCAAAGTGCAAAAATAATGCAAAAAAGTAGTTTCATAAACTATCCTTTTCTTAAATTTAATATTATCCCTTAGATATTGCGTGATTTTACCCTAAAATAGTTAAACATAACTTCAATTACATAATACGGATTGCTAAATCGGCAGTAAGTGAACGAGATTAGAATTTAAGAAACGATAGATAAATTTTATGAAGTGAAATTTAGCCGTAGCGAAATGTGGCGCAGGAAAGTATAAGCTTTGATTAAAATTTATATATCGTAATTTATGGCGCAGTTTTTGCTGTATCGGCATAGAATTTTAATTTGGAATTCATCCATTATACCGGCTTGCTTTTCGAGCTGGAATTTTTATGTCTTGCCTACGTGCCGCATATCTCGCAATAAGATTTTAAAATTTGCTTGGGTTGAAATGCTGTTTTGTGTTATAGAATTTTGCGGTATTTTAAAACTATTTTTCGCCAACTTCTACGATTTTGCTTAGCACGTATTGTTCTAGCTCGCGTCTAGGCACGTCGTTTTTGAGCGCTTCGTTGTAGATATTTTCGACTATGCGGCTGTATTTTTCGTAGGGGAAGTAGAGGAAATGGTTTGCCCAAGCGCGTTTGATGAGCTCGTGGGTTAGCTTTTTTCTAGCCCACGCTTTGAAGCAATCAAAGCCGATAAAAACCGCCGACGTCGCTATGATCGTAAATAAAATGGAGAAGTGAAAGTCGATCTTTTCAAACATCGCGTGCGTCAGCGTTATCAAAAACATAACGCAGACGAATGCGAAGCAAGCGAAGATCACGTAGGATTTGCCGTAGTTAAATTTAAAATTTAGCTTCGAAGGATCGACGAGCATCCCGTCGTTAAACTCGGCGTTGGCTTCGAGTAGATCACGGAAAAGCACGGGTTTATGCGATACATGAAACATAATATCTAAAAGTCTATCTTTAAAATTTGATTTATCCATCGGAGCTCCTTCGATTTTTGCGGCATTATATCTTAAATTAAATTGTTATAAGATAAAATAGCGCGAAATTTCAAGGAGCGATTATGTTTGAAATCAGCGGAATGAGCGGCGACGAGATAGTTTATATTAACGGCAAATTTTGTAAAGCCAAAGAGGCCGCAATAAGCCCTTTTGATCGCGGTTTCGTGCTTGGAGACGGCATTTATGAAGTAGCACCCGTTGTAAATTCTAAAATTTGCGACAGAGCGGATTTTTGGGAGCGCTTTGAGCGTAGCGCCGCGCAGATCGAGCTGAAAATTCCATATTCTCGCGAAAAATATGAAGAAATTTTATATGAGCTCATCGCGCAGGGCGGCGTAAAAGAGGGCGCTTTCTACACTCAGATCACAAGAGGCGCAGCGATGCGCGATTTTGATTACGCCCGCGGCATAGAGCCCAGCGTATTTGCCTTTGTCTATCATACGCAAATTTTTGATAATCCGCTCGCAAAAGAGGGGATCGAGATCGTAAGCCTGCCCGAGATCCGCTGGCATAGGCGCGATATAAAATCGATCTCGCTTTTAGCCCAGTGTATCTTAAAGCACGAGGCCCACAAAGCGGGCGCTTATGAGTGCTTTTTGATTGAGGACGGGCTTGTTACCGAGTGTTCGAGCTCCAGCGCATTTATCATCAAAGATGACGTTCTTATCACGCGGCCGCTTTCAAACGACATACTGCCGGGCATCCGCCGCAAGGTGATCCTAGGCCTTGCCGAGCAGGCGGGGCTTAGCGTGCAACAGCGGGCGTTTGGAATGAGCGAGGTTTATGAGGCCGATGAAGCCTTTATCAGCGCGGCAACGCTGATGGTGCTGCCGATCGTAAAGGCTGACGGCAGAGCGATCGGCGGCGGTGCGGTCGGCAAATACGTACCGCGACTGCGCGAGATGTATGCCGCGCGGCTAAGAGCCGAAGCGGGACTGTAATAGGGCGGTCAAATTTAGCCCGTTAAATTTAAATTATGCGGGCTGATTAAATTTTGCTTTCTAGCTCCCCGGTTATGTGACCCAGCTCGCTTACTAATTCTAAGATTTCAGCCAGTTCGTATTGGTGAGCATATGTCGTTCCAGTAGTTGGAGGTATGCTAAATAGCTCTGTTTCAAAGCGGTTCGGCGCGCCGTTTAGAAATAGGTAAAATTTATTATCCATAAATGCCGCACTGATGCTAAATTTATAATAGTATCGCTTCAGCTCATTTAGTCGCTCCATCAACGTAGGCGTCAATAGATAGCGAGCTTCGACCTTGTCGTCAGCAAACACGCGAAATTCGCTGTTAAAAACGACGTTGTCCATTAGCTCCTTCTCGCCTAAAATTTTTGTATTTAGCTCGCGGCTCGCTAAGATGGTTTTGGCGTAAAATCTCTTGCCGAATTCGCATATCAGCACGCTGCCGTTAAAATCCATATACGCATCATATAAGCTCATCGCAAGCGAAGCTAGCTTCACATAGGTATTGTCTATGCCTAGATCGTAGTTCTTTTTGATTCTAATCGCCTCGCTGAGGCTAAATTTTACCCCATCCCATTCGCCTTTTATCTCATCTTCGCTGATAAAATCGGAGTTTGCAAAGATTCCCGCTCGCCTGAATTCCTTCGCGCTTATGCCGCGGCCTGGCGAATAAGTAAGCTGCGGATACGCCTGTGAGATCGCCGTGCGCACCAAAACTTTTTTGTAAAATAGTTTATATTCATAAGCGGCGTCTGCAATGCCGTCGTAAATGCAAGCAATATAAATAATCAAAAGCACCGCGTAGACAAGATAAGCTTCGATCATCTTGTAATCCGTATCATCGTCTGTTTTAAATACCGCATCGATCGCAAACATCACGATAAATGGGAACAGATACAAAAATACTATCTTGGCATAGATCATCACTACCTTGCAAATACACTTTTTTTGTTTGGCTCTACTTAGCGCTATCGCTCTTTCTAGTTGCATGCATTTCCTTAAATTTTTTGATCCGAAATTTTATAAAATTCGTTCTCTTGATAAAATTTCACTACGGCTTCATCCGCGCTTGCGTTGCGCTGCAAATACCGCAACAAAGGCTCCGCGCGCGTATATATCACCCCGAGCCCCGCAAGGCTCGTCGCTCGCGAAAGCGCCACGTAGAGCTGCCCCTTGGCAAAGATCCTGTCGATGTCGCAGATGAGCTGCGGGATGCTCATGCCTTGGGATTTGTGGATCGTGATGGCATATGCGAGCTTGAGCGGGAACTGATAATACCGCGCCAGCACGACCTGCTCGGCATCCGTGCCGCTTGCGGCGATCTCGCTTAGTTCGTATGTTTGCAGCCCCACGCGGCTTAACATGCCCGAGGGCTTTTTTACGACTACGCTTTCGATCTCGCCGCCGGAGCTTTTTTCGATCTTTTCGACTACGCCTTGCTCGCCGTTAAAAAACTCGCCGCTCTTGTTTGCGGTAAACAGCACCTTTGCGCCTTCTTTTAGCGTCAGACTTTGCGGCGTATTTAGCAAGGCGATCCATTTTTGAATTTTCTGCTCGCTCACGCCGCTTTGTAGCGCTTCATAAACGCCCTCAAAGCTGCTCTGCGGTGCGCTAAGCTTGGCTAATCTGGCGCTATTTATCGCATCTACTTCGGCGTTTCGGCCCGAGATTATCGTAGCGTTCGGCTCAGCTCGCGCGGCATCGATGAGCAAAGATCGCATCAGCTCCGCCGTCTGCTCGCTTGGGGTGCCGAGCCGCAGCTCGCAAAGCAGGCGGTATAGCGCCGCATCTGCGGTGCGCTTGGAGCCTATCATCTCGACGTAAAAAAACTCGCACTGCTTCCACGCGTACGAGCCAAAGGCGTAATCCGAGTCGCTAAATAGGCTCGCGCGCGGCGCACTCTCGCCCTCTTTGCGCACCGGCGGAAGCTGATAAAAATCGCCCGTAACGAGCAGCCGTCCGTTAAATTTAGAATTTGAAATTCTAAGATAGATCATCTCGAAAAGCTCGGCGCCGATCATCGAAATTTCATCGATCACGATGAGATCCGCGAGGGCTAAAATTTTTCGCAGCTCGCTTAGTTTGCCGCTTTGTTTTCGATCGAAGCTTTTTAACTCCTCGTGGTTTTTGCAAATGCCGAAGCGAAAGAAGCTATGCACGGTCACGCCGCCGATCTCTACGGCGCTGATGCCGGTGCTGCCGAGTACGATGACGAGCTTGCCGCGAGCGCGGTAATCCTCGATGAGCTCTTTTATCACGTAGCTTTTGCCCACGCCTGCGCCGCCCGTGATGAAAATATTGCGATCTTTTAGCTTCTGGATGATGAAATTTATCAAGTTTTTTCCTATTTTTTGGCAAAATTATAGCCAAAATTTTTTAAAAGGCATTTTGTTTGAAACGACTAGTATCTCTTATCTTCGTAGCTTTAGTTCTTGCAGGTTGCGGTAAAACCATCCATAAGTTTATCCCGGAAAATCCCGCTGTTTTGGATCTCGAATACGCTCAAAACAGCGAGCGACTACCGGCTCCCGCTTCGGTGCAAAACATAAGCGGAAGTGCGTTTAAGAGCCGCTATTTTAAAATTTGGTTTGACGATGTGCCCGTGAAGGCGGAAATCGATACGTTTTGGGGGCTTAATTACGCAAAGGGGCGCCACTTTGACGCCGCAGGCAGGATATATAACGACGCGATCTATCAAAGCATCCGCACAAACGCCAATGAAGAGGCGTTCGGGCTGATCTCCGAGCCCGCTATAACGGTAAAAAACGCGCTGCTGCGAAATATCCCAAGCGATCTGCCGATTTTCGGCGATCCGAGCGAGCCGGGGGAGGGCGAGCCGTTTGATTACGCCGCAAATTCCGCCGTGGGCGTGGGCTATCCGATGCTGCTATCGCATTACAGCAGAGATGGCGCTTGGGCGTTCGTGCGCAACGACGGCGTGTGGAGCTGGATCAGAAGCGATGCGATAAAGCGCATCAGCCCACAGCAGGCGGATATCTACGCAAATTCTAAATTTATAACGATCCTGCGCGAGGGCGCCGCCGTCTATGACGTAAACGGCGCGGAGCTTTTTAGGGCGCGCACCGGCACGATCCTGCCGTATGATTTTAGCGGCAAGCGCGATCTTGGCGGCACGCTCGGCGTGCGGAGCGTATTTAGCGGCGAAATTTTAACGCAGTTTGGCGGCAAAAGATATTTCGTTAGCGCGGAGGATGCGAGGCTTTGGCCCGCGCCGCTTGATGAGCAGAACTCAAAGATCGTAGCCGCTAGCCTGCTCGGGCAGAAATACGGCTGGGGCGGGTATAAATTTCTTCGCGATTGCTCGCTTATGACGAAAGACTTTTTGGCAAATTTCGGGCTGTGGCTGCCGCGAAATTCTAAGGCGCAATCGGGCCGCGGCGAGCGTTTTTCGCTGGCGGGGATGAGCGCGGATGAAAAGCTTGAGCTCATCGGCAAAAACGGCGTGGCGTATAAAACCCTGCTGTATATGCCCGGCCACGTGATGCTCTACGTAGGGCAGGTGGACGGCAAGCCTGCGGTGCTACACGATATCTGGGGGCTTCGCACGATGGATGGCGGGCGCGCGGTCATCGGGCGCACGGCGATTACGTCGCTTACTATCGGCTCAGATCGCGCCGACATCGCCGAGGATCGCCTGCTGATCTCGCGTATCAGCGCGATGAGCGTGCTCTCGGGCGAGGAGGACGGTGCTTTGGACGATCAGTTCGGCTCTGCGGATTTCGGTGCAAATTAAACGCTGTCTCGTAAAAAATAGAGAGCGAGCTATGGGCGATGGCCTCAGAAAAAAGCAAGCGACGAGAATCGGATGCATGTAAAAAGAGCGGACCGCGCGCTACTGAGATGAGTGCAAGCCGTCGCCGCTACCAAAAGCGGCGCGTTGCTTGCGTATATCTCTGTGAACTGCTCGTCGCTATGGATAGAAGCTCGCGGGTATAAGCGCGCGCTCGCCGCCGCTAACCCTTGCAATCGCTTCGTCTAAAACATCGCCTCTTGCGTATTTCTTACTAGCGATGTGTTTGTTGTTTCGTCGTGCCTACTAGGCGCATCGCTAAATTTTACATTTCGTGTCTTCATCGCCAATATACGCGCCCTTGCGCCGTCGGTAAATTTTGCTTTAAAATTTCGTTTGAAATTTTAAAGGAGCCGTCGCGAGCCAGGTAAAATTTCATTCGCTCGGCTCTTAAAATTTTAAGAAACGCTTTTTCGCTAAATGTGCAGACGGCTCTAAATGCGCCCAGACTTCAGCCGAAGCTATTTTTCGCCGCAAGCGGGAGCGTGCGTCATTTGCCGTCCGGGCCCAGGCCGTGCAGTATGTATCCAAACTCCGCGCCGCCTACGAGGATGATTTGGTTGTTCGCGTTGCAAAGCGAGGCTACTTTGCTTACTTTCTCCGGTAGCTCGACGACGTTTCCGCGCATATCTTTAACCGTCCTCGGCTCGCCCGCGGCGGCGTTTAGACAAAACGCTAGAAACAAAGCGGCGACGAGCGCAAAATTTTTCCTTACGAACATACTCTCTCCTTAGTGCCAAAAATTTTATAAAACGTCTAGAGCTGCAGCATGCCCTAGGTTTTACCCTCCCCTTAGAAAAACAAAAAATATCGCGGCGTCTTGCGTTTATACTCCAAATACTCCTGTCCGTAGGCTTGCTCGCAGTAACGCTCCTCACCGAGGACCACGAGATGGTTGTATATGGCAAAGGGCACTATCGCTATGAGTAGCCACAGCGACGCCGAAGCGCGCCATGCCGAGGAAATAAAAGAAATACATCGGATTGCGCGATAGGCGGTAGATGCCGCTTTGTGCGGCTCTGTCCGCAGGGGCCGCCGCATAGTCGTAAAACGCCTTGATGAAGCCCGCAAAAGCCGCTATGTAGATCACCGCTCCGATCCAAAACCACGCGCTGCCCGTCTTAAGCGGCACAAATACTGATAAAATAAGCAGCGCTACTTGCAGCAGCGAGCTTATGATCGCATTTTGCTTGTCCGCGAGCGTGTACCACGAGGTATCGGTGGCGCGTTTGCCGACCTCCTTGTAGATAAACATATACGCGAACTGTATCAGCACCATCGCAAATGAGGGTATCCAAGCACCCGCTAGAGCAGGCTTAAGCGTCGTAAAAAATGAAATTTCCATGACCGCTTCCTTTGCTTTAAATTTTATCTTGCAGCTTTATTTTGCCCTTGTTTGCTTGTCGTTGCTTTGTCCTTTTTCACCCGCCGCGGGTTTAAATTTTACTCCGTCTTTAGCTACATATTCGGGCGCACTGCTTGCTCGGCACGCCGCGCGTTAAGGATACCGTTTTAGTTGGGACAATGTGGCAGCGACGCCGTCATTTAGGTATCGACGCGCCGAGCAACGATGGGATCTGCGCTTTATGTGGACGGCATCCGTATTTCAACGCGCCAAAATGCGAGATAGCGGCGCTTGTTTTGACGATACGACGCCCGCTCGCCCATATGACTAGACGATTTGTCTATCCGGTGTCGAGATAGGACGGGCGGTCTGCTCGGCGCCGATGTATCCGCCGCACGATGAAATATTCTGTGCCGATGTATCCGCCGCCTACTACACGATGAGCGTTCGGCACAGATGCAGCCTGCTAGGTGTAGCGCTGATGCCGTTGCTTCGGCGCCGCGCCTTATTTACCATCCGGGTTAAGTCCTTTTAAAATATAGCCAAATTCCGCGTCACTTAGCTCGTAATTCATAAATTTTTTATAAAACGCCTTAGTTTCGGCCTTTATGTCGATGTCGGCAAAAAGCTCCGGCTGAATAGTTTTAGCCGCCCATAAAATTTGAAGTACCGTATCCGCGCCGTATCGATCCCAGTTGAAAACTCCGCGCGGATTGCCGTAAACGCGTCCGTTTTTGACCGCATCCGTGCCGCTGTAAACCGGGCTTGATTTGATCTTCTCTACCGCATCTTCGTTTTGATCGCCGCCCACGATTATGATCTGCGGGTTGCTCGCGATGATCTCCTCGGCGGTGATAGTTTTCATCGGGCCTTTCGTGGCGGTGATCGCATTCGTTCCGCCGGCTAGCTCTATCCATGAGTCGATCAGTGTGCCCTTGCCGTCGATCTTTAAAAGATCGCTTCCGCCTACGATGTGAAGGACGCGCGGACGCTTATCGGGGCTTAAATTTGCGGTGCGGCCGCTAACCAAAGCGATATTTTTGTCTAAATTTGCGATCAGATCCTTCGCTCTTTGCGGTGCGTCGCCGCCTAGCATATCGCCGCACATCCTGATGCTACGCCTCATCTGCTCGTAATCGCTAAAGCTCGCCTTTAAAACAGTAAAGCCCTGCTTAGCTAAATTTTCGCCCGCCAGTGCGGTTGAGATGATGACTACGTCAGGGTTACGGCTCATCAGCTCCTCTAAATTTACGTCGTTATTTTTTAGCAGCACGGGGATCTGCGCCAGGCGCGGATAAATTTTAAGAAACCATGCGTTTTTGCTGATATTATCGGTGGTGGCGACGATCTTGTCCGCTCCGCCCAGAGCCAGTAAAATTTGATTGTTCGAGTGCCAGAGTGCTGCGATGCGCTCAACTTTTGCGGGGATTTTGACCTCAGCTCCGTCCATATCCTTGATAGTTCTAAGCTCTGCCGCGCTCGCAAAAAGCGCACCCGCTAAAAGCAGCAGTAAAAATTTTTTCATTTTTTCTCCTAAAAGGTATTGAAATATACGCCGAGATATTACAAAAAACCTCATTAAAATTCCGTAAATTTTAACTGCCGCCGCCGCGATCATTTATTATTTTTCAAAGTAAATTTTTATATAATCCATTTTAAATTTAGCATTTTTAAAGGAGAGAAAATGGGTGAAATTTTATATTTGATAGGCGCCGCCGTTGGGGTTTTAATCGCGCTTTTTATCATCGTGCCTCTGTTTTTTAGGCGCGTAGTGGAGACGAACGAAGTGCATATCGTCCAAAGCGCGCGCAAGACGACGAGTTACGGCAAAGATACCGGCAACGGCAACAGCTACTATGAATTCCCGAGTTGGGTGCCGGCGCTGGGCGTTACGAAGATCGTTTTGCCGGTCTCGGTCTTTAGCATCAAGATCGAGGATTACGAGGCGTATGATCTGGGCAGGCTTCCTTTCGTAGTCGATATCACGGCGTTTTTTAGGATCGTGGATTCAAATTTAGCCGCCCAGCGCGTCAATAATTTTCAAGATTTGAATAACCAGCTTACCAATATCATTCAAGGCTCGATCCGCTCGATCCTCTCAAGCCGCGTGCTTGAGGACATCTTGCAGATCCGCTCTGAGCTAGGAGATGATTTTACCAAGGCGGTAAAGACGCAGCTTGAAAACTGGGGTATCGAGCCCGTCAAAAACATCGAGCTGATGGATATCCGCGATAGCAGCGGCAGCAAGGTTATCTTTAACATCATGGAGAAGAAAAAATCCCAGATCGAAAAGGAAAGCCGCGTCGAGGTCGCAAACAACACTAAGCTCGCTCAAATTGCCGAGATCGAAGCCGCGCAGGCAACCGAAGTGCGCCAGCAGGAAGCCAATAAGATGGTGGGCCTTAAGACCGTCGAAAATGAGCGCGAAGTCGCGATCTCAAAAGAGCAGGCCGAGCAGCTCATCAAGGATCAGCAAAAGATCACACAGGAAAAGGCGATGGAGGTCGTGCGAGTAAACGACGTCAAGCAGGCCGAGATCAAAAAGCAAGTGGAGATCGTAAAAGCCGAGCAGGAGCAGCGCAAGATCGAAATCGACGCCGAAGCGCGCAAAAACGCCAAAATCCGCGACGCAGAAGCGATCAAGGAAAATCAAATTTTAGTAGCGCAGGGTGATAAAGAGAAGCAGTTTCTCGCCGCCGCGGCGCTTTTGGAGATGAAGGACAAAGAAGCGCAGGGTACGCTAAAGATAGGCTCTGCAGAGGCCGAGGCGCTTAGGCTAAAGGAGCTCGCGCCCGTAAACGCACAGATCGAGCTGGCGCGCGAGATCGGCGAAAATCAGGGATACCAGACCTATCTCATTTCGATCAAACAGATCGAAGCGAACCGCGACATCGGCCTAGAGCAGGCCAAGGCGCTAAGCGCGGCGGATCTTAAGATCATCGCGAACGAAGGCAGCGTGGGCGAGGGGATGAGTAAATTCGGCGAAATTTTAAGCGCCAAGGGCGGCACGCAGCTAGCCGCGATGCTTGAAGCGCTAAATCAAAGCGAGGTCGGCAAAAAGGTGCTGGATAAAATTTCAGGCGCTAAGGGTGAGGATAAATCCGAGTAATATTCGCACTGAGTAATTTTCGCAACATCTTGGGCGAGTAAAATTTAAATTTATACGCTAGCGACACCGCGCGGGCGAGCAAATTTGAGCGGCCTGCTCGTCCATGTGGTTTGCCGCCTGCTCGCGTCGGATAAAATTTGAGCGGTCTGCCCGCCCGAATGGTTTTCTTGTCCGCATCGGATAAAATTTAAGATGCTAGCGGAATTTTAAAGATTGCGAAATTTCAAATTTCGCTGGAATTTAAAACGTCGTGAAATTTTAAAATGTCACGTAATTTTAAATATCGCGGAATTTAAATGCCTCGAAATTTTAAATGCTAGTAAAATTTTAAGCCTCCCATGCGTAGCGTTTGAAAGCGGCGCAGTATCGCAAGATATCCGCAGGATGCTGAAACTGCGCG
>NZ_CALIMY010000013.1 GCF_938045205.1 uncultured Campylobacter sp.
CCGCCATAAAAAATAGCATGATCGGCTCGACGTAGCTTGAGATATTATCGATGATATCGTCGAATTTCTCTTTGTAATAGTCAGTGACGTTACCGAGCATCTTATCGAGGTTACCGGCTTGCTCGCCCGCACTGATCATCTGAATAAGCATACTCTCGTAAAGCCCTGTATTGTTAAACGCCTCGGTTAGGCTCACGCCTTGCTGCACGGCGATTTTAACGGTAGAGAGCTTCTCTTTTAAAGTATGATTATCCACCATTAAAACAGATGTATCTAGTGCATCTGCGATAGGAATACCCGCTCGCACAAGCTCTGTAAAAATAAGCATAAATCGCGACATGGTCGAGAAAAATATGATCTTGCCGAATAGATAGACCTTTAAAATCGTCTTGTCAAAGCCCTTTTTAAACTCAGGGTTATTGCGATATGCCCATCTAAGAGCTATGATAGTGCCTATGATGCCCGCTAAAACAAAAATTCCATAATTATTAAGCGTGCTTTCGATACCAAGTAGAATTCTAGTAGGTAGTGGCAAATCCGCGCCCAAATCCTCAAAAATCTCGCGGAATTTCGGCACGACATACATCATCAAAACCGAAAACGCAATTGCCATAACGATCATAAGGATCATAGGATAACGCATCGCCTTTTTAAATTTACGCTGGTTTTCCCAAAGCTCTTGAAGCATAGCGGCAAGCTTGGCTAGAGACTCTGCCATATTACCGGTTGCTTCGCCCAGACTTACCATCGCAACTACGACATCACCGAGCTGACCTCTAAATTTCTCCGTAGATTCGGTCAAGCTAAGACCTGCGTTAAGGTCATCATTCATCGCGCTGAAAATTTCTTTTAGCGTCTTATCCTCTGCCGCCCTTGCGACCTCTTTGATCGAGTCGTGGATTGAAATTCCGGCATTTGTCATAACCGAAAGCTGGCGGATCGACGCTACTAACGGTAACGTTCTAACTCTTCCGCTACCACCTAGCATGCGCGAAACCTGCGCCTTAAAATCGCCGCCCGTATTGGCAACGACTTGGGTTTCACCTCTTTTTACGATCGTCCCGCCTACGCGCTGCTTCATGAGATTGTTTGCTTGCACCTTATCGCTAGCTTGCAAAAACATCTTCCTTCTTGCGCCCTTGGCGTTGTATTCAACTTCTAATTGCTTTTTCATTGTTTAGCCACCCTATAAATTTCTTCTATACTAGTTACTCCGCGCGCAGCACGTATAACACCATCTTCAAACATATCTATAAAACCCTCCTCCTTCGCTAAGGCTCTCATATCGTCCTTTGAGCCACCGTTAGCGATCAAGCTCTGCATTTTATCGGTAATAGGTAAAATTTCACTAATCATCTCACGCCCCATATAGCCCGTTTGACCGCATTGATCACAACCTACGGCCTTAAAAAATGTGTATTTTTCAGGCAAGAATTCCTTTAGCTGATCAAGCATCGATTTAGGCAGATTTGTAGGCTGTTTGCAGTGTGGGCAAAGCTTTCGCACGAGACGCTGTGCCTCTACTGCAATGAGCGCACCGCTTATGAGGTAGGCTTCGATACCCATATCGACTATTCGCGGGATCGCACTAACGGCATCGTTGGTGTGTAGGGTCGAGAAAACCAAGTGTCCCGTAAGAGCAGCCTGGATCGCAATTCTAAGGGTCTCTTGATCACGGATCTCACCGATCATTATGATGTCGGGGTCTTGTCTTAAGATCGAGCGCAATGCTGAAGCAAAGGTAAGACCTGCTTTTTCGTTAACTTGGACTTGTTGGATTAAATTTACTTGATACTCTACCGGATCTTCTACGGTAATGACCTTTGTATCGATATTTTTAATATCGTTTAGCGCCGCATATAGCGTCGTAGATTTACCGCTTCCTGTAGGTCCGGTAACCAAGATAATACCGTATGGAGCCTTCATAGCGTTATTAAATTTCTTAAAGCTATCAGGGTGCATGCCGAGCTTTTCCAGGCTGATGATAACCTTGGATTTATCTAGGATACGCATAACGGTAGATTCGCCATTGATAATAGGCAGCGTCGAGATACGAAAGTCGTATTCGCGACCTGAAATTTTCATACTAAATCTGCCGTCTTGCGGCTTGCGACGCTCGGCGATATCCATATTTGAAAGTAGCTTCA
>NZ_CALIMY010000014.1 GCF_938045205.1 uncultured Campylobacter sp.
GCGGCTAAATTTTATCTGGGCTTTGCCGCAAAATTTTAAAATTTTGGCCGTGGATTTCGTTTATATATTTTCTCGCTTTTAAATTTCATATACTATCGCTTTTATGCTACTTTCAATATAAAGAATAATGCGGATTTTGCAGTAGAATTTTGCACGTGTCTTTTAAAAGTGGTCTGAAATTTTAAAGATCTGTGCCTGCTTTAAATTCCGTGATTATTAAATTTTAAAATTCCATATGCAAAGAAATTTTAAAATTTTAAATCTGGTTCGATAAAGAGATTTTGCTAAGCGGCGGGATTATAAAAATTCTAAAGTAATGGCCCGCGTGAAATTAAAAGGTCAATCCGGATTAATTAAAATCACTAAGACTAAGACGATGAGGTAGAATTTTGCGGATCGCTCCGCAAAATTTAAGAGAGATTATTTTAGCTTGTCTAGTTCGATGATGTAAGGCACCGAGTTTACCCCCGCACCGAAGTATTTGGCAGCTAGGGCTTTTGCAGCGTTTAGCTCGGCGGCGCTTACGTCTTTGGCACCTGCTTTGTTATCTTCGGCGTAATATTTTTTAAAAACCGCTATCTTTTGCTCGTCGGTTTTAGCATTTTTGATCTCTTTGTAGATGAGCGCGGATTTTGCGTGGCCGTCATCGCCGTGAACGGAGGTCATGATTATATCGACATTGTTATTTTTTAGTGTTTCTTCGATCCTTGCCATCTCTTTGCGGCAGAATGGGCACAAAGCGTCTGTCAGCATCAAAATCGTAGGCTTTTTAGGATCGTTTCCTAGCTTGATGATATTGTCTTTGCTCTCTGCTTTGAAGACCTTACTTAGCTGTCCTGCGATGCGGTCTTGTTTGATCTGCTCCTTATAGACTACGCGTTTTTTAGGATCGATGATATCGGTAAAGATCAGATCGCCTTGAGTGAAAACGATCTCCTCTTGCGACATATTGCCTTGAGAGATTTTTAAAACGACCGCTTCAACGCCCTTTGGCTCGCTAAGCGGGATGCGCTCGGCGACCTTTATTTCGATGCCTTGAGGCGCGCCGCCGTAGATAGATAAAATTTCGCTGTCGCTTAGAGCCGCGTTTAGGCTCGCTACGAGAGCAACTGAAGTTAAAATAGCTTTTTTCATTTTTTTCCTTTGCAAAAAATTCCGCGCATTGTAGTGCAAAATTTTAAATTTTTACTTTTTCAGATAGCGTTTATTGTCGATCGTCACGATATTTCCCATTTTATCTAGGTACTCGAGATAGCAGATGACGAATTTCCTGCTAAGCCCAAGCTCCTCTTTGGCGTTCGTGACGTTTACGAAGCCATCTTTTTCGATGATTGCGTAGAGGCGTTTGATCGCCAGGGCTAAATTTTCGGCCTCGACGAAGAGATTGTGCGCGAGACGGACGACCTTTTTGGCGTAGGTTAGCTTCTTTAGCGCGTCATCGCCGCTACTGCGGTCAATCTCCAGCTCGTCATAGACGTTATAAGGCGCTAATGGCGCTATGCCGCCCTTTTTGATGAGATCAAAAATTTTACTCTCCAGGCTCTGTTTAAGCGCGTCAAAATCCACCCCCGATTTTACGTAAACTCCGCCCTTTTTGGAGACAATGCCGCCTCGCTCAAGCTCGCTAAGCGCGCGCGCGGCGAGCTCTTCGCTAGCCCACGAGAGCTTTAGGGCGATCGAGGCGGGCGAAAAGATCGCGTAGTCGTTTTTTGAGACGATAAATTTTATGAGGCTTTTTACGTCCTCGATCGCGCTTAGATCGTAAACGCATAAATTTGCCTCGTCAAAATACGTCCCCTCTAAGCCGCGCGCGATCTTTACCGCTTCGCCGTACTCCATTCCGAAGCGCTGATAGGCCGAAAATAGCCCGAATCCGTGCTTGTGAAAGCCGCTTAGAATTTTAAACGCTTCGGTGAAATTTCGCTTCAAAAGCGCGGTGAGAAGCACAGCTTTGCTCTGCTTTTTTAGCGGCTCGATCACGGCGTTTAGCACGCGCCCGCCGCCGATTACGCGCGAGTTTGCCAAGCATACGAAGGGCTCTCCGAATTTCAAAAACATCGTTTTATCAAATTTAAAGCTTACGAGCTTCTCGCTGCTTGGAAGTTCCTTTAAAATGAGCGCTTTTGCTGCGCTTTGCTTGCTTCCGACGCAAAACAGCACGTCTTGATTATGCGAAATTTCGCCGCTAAAGGTGCAGTCGGCTTCGTTAAAGCCGCGGAAAAAGCCCTTTTTGCTTAGGATTTGCCCCTTTTGCAGCTCGCTCGTTTTGGCGTCCAGACTTAGCGCGACGCGGTTTGGAGCCTGCGCTAGCGGCGTGTCCTCGTCGTGGATCTGCACGCTTTTGACGTTAAAAATTTTACCCAGATCGCAGTTATAAAGCTTCTCACCCTTTGAAATCGCGCCGTTAATGAGGCTGCCCGTTACGATGGTGCCGAGCCCCTTGAGCGAAAAGACGCGGTCGATGTAGTAGTGCACCACGCCGCCTCCTTGACGCTGCGCAGGCTTGATATTGAAGAGATAGTTTTTCAGCTCGGCGATGCTCGCGGGGTCTTTTATGCTGATAAAAAAGGTATTTAAAATTTGCAAATCTTTAAATTTGGAGATATATTCCTTGCTCTGCGCCGCGACCTCGGACTTGCGCGCGTCGCCCACCAGATCGCACTTGCTGATGCATAAGATCACGCTTTTTACCCCAAGCAGCGATAAAATTTGAATATGCTCTTTACTTTGCGGCATTAGCCCGTCGTCCGCGGCGACTACCAGCATCGCAGCGTCGAAGGCATATGCGCCGCTAATCATCGTCTTTACTAGATTTTCATGCCCCGGTACGTCGATAAACGCAACGTTGGTATCTCCCGAGCGCAGATGGGAAAAGCTAAGATCGATCGTGATGCCACGCTGCTTTTCGCTCGGCATTCGGTCTCCTTCAAAGCCGTTTAGCGCCTTGATTAACGCGGTCTTTCCGTGATCGATATGGCCTGCGGTGCCGATGATTACGCTATTCATAAATTTCTCCGATCTTTTTTATTAAATCTTGCAAGTCGCTTTTTAAAATCGATCTGAAATCGAGCAAAAATTTATCATCCTCGATCCGTCCGATTATACCCGCAGCGCGAAATTTTGCCTGCGTGCTCTGGGGATCTGCGCCGTCAAGTATCGCAAGCGCGACGCTAGGGTAGGAGGCGCTCGGCATCGTACCGCCGCCTACGAAGGTGGTAGTAGGCACGATCTGCGATTTTATGCCGATACGTGATCGCACTAGCTCCGCTCGCTCACGTAGCTCGTCCAGGCTAAGATGGATCTGATCTATCGTCGTGATGAGGTGAAATTCTTTATTTATATACGCCTTGATCGTCTCGGCAAGCAGGCTTAGCGTGATCTTGTCCACGCGCAGCATTCGCAGTAGCTGGTTTTTGCGCAGGCGCGCGATGAGCTGCCGATCTCCTAGGATGATGCCGCACTGCACGGAGCCGAAAAGCTTGTCGCCGCTAAAGCTAAGCAGCCGCACGCCGCTTTTTAAAAGCTCAAAAATAGATGGCTCGCTTTTGCCGAGTCCAAATCCCAGCTCGCTTACGTAGCCGCTTCCAAGATCGTAATAATCGATGATCTCGTTAAAGCTTTCCTCTTTTTTCATGCTAAATTTTGCGGGGTAAATTTTAGAAATTTCGCTCTCGCCGCCTTCATAAAAACGCTCGCTATTTACGGACGGCTCGCCGCTATTTAAATTTAGAGCATTCGCAGAGCCTGCCGCTAAGCTTAAACCATTCGGCGCAGAATTTAAAATTTCGCCGTCCGTGTCCGACGAGCCGCCGCAAAGATCTGCTAAATTTTTAAAGCTTGCCGTTCTAAGCGCTAAAAATTCTCTCTTTGCCTGCGAGGCGCGACGTGCGAGAGCCGCAACTTCCGCAGCGCTTGCGCTCGAGCTGAAGCCCGAAATTTTAAAATTTGAGCGGTGCACCTTCATCAAGATCGCCGTGTTTTCATTGATCGCTTCTTCGTAATCGTCTAGCTTGGTTTTGTTCGTAGTGCCGATCTCTACGAGCTTTGCGCCTGAGTTTGACA
>NZ_CALIMY010000015.1 GCF_938045205.1 uncultured Campylobacter sp.
CACGTCTTCAAAGCGCTGGAACCACCTCCACAGGAGGAGCCGATGGAGTGGGTCGAACTCGCGGATGATCCAGGTCCTCCCGAGGAGGAGCAGCAGGAGGAAGAACCTCCTCCTCCGCCGCCGCCCCCACCGCCCGAACCCGAGCAGGTGGAAGAAGAGCCTGCGGTAGTTGAGGCAGAGGTGCCCGAGGAAGCCATTACGGAGATTCTGAAGGAAGTCGAGGAAACGGCGGACAAGCCGGAAGAACCGAAGGTTCTGCGCTCCGGCGAGGGCAAGCAGATCGGCATGCCGGGCAAGATCCTCCATGCAGAGCAGCCGCCCTACGGCGTGATTCAGTTCAAGGGACGCATTGCCGTTTCGGCACGCATCGGTACGGATGGCAAGGTTATCAGCACCCGCATCCAGGTCTCCTCCGGAAATGCGCTCTATGATCGGATGGCACGGCGCATTGTCGAGAAGCAGTGGAAATTCGAGCCCGCGAAGGATATGAACGGGCAGCCGATGGAATCCGATATGCAGTGTCCTGTTTACTTTAACATGAAGCCTGCACGCAATATCAAATAATGTGCATGTGCTGGAAGAAGGAGAGGAATAAGTAATCCCATGAGAAAACTCATTGTATTCATTATGGCGCTCTTTCTGCTCCTGCCTGCAGCATCCACGAATGCTGCGCAGACGTGGCAGCAGATCCACGACCACATTGCCGCTGAGATAAATTCTGCCCCGCTTACCGCCTCTGCGGGAATTTTACCCTACCTCGGCAAGCGCGATTTAAGAATTTTACTTTGCTTTGATACGGCAATGTGAAATTTTGCCCGTACGGCGCGGCAGCATAGAATTTTTAGCCTCTGCAAAATTCCGCCTCAAAACTTGCTATCCTTGTCTATATGCACAAAAGGATCGGCAAAATTTTACTGCCTCAGGCGCTGCTACACTAAATGCACGCAAGATGAAAATTTATCGAAGGATTTCAGAGCGGAATTTCGCGAGGCTAAATTTTATCACTGCGAAAAATTTCAACCACTCATAGCAAGCGTCTAAGGCGCGATAAATTTAAAATTAGGGCTTTAAGTCAGCATAGCAAGTTTCGCTTCTTGCAAAATTTTAACTGCCTTGGTCGCCGCAAAAATAGAAATTTACAAAATCGCTTTATGAAATTTCGCAGCGTCGCGTGGTAAAATTTTAAAATCAGCGCCGTACCTGCAAGGCATAATTTAGCGGAATTTTACTTGCCCAATTTGGCTAAATTTTCTCTTTCAAAGTTTAACAGCCACGCTTTGGTCGCTACACCGCCCGCGCCGCTGTATCCGCCGAGCCCGCCCGCAGCTACGACGCGGTGGCACGGCACGATGATGGGAATTTTGTTTTTGCCGTTTGCGCCGCCTACTGCGCGGCTTGCGTGCGGTCTGTCGATAGCCGCAGCTAGCTCGCCGTATGTTACGACCTTGCCGTAAGGGATCTCTAAAAGCGCGCTCCACACGGACTTTTGAAACTGCGTGCCATTTTGGCTCAGTTTAACGCTGAAGCTCTCAAGCTCGCCCCTGAAATAGGCGCTAAGCTCGTCGGTGCAAAGAGCCAAATTCTTTCTTAAATCGCTAAGCCTTAAATCGCGTCCTTTATCATCCGTAGCACGAACAAAGCCTAATTTAAGCTCTGCATCGTACTTTTTAAAGACCTCATCATTGGGGCTGCAGGCAGAGCTTTTGACCCAGTCGATATTGCAGATCCCGATCTCATCATCCCAAATTTCAAGCATTCCAATGGGCGAATTAAAAAAGGCTTTTTGCATCTCAATCCTTTCAAATTTTTACTGGTTTGATCAAAAAAATTTTAAAAAGCGCTTGTTGCGGTGCGAGCTAAGCTCGAAAACGATGGAATTTCATGCGGTAACGCGAATTTTTTAAAATTTACACGCGAGGCGCCGCAAAGCCTCTACTCAAATCGCATGATGTTTACTAAAACCCCGTCGAAAACGTCTTGCTTAAAAAGCTTGATCTCGCGCACGATATCTGCATTGTCGTCGTTGATGACGCTGTTTTTGACGAGGCTGTCCTCGATGAGCTTAAAGATAAAGGCGTGGTTGCTGACGTCGGAGATGCCGCTTTTAAAGCCCATTTCAAGGCGCACCGGCACGCCTATGTGCACGCCGCGCAGATCCTTGGCGATGTAAAGATCGGCGATCGTGCGCACCATCTTTTTCGCCATTTGGTAGCTCGCCGTGGACGACAAAATATCATTAAGACCGAAATTCTCCATCAAAAGCGGAATACGAACGCGCGCCAAAATCCCTTCGCTCGGCTCGCTTGCGCTCTTTTTCAAAAACGAAATTTTGATCTTATGCGCGATGCCTATGAAACGCGGCTTAAGCTCGATGAGCCTAGCTCTAGGCGCTTGCGGTAGCGAGATAGGACGCGAAGAGCTTGCAATAGGCAGAGCCTGCGGACGTCCCGGCAGGCGCGCGCGCTCTTTCGCAGGCGCTTTGCGCGTAGGCTTGCCATAGAAATTTACGGGCTTAGTCGCAAAAGTTGATTCGCTCCCAAAAGCAGCAGACGCGGGCTCATCACCAAGCGCCCCCTCCGCCATAGAAGAAGCAAACGTAGAATTCTCACCCGTTAACGCAGACTGCGCGGATTGCTCAAATTCGGGCGCAAATTTATTTCCCGCTTGCGGCGGCAAATTTAAAGGGTGCCACTCTTGTGCAGAGATTTTCTGCTCTAAATTTTGCTCGTCGGAATTTTTTAGCGCGTAATTTTGCCCTTTTGCCAAGCACATTGAATCCTCACCGACTAAATTCTCATCTTGAGGCGCGAATTCCAAGGCATTTTCTAAGGCAAAATTTGCGGCACGACAGCTAGCGGAATTCGCGATTTGCCCCTTAGAAAACTCGGAGCCTTGAGACCCACAATCATTTGCGCACTTTATATCAAGCGCAGAATTTGCGAAAGTGGAATTTTTTGATGCAGAGCCTTGCGCCGTAGAATTTTTACTTCGTAAGTCCGCGTCCTGCTCTGCTACAAACGAATTTTCAGCTGCAAAATTCTCCGTTTGCGCCATAAAATTAGAATTTTGCGCCTCAAATGCGGAATCTTTCACGAGTGCAGAGCTTTGCACAGAAACAAAATTTCGCGATGCAGGAATGAAGCTTTGTCCTTTGGCAGAATTCGCAGGCGCAGGGCTTTGCGGCATAAAATTTTTACTCCTCGCATTTGCGCTCTCTTCGAAACTAGCAGCAAGCCCCACGCTCACGTCATCCTGCGCAGCATCATTTTGCAAAATTAAATTCTCGCGCGTCGTATCCCACGCGGTATCTGCGCAAAATTCCGCCCGAGCTGCGCCATAAAATTCTGCTTGCGAAACATCTTGAAATTCTGCCCTAGAAGTAAAGCCTTGCGCACTCTGAGCGCTGCGCGCAGGAAAATCTCGCTCGCCGCGCCTCGCATTTGTGGCATACGAGGTCTTTGCCAAGCTGCCGCCAGCCTCGGGCGAAACTGCGCCCGAATCTCCGCCGCAAAAGCTATCAAAATCGCAGGCGCCGTCAAACTCCGCATAGCCATCCGCCTCGCGGAGACGATCTGTGCGGGCTTTCTTTTTGGGCGTAGAAGGGAGCGTGAGCCTACCTGCAAGCTCGCGTCCGCCAGAGTTTAAAATCCCAAAAATTCTAGCTCTAAAGCGCTCGAACTGCTCGCCACTGAGCGAAATTTTGTCGTTTAGGCTCTGCACGCCGAAGTCTGCAGCGGTAAAATTTACGATCGCTCCGTCCCTACTCGCGACGCGCACGCGACCTTTGACCGAGCCTTTTAGCTTAAAATCGCTGCCTGCGAGAATTTTTTTCATTAATTCCTTCGGATTGTAGGGCATTTTAGCGCTCGCCAAAAACCACTTCATTAAATTTAGCGACGAAGCTTAGCGGATTGACGCTAACGCCGTTGATCGCGATGCCGAAGTGCAGATGTGGGCCGCTAACTCTACCGCTCTCGCCCGAAAGCGCGATTTCATCGCCTTTGCGAACGTGATCGCCAAGCGTCACTTTGATCTCGCTTAGATGATAGTACTGCGAATAGATGCCGCCGCCATGATCGATCACGACCGAGCCGCCCGCGTAGTAGCGGTCTTTGGCGATGACTACGACGCCGTCATTGGCTGCGCGCACCGCAGTGCCTACCGCGGCGCGATAATCGGTGCCGCTGTGATAGCTTTTAAGCTCGCCATTAAAGGTGCGGGCATTGCCGAATGCAGAGGTTATTTTGGAGTTTAAAGGCAGCTCAAACGGCGTCGAAAAAAGATAGCGCGGCGTGGTGATCGCATAGATAGCGTTGGCTTCGTCGAGCTCTTTTTTGATACGTGCGGCGGCTTCTTTGGGCGGTTTAACCTTGCCCGGAGCGACACTTAGAGCCTCTTTTTTATACTCACCCTTTTTCAAAGCGACGATCTGCTCGTGACTGCCGCTTTGATCTACTATTCGCAGCGCGAAATCTCCCTTAGCACGGTAATTCGCTGCTAAAACGGCGATTTTATCGCTAGAATTTGGCGCCTCGATAAGGGGGATTTTCTTTGAGCCAAAGCTCAACTCGGTTGTGCTTTTATCCAATTTTAAGATAACAACATCACCGTTTACTATGTCTAAAGCGAAAATTTTAATCGCCAAAAGTGCAAAAATAGCTAGAAATTTCATAAATTTTCCAAAATTCGTTATTTTTCATCAATTTTTTGTTAAAAATTAGCTAAAACAAATGAAATTGCTGTTATAATAACGAAAATTCAATTTTAAAAGGATTAAATGATGAAAAAGTTTTTGCTTCTAGCATCTGTTGCACTTTGCGGTCTTTTGCACGCGGACGTCGTGGCAAATCAAGAGGTTATAGCGGCGACTAACGTCGTTAGATCTTTCGTAGCGGCCAATAACTTCGGCACCGATGAGCGCTATCTAACCAGCGCCAAAGCCGTCGCAATCCTAACCGACGTAAAACGTTTAGCTGCGGGCGCATCGCTACAATACGGCGATGGAATTTTTAGCGTCAAAGGCGAGAACGGCGAGTGGAGTTCGCCGATTTTTATCAAATATAAAGGCTACGGCGTGGGCTTACAGGCGGGCTACGAGACGAGCGACATCGTTATGATCTTCCATACTACGAAGTCATATCAAGACATTTTTACTGGCACAGACACCCTTGAGATCAATGTAGGTGCCGCAGCAGGCGGCGTAGGTAGAAGAACCGGTCGCGCAACCGATCTGCCTGATATCTCTGCATGGATGGTAAGCCCGGGCGAGCAAACAGGCATCTACCTAGGCGTATCGATCGACAACGGCAGAATCACTATCGACGATCAACTAACTAACGACTTCTATGAGAGAATTTACGACTACGAGGATATCTTAAACGATTCTCCTCGCGCGAATAAATACGCAAAAAGATGGAAAGAGACTATGCGCAAATACTTCACCAACGGTGAGAAGTACGGCGCTAGCAGCAGTGCAGCGATACCTGTAAATCACGTGCAGAAAAAATATCCCGACGGCAAGCCGATCATTTCAAACCGCTCTCCTAGAACTCATGTTAAGGCTACGCGAAGCAAAAAGGCTAAAAAAGCAAAATAAATTATCGAGTTAAGCCCCACCTATGGGG
>NZ_CALIMY010000016.1 GCF_938045205.1 uncultured Campylobacter sp.
ATTCTTCATCATCTATCTCAAGTACCTTTTCGCTAAAATCTATCGTACCTACGCCGTGACCGACGCAGGTGGAAAAAACCTTGATATCCTTTAGTTCTTTGGGTAAATTTTCGTTTTCGTCCATATGCCGCTTTGTAAGCTTAAAAACCTCAATCATCGTTTGCTCCAGACCTCTTTTTGCGGATCTATTTGAAATTCCTCCGTAGCGCGGGCGTATTTTAGATATACGTCATTGTGTAATAGCGCCATGCACTCCGCATATCTAGGATCCTCTTCGGTGTGGATAGCGTTAAGTAGAGCCTCGCGAGAAGCTTTTGGATCGTGAACGTCAGATGAGGTTTTGATCGCATCCATATATTTTGCAAATAAAACTCTTCCGAAAATATAGCTCATCAGCCTCTTAGCTTCAGCTTGCAGATCGCGCTCGAATAAAATATCGCCGATAACTGAACTCTTAACCGGTGGTGGAAGAGTGCTATCTTGCTCATAGCTCTTCTTTTGAAGCTTTTGATCGATGATGCCAAGCGCCATGCCAAGACCATAGATGATGCTAGCAGGATGCGGAGGGCAGCCTGGGATATAAACATCTACCGGTACAATCTTATCGATACCACTCCATACGCTATATGCGTCATGAAAAATTCCACCAGTGCTTCCGCAGGCCCCAAGAGCTACTACGATCTTTGGATCAGGTGCAGCCTCATAAGCGCGGAGCAGCGGATAATACATCTGTCGAGTAACCGGACCGGTGCAGACTAAGATATCTGCGTGGCGAGGGTTAGCTACGAGTTTAAATCCGAAGCGCTCCGGATCCCACATCGGCGTGATAGAAGCAAAAATTTCGATTTCACAGCCATTGCAACTTCCGCAGTCGATACGATAAACGCTGAAGCTTCGTTTGATATTTTTCAAAAGCTCCAACTTTGCGGTTAGATCGTTTGCGTTTTTAATATTTTCGGGGACTTGATACAAACTCATTTTATTGCCTCCTCTATACCTTTGGTCACTCTTTCGACCGCTTGAGCTTTTTTGCATTCAGGACAGATATAGAGATATTTTTTAGCTTCTTCTAATCTGCCTGGGAGCAAATTTGCAGTACTTAACTTTTCTAGCGTGTAATTGATGAGCCTTTTTGGGGTCATCGGCTTGCCGCAGCAGCTGCATTTTTCCATCTCAAGCTCGCCGTGTTGGATAAGCGCGCTTTTATCAAATTTTACCGCTAGCTCAAAGCTATTGCCGAGCCTTACCGCTCCCGTAGGGCATACCTCGTCGCAGCGTCCGCAAAATATGCAACGCCCGCAATCAAATTCCCAAATAAGCTTGGTTTGAGCTTCATTCATCTTAAGCTCGATCGCATTGGATGGGCAGGCGATACCGCACGCGGCACAGCCTATGCAAAGCTCATAGGTGTATTCAGGCTGCCCGCGAAAATTCTCGGGCACGATGTATGGCTCAAACGGATAAGCATAGGTCGCCTTACCATATTTTTCGGTAATGTCGAATAATTTCATCATCTTAAATCCTTTTTGCTAACCTTGCCGTCTTGGCAAAATTTCTTAAGGTCTTTTTCGGTTAGAATTTTACTCTTTCCGCTATTAATATCGACTAAAGTTACGCGCTCGGTGCATGAGTAGCACGGATCCATCGAGCATACGATTAGCGCCGCATCGGAGATGTTATTTCCGCGGAATTGAAATCGCAAGCTCGGCCAGTTGTTATACGTAGCGGCGCGACATCTCCAGCGGTAAACCTTCTGAGCGTTTCCTTGCATGATCCAGTGGACATTTTCGCCGCGCGGTGCTTCGTCGTGACCTAAAGCGTAGTTTTCCGGTCTGATCATAGTCTGTGGATCGATCATTATCGGAGTTTGCGGCATTTGATGCAAGCACTGCCTGATGATGTGGATCGATTGTTTAAGCTCTTTATATCTTACGACTTCGCGGCTAAATACATCGCCACCGTGCTCTACGGCTACTTCGAATTCTATCTTGTTGAAGAAATCATAGGGATGATCGTAGCGGTTGTCGCGTTTAAAACCGGAAGCTCTCATATTTGGACCTACCGGGCTAAAATCACGCGCCACTTTGCGATCTAATACGCCCACACCCTTCCAGCGACCGATTTGGCGTTTATCCTCCATCACAGCGTCCCAAATTTCAGAAATTTGAACGTCAAGTTTATTAATGATCTCGATGCTCTTGCGAATTTCATTGTCGGTCATATCGCGGCGAAGTCCGCCCATGATGACGTTGCCGTAGGTTTTACGGCCGCCGGTTACGAGCTGAGCTAGCTCCATGGAGTATTCGCGCACCCTAAAGATATGCATAAAGGCGTTGTAGTTGCCCGTTACCTCGCAGGCTAGACCGATATTTAAAAGATGGCTGTGAAGGCGCTCGATTTCAAGGCAGATGACGCGGATGGCTTGCGCACGAAGTGGAATTTCAAGCTTGATAGCTTTTTCTGCTGCTTCAATACACGCAATCGCGTGAGCGTAGCCGCAAATTCCGCAGACGCGCTCTGCTAAATAGCCCATCTGATCGTAATTCATTCGGTTTTCAGCTAGTTTCTCCATACCGCGGTGTTGATAAAACAAGCGGTAGTCTGCATCGATAATCTCATCGCCGTCGCAAAATAGTCTGAAGTGTCCCGGCTCATCGCTCGTTACGTGAAGAGGTCCAAGCGGAACATCCACTACGCCGTCGCCGCTAGGAAATAAAAACTCTGCATTAGGCTCGTCTTTATGATCTACAGGATCGGGCCTATAGCGATAGTCCATTGCGTCTTTGCGAAGTGGATGAAGCCCATCCGGCCAATCGTCGCTTAGCACTAAGCGGCGTTTATCAGGCAAGCCCTCGGCGATTAAGCCGAACATATCGAAAGCTTCTCTTTCGTACCATACGCAAGCAGGCACTAAAGGAGTAACCGACGGGAACGTCGGATCCGATCCGGGAATTAGCGTCCTAACGGTGATGAAGCATTTATCCTCTGCGGCAAAATCCTCCGCTTCGGTCATTTTGCCACCTTCCATAGATATCGCATAGTAAAGCGCGAAATTTCCGTTTAGCTCGCGCTCATCGTTAGGAATCATCGTGCTGATAAAACCGCCGATGTCATAATATAGCGTCTTAACCGCAAGCGGCAGATCATTTCTATCCACTAAAACGGTGATTTGATCCTCGGCTTGGCGGGTAACTTCTAAGACCTTGACTTTGGTCTTTAAAATTTCTATAAATTTATCGCCTCTCATTTTTAACCTCTCATCATTATTCTAACGCCGTTTTCGACGAGCATCCAAAAATCACCTACGTGCCATACGCCGAAAATTATCACTAAAGCGCAAAGCAAGATTAGCGGTAAATTTTCAAATAAGCTCATCTCTTTAGCATAAACCACTTCACCTTTAGGCGTACCGAAGCTCGCTAGATTAAAGTGCGCGAAGTCCGCGATGAAAATAATTACGAGCGCGATCGCAAATAATGCTACGGCTATGTATTGACCGCTGGCTATCGCGCCTTTGAAAACGTTAAATTCGCTTACAAAGATCGCAAACGCAGGAACACCTACGAGCGAGCAAACCGCAGCACCAAACATTATCGTAGTAAGCGGAGCGATTTTTACCATACCGCCCATTCTAGTCATATCTTTGTGACCATAAATTCTAGCGATATTGCCAGTAGAGCAGAATGCAAGAGCCTTGGTAAAGCTGTGAGCTAAGCAGTGAAAGATCGCGGCAAGCAAGCCAAAATATCCGCCGATACCTAGTGCAAATGCAATAACACCCATATGAACGACCGAGTGGTAAGCAAACATCCTCTTTACGTCGTGCTGACGAACAAGGAAAATTCCTGCTATAAATAGCGTGATCGTGCCCGAGATCAGCATCACGTGCTTAACGAAGTCTGGCCCTACCGCTTCGGCGGTTACCGCGTAATATCTAAATATCGCTAGCATCGCACATTTTAAAAGCACACCCGAAAGTAGTGCCGAAATCGGAGCCGGACCTTCTGCGTGAACGTCAGGAAGCCAAGTGTGAGTAGGAGCAAGTCCTGCTTTGGTTCCAAAGCCGATTAGAGCGAATATAAAGATAAGCTTAGCGGCATCTTTGTTTAAGCCTTTGGCGTGATCCATAATGCTAGTCCAAAGCATCGAAGCTTGGCCGTCGCCTGTGATTTTGAATGTAGCCGCATATAGTAAAACGGTCGCATAAAGCGCAAACGCTAAGCCGATCGAGCAGATGACGATGTATTTGTAACCGCTCTCGGTAGATTTTTTGTCTTTATGAATAGCGACCAAAAATACCGAAGCTAGCGTAGTAGCCTCTACCGCAGCCCACATAAACGCAACGTTGTTACAGATCACGCTAAGCGTCATCGTAAAAACGAAAACGTGGCAGAGCGCGTAGTATTTTCTAAGATCGCTAAGATCCAGATGACCGCCCTGTATCTCCCATTTCATATAGGTGGTGGAGTATAAATTTACCAAAAAGCCCGTTACAGCGATTAGCACTAAAAATACGCAACCTAAGCTATCTAGGAATAGGAATTTATCGTATGCGTAAAAAGCCTCGAAGTTGCCGCTGATAAGCTTGCCTACGTTACAGAGTAGCCCTGCGGATGTAACTGCAGAAATCAAAACGTGTAGCGAGCTTAGGAGCTTGAAATTCTTAGGGCATAAGAATAATATCAGCGCTCCGAGCAACGGAAAAATTAATATAAAAGCTAAACTATTCATCATTAACCCCTTAAATTCGAAGCTTTAGACGTATCAAGCCCGTCATAAGCTTTGTAAAATCTAACCGCCAAAATGCTCATAATAATAACCGCAAAGATCGCGTCGGTTAAAATTCCAAGCTCGACTAGCTCGTGAGAGTTGTAAGCCATAAGTGCAAGACTTAGGTGGATGCCGTTTTCAAAGAGGCAGTAGGCTAGAATTTGCTTGATGAAAGAATTTCTTAGCATGAAGCCGAAAATTCCCATCATAAATACGGTTACCGCCGCTATTAGAACGATTCTTTCTTGAATAAGAGAGAATTTAAGCAAGATCGGATTGATTGTCATCGCAATCGCTAGCGAAAATCCCATCGCAATAACGGGGCTTACGAAAAAGCCGCCTACCGGCTCATCCTCGCTGATCACATCCAGCTTTTTAACTAGCCAAAATAAAATTCCCGGCACGAAAATAACCTTCGTAAAAAACGCCACTATCGCCCAAATTCTAAGCTGCGGCGCATTGAAGTTAGAATACAGCATAAAAAATATGCTTACCAAAAATAGCGTCTGAATCGCGTAAATTCCGATCGAAAGTTTTAAATTTCTAAGTCCGAATACCGCGAGTGACGTTACGATCATACAAATTGCTAAAATATCGATACTATTCATCTTAAAATCCTACTACGTAAAGCGTTAATGCCGCAAAAGCAATGGCAAGAGCGCCGCATGAAATTTTGCGCATGCTCGAAGTCATTCTGAAGCGTGGTCCAAAGTTGTCGATGAAAACGGCTGCTACGTAAAATACGCCGGTTTTTAGCACAAAGATTATGATCGCCAAAAACGGATTGCTAAAATTCCACGGCTCAAATATCGTTAGGAATAATCCGATCATCGCAAATTGCTTCAAAATAAGCGCCGCTTGCACTAAGCCCAAATCGCTACCTGCATATTCGCCAAGTAGACCTTCTTGAAGCTCTTGCTCGGCTTCGGCAAGATCAAATGGCTTTCTGCCGGTCTCGACATACATGCACCATAAAAATGCAATCGAAGCGACAGCAAAGCTTGGAATTTGATAGCCGATCTGACCGCTGCGTACCATCCCCTGAATCTCAACTAAATTTGAAGTTCCCGCAGCCATCATTACTACGATTAGGCACATCATCATCACAGGTTCGACAAAAACGGCAAGCATCTGCTCACGTCCACCGCCGGTTGCGGCAAACGGGTTACCGCTATCTATTGAAGCCGCACCGAATACGAAGCGCAAAAGCGCGCCTAGATATAGGATAACGAAAATATCCGAATATGCTCCGAAAATTTTATCGGTGGTTGGATCGCTGTATGTAATAGGAATAGCCGCCAAAATCGCTGCCGAAGTAGCGAATAGGAAAAACGGCGCCCACCTAAATACCCAGTGGCTGCACGCAGGAACGGTTCTGCCGCGCTTAAAAAGCTTAATAATATCGCGGTAAGTCTGGAAAAAATCGCTTCCTTGTTTCGACTGAAGCTTGGCTCGAAGTTTTCTCGCCATACCGTCGAAGAGTGGAGCGACTAGGACGATAACCGCGACTTGAAATATCATTAAAAATATAGTTTGTATAGTCTGCATCTTAAACCTCCTAGATCAAGAAATATCCGACGCCCAGTATCGCGCAAAGATAGATTAGGATGTAAAGCGTATATAAATTTGCATAGCCGCTTTGAATAATTCCTATCTTATCGGCGACCTTCTTACTCCAATCGATTACCGGTTGATAAATTATCGTCCACCAAATGTCTTGTGGGTGGTTGTGATACTCGATCGGTCCGAAGTAGCCGTTTTGCTCTATTCTGCGTTTATGACCTCTAAATAACCAGTCCATAATCTTTCTTAAATCGCCGGTAAAAGGACCGCCGGTCATCTGCATGCGAGGGCTATATTTAAAGCCGCATGCCCAAGGATCAGTCTCGCGAGGTTTGTCACGATTTGCTTTCATAACCGCTAGGATGATAAACGGAAGCAGCATTGTAGAACACAAAATCACTGCAATAAGAGGAGTTGAAACGATACTTCCCAAAGGCGAAGTGATTGACGAAGCGCCTAGGCTTGCAACATACCCGCTATTGGAAGTGATAGAATTTACCGCCTGCATGATGTAATCGACTATGAAGTGTGCGCCTACACCAAATCCCACGCAGCCTATCATCAGTATGATCATTCCTAAAACCATCCCAAGAGGACTTTCTTTTGCATTTTCCCAAATTTTTTTATCTCTCGGGGTTCCTGCAAAGATTACCGCATAAAGCTTAAGGTGCATACCGACTAAAACGCCCGTAAGCGCAAGTGCGACTACTGCTAGCGAGAAAGCGTATCTGATGAAAATTCCGCTTTCCTTAGCGCCTTGAAGCATTCCTTGATAGGTAAACCACTCTGAAACGAAGCCGTTTACCGGAGGAAGCGCTGCGATACCCATGATGCCGATAAACATACCGACGGCAGTTAGAGGCATTTTTTTAGCTAGCCCTCCTAGCACGTCCATATTTTGCGTATGAGTAGCGTGGATTACAGAGCCTGCACATAAGAATAGCAAGCCTTTGAATATCGCGTGATTTACTACGTGGTAGCAGCCTGCTAAAAATCCGACTGCGGCTAGTGTTACATTGCCTGCTGCGACGCCGTAAATTCCAGTGCCAAGACCCAGCAAGATAATGCCGATATTTTCAACCGAGTGGTACGCAAGAAGTGCTTTAAAGTCGTGCTGGCACAACGCGTATAAAACGCCAAAAAGCGAGCTAGCTGCTCCTAGGATCAAAACTGCAAGCCCAAAATAAATGCTTAGTGGCAAAAATAGCGTAAATTTAACAAGCGTAAAGAGCGCTACTTTAATCATAACGCCGCTCATTAGCGCAGAGACATTTGATGGAGCCGCAGGGTGAGCTTGCGGTAGCCAAACGTGAAAAGGCCACATTCCAGCTTTTGAGCCGAAGCCGACCAAAAATAGCACGAAAGCAGCCACAGAAGCACCCATCGGCATATTTACTTTTCCCCACTCCGCAAATTCGAAGCTGCCTGCGTAGTTTGCAATGATAAGTAATCCACAGGTGATACAAAATGCACCGATCTGCGCTATACCTAAATATACCATAACGGCTTTGAGCGTGCCTTTGCCATCGTTTACTATTATTAGAAATGACGAAATTAACGTCATAAGCTCCCATAAAACAGCGAAGCAAAATACATTATCCGCACTGATGACTAAAAGCATAGATAAAATGAAGGTATTAAATAAACATGCAAAAACGCCAATATTTGCCTTTCCGATATATTCCTCAGCATAGCTCATACCGTAAACGCTGCTTGCAAAGCCTATAAAAACGACTACGAAGCTGAAGAAATTTCCAAGCGGACTTAAAGCAAATTTTGGCGCATATAAGAAAGTGCCGCCCAAAACGAAGCTATCGCTTACTCCCATATTGGCTACGAAATGACACATCGCATAAAAACAGCTGATAGCACCTAATCCAAATCCCACCTTAACGGCAGTTTTTGGAGCGCAGTATAAAAGAATACTAATTACTGCACTGACGATAAATAAAGTATAGACGCTTATCATTTTGCGCCTCCTTCTTTTTTGGCGACGCAACTGATTTCGCCGTTTAATACGTCTTTTGCAAAAGCATTAGCCGCATCGTAGTCTATCGCAAAGCCCAATTTATGCTTACCCTCTTTAGGATCTATCATAATGATAGCACTGGTTGGGCAAACCTCGACGCATGCAGGACCGTTTTCGCGTCCGTTGCATAGATCGCATTTGATGGCGGTGCTTTTGGCGCCCGCTTGGCTTTCGATCTCGAGATAATACTTCGGCTCGACCGCATAATTTACTGACGGCATAAGCTCGGCATTCGAGCTGATCGCGCCATAAGGACAGGCGAGCGTACACATCTTGCATCCGATGCAAATTTCTTCGTGCAATTCGATATAGTTATTATCGAAGCGAAGCGCACCGGTAGGGCAGACATTTGCGCATGGTCCGTCATCGCACTGCCTGCACTGCGTAGGCATAACGCCGTAAGCCTGTCTAAGCACGGTAAGTCGCGATTTAGCAAGCTTGCCGCGCTCGTAGGCACTTGAGTAACAGGCTGCCATGCACGTCGTGCAACCGATACATCGTTTGTAATCACAGATTACAAATTTATGTTGTTTCATACCTTTCTCCTTGACTTAAGGAATTTTAAAAATTTTTTACTAAAAATTTTGGTGTAATTATATTTAAGTCCGTAAAAAAATTCCGTCATTTATCTGACGATATTTGGAATTTATTTGATAAATTTGCTTTCAAAGCTTAAATTTGAAAACTAATTTCTTTTTTAAACCAGTTCGTTGATTATTTGCTTTAAAAGTCTAGTATATCAGTATTAAAGTATATTAAAATTTAAATTACTACTTAAATTACCCCAACTTACTCCTAATTATAATTGAAAAAATTCTTTTAGCTTAAGGCAAAATTTCAATTTTATTTTAGGTAAGAATTTATATAATTGTGCCGAAATTGCATATATGGTAATTTTGCATGTTTAGTATTTTCGAAAGGAGAAAATATGGCGAATAAAGGCAAGGTCATATGCCCTTATTGTGGCACAGGCTGTCAAATCGAGCTGACTGCGGAAGACAATTATATCAAATCCGCAACCGGC
>NZ_CALIMY010000017.1 GCF_938045205.1 uncultured Campylobacter sp.
CGCAAGACGGCAGACGCAACCAGAAATCGCAAGCTGCACGCGCCTATCACGATAAACGAGATGCGATCTAAACGGCGTCGGCATTATCGAGCCAAAACCTCGCCTTGATATGCCCAAATAAGATTCGCCGCCGTAAAGATCGGCAGTATGAATCAATACTATTGTGCGCAGTATCGCAATGTACTCGATTGCGGCCAAAAAGCTATCCCGCAAGCAGCGCATAAATTTAATCCGCTTCGCAAAACGTTCAAATTTAAAAATCCGTTTCGCCAAAAACTTCTAAATTTAAGAAATCCGTTCCATTAAAACATTCAAAATTTAAAAACTCGCGGCTGCCTCGCGCACGAACGTGAAATCACGAAATCACGAAAAATAAGCCGAACTCGCGCATAATAAATAAAATTTAAATACTTTTTTGCTACCATAACGCAAATTTAAATAGGGGTATGCAAATGAATAAACGAAGTTTCTCGTCGCGCTGGGCTTTCATCATCGCCTGCGTGGGCTCTGCCGTGGGTATGGCAAACGTTTGGGGCTTCCCCTACAAACTCGGCACGAACGGCGGCGGCGCGTTTTTGCTGATCTATCTATTTTTTATCGCGCTGTTTTCCTATGCGGGGCTTAGCGCCGAGTACGCCATCGGACGCCGCGCCAGAACGGGCACTCTGGGCTCTTACGAATACGCGTGGAAAAGCCGCGGTCTGGGCACCATCGGCAAGATCATCGGCTGGCTGCCGCTTGCGGGCTCGCTGTGTATCGCCATCGGCTACGCAGTCATTATCTCATACGTGCTTAAAGCCCTAGCGCAGGCCATAGACGGCTCTTTGATGAGCGTGGATACGAACACCTGGTTCGAATCCTTCGCGCTAACGCCCTATTCGGTCGTGCCGTTTCACTTCATAGTCGTTGCGGGCACGCTTTTTACGCTGTTTTTCGGCGCGCACAGTATCGAAAAAACCAACAAAATCATGATGCCGCTATTTTTCATACTTTTTGCGGTACTCGCAGTCAAGGTCGCCACGCTACCAGGCTCGGGCGCGGGGTATAAATTTCTATTCACGCCCGATTTCGGCAAGCTTGGCG
This sequence comes from uncultured Campylobacter sp., assembly GCF_938045205.1. GTDB lineage: Bacteria > Campylobacterota > Campylobacteria > Campylobacterales > Campylobacteraceae > Campylobacter_B. The sequence goes on from NZ_CALIMY010000017.1 coordinate 1,084, forward strand.
ATCCGATGGTGTGGATATCTGCGATGGGGCAGGCGTTTTTCTCGCTTTCGATCACGGGCTCGGGTATGATCGTTTACGGCGCGTATCTGCCTAAAAACGAAGACGTCGTCTCGGCTGCGAAAAATACGGCGTTTTTCGACACGCTTGCGGCGATGGTGGCCGCGCTAGTGATGATCCCTGCGGTCTTTGCGTATCACACCGATCCCGCCGCGGGTCCGGGGCTGCTTTTTGTGACGCTGCCTAAAATTTTACAAGATATGATCGGCGGGCAAATTTTTGCGATCATTCTTTTTACGGCGGTGATCTTCGGCGGAATTTCATCGCTTCAAAATATGTTTGAAGTCGTCGCCGAGTCCTTGATGCATAAATTTCCGCGCCTGAACCGCACCTGCACGCTCGTGCTTTTGTGCGTGATCTGCTTCGGCGTGGGCGTAAATATGGAAGCGATCGTCAAATGGGGACCGTGGATGGACTTCGTCTCGATCTACATCATCCCGATCGGCGCGGTCATCGGCGCGGTTTCGTGGTTTTGGGTGATCAAAAAAGATGAAATTTTAGACGAAGTAAATTCGGGCGCGTCCAAGCGGTACGGCGCGTTTTGGTACAACGTGGGGCGCTTTTTATACGTGCCGCTGGCGATGTTGCTTTGCATAATCGCGCTAAGCATGCATATTTCGTTTTGAGTTAAATTTAGAATTCTAGGCGCCGATACGAGGGAGAAGAAATGAAAAAGGTCTTTTTAGCGTTTGTGCTGTTGCCCGGTCTTTGCGGGGTTGCTTTTGCGATGCAAGATACGGAGCCGAGCGAGACGCAAGGTCAAAATTCCGCAAAAGTTAAAATTTTAAGCGACGGGTTTTATAAAATGTCCGCCGAAGAGCGCGGTAAGGCATTGAATGATTGTGATGCTTCGCACTTCTATAGAGGATGCGATAAAATTTTTTCACAAGAGATCTCGCAACTTATTAAAAAGTGCGATATGGGCGACGGTAAATATAGCGTTTGTCAGAGCTTATTAAGTATCACGGATAAGCGCTGCTTTGAAAAGGATCAAATTGAAAATTCATTAGCGTGTGGTTTATACGGCGAAATTTTACTTAAGACAAATAGATCTTCAATTGCATTAAAACCATTAACAAGAGCTTGCGAGGTAGGCAAAATATGGAATTCTTGTTTGCTTAGCGCATTAACTTATTTTGAATATGCTTTAGATGTAGACGAGGTAATAAAATATATGACGATGGCTCGAGATTTGACGCATGATAAAGAGCGCTACAATAAAATCATCAAAAAATTGCAAGATTGCAAAGCCGACAAAGAGTGCAATCCCGCAAAATTAGAATTTCAATAGGCAAACGGCGAGATAACAAATACGGCGGGCTAAATTTCTAAATTTAAAAGACAAAGGAAAGATCGCTATGGCGGATAAGCTGATCGACATCGGGCTAATTTTGTTTTTCGGCGGTTTTGGTTTTGTATGCTATATAAACGGCGTATTGGGCATCGGCAAAGACTATATGCAGCGCAATAGAATAGATTTCGTGCGCTGGATGTTTAGTCTGAGGCACATCTTGCGATCCAACACGCCGTTTGATTCGAACGAGCCGCTAGAATTAAAATTTAAAGAGCCCAAAAGCAAGCATTTGATCTACAATTTCTTTGAGTTTATCATCCATTATGCGATAATCGCGCCGTTTTTAGCGATCTATGCAGGGATTTTCCTGTTTTGCGCGGGGCTGGCCATTAAAATTTTATCCTAAATTTAAAATTTGCGACGCGGATGCAGAGCGGGCATTGCATAGACGCCGTTTTCGTTGCGGAATTCCAAATTTTACGCCGCATCTCTTGCTAAGCATGCTACACTTATTATATTTTAAGAGATAAAATTTCAAAATTTTATCGCCGAATCCACGGCCTGTGGAATTTATGCCGTATTTTCTGTTTCTTGGGGCGGGAGGGGGCCCCAATTGCGAG
>NZ_CALIMY010000018.1 GCF_938045205.1 uncultured Campylobacter sp.
CCGACCAGCCGCCGAATTTATCGATAGCGGAGCCGTATAAAAGCGACCGACTGCCAAAAGCAGTAGCCGCAGACTAGAGGAGCGCGCGCCCGAGTTACAAAATGACCGACTGCCGAAGCAATATACTGCCAACCGATCGGCAGTCGAGCCGTATAAAACTAACCGACTGCCGAGCCAAAGCCACGGCCCGCGTTACTGCACGTAAATTTTATAATCCCCGTAGCCTAGCGCGTCCATCTCCTCAAGCGGGATAAATTTCAAACTCGCGCCGTTGATGCAGTATCTCATACCGCCCTTCTCTTTCGGCCCATCCTCAAAGACGTGCCCCAAATGGCTGCCTCCTACGCGGCTTGAGACCTCGACGCGCTGCATGCCGTGGCTGTCATCTTGCGCATAGGCGATCGCATCGGTCGTTATCGGCTTTGAAAAGCTCGGCCAGCCGGTGCCGGAGTTGTATTTATCGGTAGAGGAAAAGAGCGGTTTTTTCGACACGATGTCGACGTAGATACCCTTTTTATAATTCTTGTCGTATTCGCTAGAAAACGGCTGCTCGGTCGCCTTTTCCTGCGTGACTTGATACTGAAGCTCGGTCAAATTTTTCTTCAGCTCCTCCTTACTTTGCACTTTAAATTTTTCATCGTCCTCAAGCGGCTTTTTAGCAAGGCGCAGATCGATATGGCAGTAGCCGCCCGGGTTTTTGTCTAGATAGTCTTGGTGGTAATCTTCCGCCTTGACGTAGTTTTTAAGCGGCATAACCTCGACCGCTATCTTTTCATCATATTTGCTCTGCTTAAAGGCTACGAATTTACGCGCCGTCTCGCCGCTCGCCTCGTCGGTGTAGTAGATGCCCGTGCGATACTGGCGACCGCGGTCGTTACCTTGCTTGTCGATCGAGAACGGATCGATGATGCGGAAATAATGCGCCAAAATTTCAGGCTCGCTGATGACGTTGGCGTCGTATTTTAAGTGTAGCGTCTCGGCATGATCGCTGCTATGTAAGCCTTCGTAGCTTGCTTTATCGCTCTTGCCGTTGGCGTAGCCTACCTGCGTCGCGACTATGCCGTCAAGCTGCTTGAAATACGCCTCCATACCCCAAAAGCAGCCGCCTGCTAGATAAATCTCTTTTACGTTTGCGTTCATGCCGCCTCCTTTAACTTTAAAATTTGCATCCGCCGCGCCGCCGTCTGCGGCATTTAGCGCGACTAAATAACCCGCCGCCAAAGCAAAGAGGCAGATTAAGGCTTTGAAAATTTTCATTTTGATCCTTTCGTTTTGAATTTTACGCAATTTTACAATCTCTAAATGAAGCGAGAGTGAAAGAGAGAAATTTTATCGCTTACGGCGGATCGCTACCCAAATTTTACCGCCGCAGGATCGGAGCTTTCGGCTCGCCGTCACCGCAGAATTAGAATTTTATCGCCGCGGTGAGGCGGGACCAAAAATTTTATCTTACCGCGGCGGCGCAAGATCAAAATTTTATCTTACCGCAGCGCGCTGCAGCATCGGAATTTTACCTCCTCGCAAGCGGTTAAAATTCTACGCTATAACGAGGGCTGAAATTTTACCGCCGCCGCCAAGATTAAAATTTTACCGCTTCAGCAGGGGGGGCGGATTTCGCTAACGCGGCAAGCGGTTGGATTTGATCGCCGCGGCAGGAATTAAAATTTTGCTACCGCTGCAGGGTTAGAATTTCATCGCCCCTTGCGCTACGATGAAATTTGTCCCTTTTGTGAGCGAGACCCTTGCGCCGTCGATTCGCCTGCGCTACGGCTCGCGTGAAATTTATCCATTCGTCGCGGCTTACGTGGAGATTTTAGAGATCTTGATACGCCCTATTGCGGCGCGAAATTTTATTGTCGCGCCTCGCGGCTAGATTTTGCTACCATCGCGGGGATCAAAATTTTACCGCCGCGCAACCGTGGCTTGAGCCTGATTTAGCGCCTTTGCGAGTTTTACGACGCGGCCGAATTCTACCGCGCGCCGTTTTGCGAGGGCACGGACTGCTCGCGGGACGGAAGCTTTGCACTGCGCCCGCTGCTCTACTACGCGATTAAATTTTATCTACGCACCGCTTCAAATGCGGCACGGCACTTATCCACCGCGCGGCTAAAATTTTTACGCGCAGCCTCGGTTGCGGCACAGCGTCCATCCGCTTGCCGCATGATTAAAATTTATCTACGAGCGCACACCGATCGCGACGAGGCGCCGCTTTAAAAATTTATACTCCGCTCCGCATCTGCTGCGAAACGGCGTCGAAATTTCAACGCAAAATAGGCGCCATGAAATTTTCGCGCTGCGAGATAAAATTTGTGCGCCGTTATACGACGAGGTGCGAACCCATCCGCTGCGTGCGCGATTAAATTTAAAATTTACTCGCCACGTCCGCTAGATAAAATTTCGCGACCATTCAGGAGCGGCGAATGATTTAATTTAGATTGCGCCGCGCCGATACGTAGCGCCATATCGCGTAGCTAAACCCGCGCCGTACAGTAGTATAACGAAGCGCGAACAGTCGGATTCGCATTGCCTCAGCCACGTAGCGGAGCGCAGCCAAATTTACATCGCGCGCCTTGTAATAGAGGCAGCCAGGTCCGCACCGCGTTGGCGCGCAACAAAGCACTGTGCATTGGATCCGCGCTGCGCCCGCTACGCAGCGGGCAAAGAGATCCGCTCCGGCACGGTTTTCAAGATTCGCAACGGCATAAAAAGTTACAAAGCTATCGCAATAAATCCGCCCGCGCCGCAGGCGGGGAAAATTTAGTGCAAAAAGTGGCGCACTCCCGTAAAATACATCGCCATGCCAAACTCGTCGGCGCTTGCGATCACCTCATCGTCGCGGATGCTGCCGCCCGGCTGCACCACCGCTGCGACGCCCGCAGCATGGGCGATCTCGATGCTGTCTTTAAACGGGAAAAACGCCTCGCTAGCAAGCGCGCAGCCGCGCAGATCGACGCCCACGTCGCGAGCCTTCGCCACTGCCGCGCGTGCGGCGTCCACGCGGCTCGTCATACCCATGCCGATCGCGACCATCGCGCGATTTTTGACGTAAACCACGCAGTTGCTCTTCGTAAGTGCGGCGATCTGCCACGCGATTTTTAGGTCATCCAGTTCGCTCTCGCTAGCCGCGCGCCCCGTGACGCAGCGGGCATTTGCGACCTCG
>NZ_CALIMY010000019.1 GCF_938045205.1 uncultured Campylobacter sp.
TGCATTAGGAGAATGAAATGCCAAACGAAGGAAAGAAACCAAATACCATCGGAGACATAGTCGTAAACAAAATACTCGGCGTCAACGCGAAAGTGGAGACCACCAAAGCTTTGGAGTGCGGAGCCGTACTATTTAGCATTAATGGCGGCGAAAGCTTCGCTGCGGTAACAAGCGACAACCAAACCGCTACTATCGCAAATGCCGCTGCGGTATTCGGCGTGCTCTGCGATGGCGTAGAAGCTACCGGGAATGCCGACGTGCTGGTACTCGGCGAAGTTAAGCTTGCGGATGTAGCCGCAGAGCTAAAAACCGCGCTATTTAAGCAAAAAATAGTAGTGAGATAAGGAGAGAAGACAATGGACGAACTTTTAAAATACTTCACAGTTGATGCGATGACCGAGATCGTCAATCAGGTCAAAGCGGACCAAAGCTTTATTATGGACACATTTTTTAAAACATGGACGCCGACGCTTTCAAATTCGCACAATATCATCATCGAAAAAGGTGCGGGCGTAATCCTTGAGAGCGTCAGCGAAAACGGCGAGCATTTGGTGACGAAAAACCCGGATCAAACGATAGTATCCGTGCCGCTTCCTCGCTTTCCGCAATACGATACGCTTCCGGCAAGCGAGATGAATTTGCTGAAAACGCTCAATACCCAAAAAGAGCAATTGAAGTCCCTTTCGGCGGCTATCGGTAAAAAGCTTGCGAAGCAAAAAAGCAACGTTACCAATACGCTTGAGTATATGGCGGCAGGAGCCATATTCGGCAAGGTAATGGACGGCAAAGGTAACGTGCTTCTTTCTTTGACCGCAAACCGCAAAAAGATCACGATCGGAAGCACTACGAAGCTAATGACGCTGCTCAACGACATAGAGGCCGCTCAAGTCGACGTATTGGGGGCCGCGAAGCCGTATATAGCATTGGTAACCAGAGAGCTTTATGCGGAACTGCTTGCCCTTGTAGAAAAAGAGGAGCTTCTCAAGTCAAATTCGGCAAAAATTACCGATAAAAACAACGTATTGACACTTGAGCTTTTCGGCAAAACCTTTATGCCTTACGATGCGACCTATGACAATACCAAGGGCAAGCCTACGCGTTATATGAGCGGCAAAAAAGGGGTAGTCGTACCGCTTGACGACAATATGTTCGAAGTGATTTATACGAGGGCTAATCATACCGCGGCTATCGGCAAGGCTCCGACCAAATTCTTTGCGGCGGCTCCGGAGGTGCTCGACAAAGGTTCAGGCTGGGGCATCGTGAGCGAGAGCAGGCCGATTCCAGTTTGTAATAGGCTTGATGCGATCGTTGAGCTTGAATTTGCATAAAAATCAATTTAAAAGGGCTCTAAGCCCTTTTAAATTAAAAACGACCGAACACACGTAAAAAATGTTTTAAACGTTTTAACATGCTTTTAATGCGCGTTAAAAGGCTTAAAAGATTTAAGGATAAAGCCCAATGATAACAAACGATGATCTACTTGAAGAAGTTTCGCACAAAGAGCTGCTGGAGCTTAGCGATTTTGAGGGAAGCGGCAGCATAAATCAAAGCATCATAGACGATAGCCTAAACGATGCGCTAGCATTCATCGCATCGTTTATAAGGATCCCGGCCAATCCCACCAAGCTTCTAAAAGATATCTGCGTCGATCTCACGATAATCGAGTTAAAAAAGCGCAACAACTTTCCGAAAGACACTCTAGCCGAGCAGATCGAAAAGATCGAGGGGCTGCTTTTGAAAATGGCTGCGGGTAAAATTCCGACCGATGAGAAGAAAGATGATACGCCGAGGCTTGCTTCAAGGGCATTCAGACACTACGAAAAACGAATGGATCTAAAGGACCTAAATGGCTGAGAAACCAAATATCAAAGATTTAGCACGAGAGTTATATCTGAAGGGCTTTAGCGTTGAGCGAATAGCTGAAATTTTAAATAAAAACGTAAAGACGATTAAGAACTACAAAGCCGGCAGTAATTGGGATGAGCTCAAAACCGCGAGCTATCTGAACCGCGGCGGCGAAGAGAAACAAAATATCTATCAAAATTTCATCGAAGAGATGCGCCTGGCGGTCAAAGATATCAGAGAGAGCGAACTGCCCGCGGGCAAAAAGGCCGAGGCGCTTTCAAAAATAGGCGACAGTTTCGTCAAGATGACCAAAGTAGCAAGCTACGAAAATCCGGCGGCATACCGCCTAAGCATCGCTAAAAAGGTCATTATGCTAGTAGTAGATAAATTTAAAGACGACGAGAACAAAGAGTGTATCAAAAAACTCGTCGAGCTCATCGAGAGCGAGAAATTTGTCAAAGCCATCGAAGAGCTTGACGTTTAGGATGATGTATGCTTTTTTCAAGAGATGAGCTAGATAGCTTTTTGGAAGACAGCAGAGAAGCGCACAAACAAGCCGGCGCCGTAGAACCCGAGCTTAGCAAGCTGACGCGCAAAGACTTCTACGACTGGCTGGAGGAGCTTAGCGGCGAGCTAAAAGAGCAGATTCATCTAAATAGCCCACTATCCCCCAAAGATAGAGCCGCTAGACTAAAGCGCGCCGAGCACGATTTTCTATATTTCGCAAAAACCTATTTTCCGCACTATTTTAGCATCGATAGCTCTTGTGCGCTTCACGAGGATCTAGCACAAATTTTTGAAGCTATGACGCAAAACGCAAGCGGCGACAAATATGTTCGAGCCGCGCCGCGCGGGCATGCAAAAACCACGTATTGCTCGCAGCTCTTTCCGCTTTGGTGCATTTGCTTTGCCAAAAAGCGCTTTATAGTCGAAATTTCAGATGCCGTGGAATTAGTGGAGGGCTGCCTTGAAGCGATCAAGGCAGAGCTTGAGGACAATGCCAATCTAAAAATGGATTTCCCGCATGTCTGCGGCGCAAGCAAGAATTGGAAGATAGGCGAGTTTATATCCAAAAACGGTGTGAAGCTTAAAGCATTCGGCTCCGGAAAGAGGCTACGCGGCGTGAAATTCGGCGTGTACCGCCCCGACCTAGTCGTCCTTGATGATTTGGAAAACGACACCAACGTGCGCAGCAAAGATCAGCGCGATAAGCTCGAGGAGTGGCTCGATGAGGCGGTGCTAAATTTAGGCAGCGTAGACGGAAGCTTAGATGTACTTTACATCGGTACCATCTTGCATGCAGATAGCGTGCTGGCGCGAAAGTTAAAGCTTAAATTCTGGAACGCCAAAAAATATCAGTCCGTGATAAATTTCCCAAGGCGAATGGATCTATGGGAGCAATGGAGCGAGCTGTATCGCAATATCTCAAAGGACTCCAGCGACGAGTTTTATATGCGGCATAAAAAACAAATGGATGAGGGCTCACTGGTGCTCTGGCCCGATGCGCTACCGATTTTAAAGCTTATGCAAAAGCGCGCTGAGAACCTAAAATCATTCAACAAAGAGCAGCAAAACGATCCGCGAAACGAAGCTCAAATATTCACAAAAGAGGCTATGCATTTTTATCGCGAGCTTCCGAGATGCGATTATTTCGTTATGTATATTGATCCTGCGGGCGAAAAGAAAAAGAGCGACTATACGGCTATTACGGTGCTGGGCGTCAGCAAGATAGAAGCTAAAATTTACGTAGCCGAAAGCATTGTAGAGGTCATGAAGAGCAAGAAAACGATCAAAGAGATCCTTCGCCTAAACGGGATATATCGTCCAAGAATGTGCGCGATCGAAAGCAACGGCGGGCAGGAGTTTTTTAGGCAATGGATCAGAGAGAAGGCCTTTGAGGTGGGTGCGAAGCTGCCGCTAAAGGGAGTGAATAATACGGCCGCTAAGGGGCAGAGGATAGAGGAACTCGAGGTGCCGATCGATGACGGAGAGATAGTATTCCATCAAAGCCAAAGCTTGCTTATAGAGCAGCTTTGCGAATACCCGGAAGGCAAGCACGACGACGCACCCGACTCTTTGGCGGGAGCATACGAGCTTACAAAACTCAAAAGAAAGATAAAAAGGCGCAGTAGATGATATTTGAGAAACTTTTTAAGAATAAAACCGAGCAACCGCAGCGTAAAAAAACGGCAGTTGTGGCCCAAAACAGCACGCTGATCGATCTGATAATCAACACCGGCGTTTCCAGCATAAGCGATAGCGATATGGATATGATCCTAACAGATCTTACGGTTACGCAGTGCGACGTCAGTCGTAAATCCGTCACCGAGAAAAAAGAGATCCAAATCATTTGCGATGATGAGGAGATTGCCAAAAATTTCAAAACCATTTTTAACCCGGATATCGTTAGCCAAATTTTAGAGACCTATCTTTACGGGCTCAATGTTTTTGAGGTCAACTACAAAGAAAAGGACGGATTAATTTACCCGCGTCTCGTGCAGAGGGATTTTCGGCAGTTTAAATTTAACGATGCGGGTGAGTTTGTATTCGTAGCCAGCGGAAGCGAACAAGAGATCCCGCCGTTTAAAGTCGTTTATGCTCTAAATCGCGCAAATTTTAGAAAAACTTACGGTGATGGGCTTATTAAAAAGCTCTATTTCCCCGTTAAGATGAAAAATGCGAGCTTAAAATTTTGGTTTAGGTTTTTGGAGCGTTTCGGCTCGCCCTGGGCGGTTGCAAAAACAAGCTTCGATCCGGACGAGCTGGCAAACGAAGTACAGGCTATGCTTAGCGGCGACAGCGCAGTCATCGATACCGAGGAAGAATTGACGCTTATTCAGCCAAGTACGAATGTAGATTTTACGAGGCTTCCGACGTACCTAGACAATCAAATCAGCAAGGCGATTTTAGGGGCAAATTTGACGAGCGACATCAAAGAGGGTAGCTACGCCGCGGCAAAAACGCACAACGAAATCAGAGAGGATCTTGCCGCAAACGACGGCAAAATTTTAGAGTTCGTGATGAATAAGACGATCGACTTTTTTAAGGAGATCAATAACTATAAAGGCGAAATCGAAGCGAAAATTTACGACGAGGACGCCCCGAATGCGGAGCGCGCAAGCAGAGATAAGACGCTATTTGATATGGGCTTTGTGCCGACCGCAAAATACATCAGCAAAATTTATAATATAGAGCTGGACGAAAAGGCTATTAAAGAGCGTTTAAGCAGTGATTTAAAGGTGAATAAACGGGTTTTAAAGAACGCAAATAAGCCGATAGATCGCTTCGAAAAGGCTACTAGCGAATTAAAAATCGATGACGGCGAGATAGAGGCTGCATTAAACGAATTGATCGCGCAAAGCGAAACCTACGAGCAGGCGTTTGATAGGCTTTATGAGCTTTACGATCTGCCTTTTGATGAGCTTGAAAAATATATGTTTCGAGCTATTGCAAACGCAGAAATGATCGGATATGCGGATGAATAGCGGCTTTAGCTTTCAAAAAGAGCCTACGGCGGTATATGAGTATCTGCAAGGCAAAAACGCTGAGATCCATTTTGATTATGATGAGATCATGCACGATGCGCATAAAAAAACGTTTATGATCGCAAAGATGACCGATTTAGATCTTCTAAAAGATATGCAAAACTCGCTCGCTCAAGCTTTTAAAAATGGAATCTCGTTTGAGGAGTGGAAGCAAAGCGTAAAGCCTATACTAGCCAAAAAGGGCTGGCTCGGTAGGATCAAGGTCAAAGATCCTAAAAGCGGCGAGGAAAAAGAAATTTATGTGGGCAACCGCAGACTAAAAACTATCTACGATACTAATATGAGGACCGCATACGCAAAAGCCCGCTATGAAAGCCAAATGAAAAGCTCGGGGGAGTATTTTCGCTACACGGCGGTTCTTGATAGCAAAACAAGGCCTACGCACCGAAAGCTGCACGGTACCACGCTTCCAAAAAATGATAAATTTTGGGATACGAACTACCCGCCAAACGGCTGGAATTGTCGCTGCAAAGTGCAAGTCCTTACGGAAGCCGAAGTACGAGCGCGCGGCATTACGCCGCTTGCAGACGGCTCGTTTTTGCCAAGCGTAGCGCAGGATGATTTTGCTTACAACCCAGGCAAAATGGATCATTTGGATGAAATTTTTATCGAAAAGAAACAAGAGGCGCTAGGCGCCGTTACTGCGGAGACTGCGCGACAAAAGTTAAAAGAGCGTTTAGCGGGCTTTGGACACGAAAGAGATCTGCATGTATGGAGAAGCGGGCTTGAGGATGCGATAGATGAGATCATCGTAAAAGACAATCCAAAAACGCCGATCAATATGGTGCAGGTGGGCTTTTTGAATGCTTTTTTAGCAAAGAAAGCAAGCGAAATTTTAGGCGCAGATGTGCAAAGCGGCGGCATAATCATCACAAAAAAGCATCTGTCCCACGCAGCCCCGAAGCGTAAAGAGGGCTACGATCATGCCCTTAGGATAGAGGAAATGCGCGAGATAGTTTCGGTGCTGGATAACGAAAACAACGCTTATACGGATCTACGCAAAAAGCACAAAAATATTCTGTTTATTTTTGAGGACAAAAAAGACGGCTCAAAGATAAATTTAATCCCCATCGAAATAAGTAAAATAATTAAGAAATTCAAGCAAAGCAACTACGTAATAACGCTTGATAAAAATGATAAAAAAACGATTGAGGATCTAATTGAAAAGGGTGAAATCAAAAAGATAAAGTAGCTCGGCGGGAGTCGAACCCGCGATAACCGCTATGCCAACGCATAACGTCCGTCTACGCACACTGACGCCATCGAGGCTACTTTTACGGGTATTATAATAAATTTTAAAGGCAAAGTCAAATGATAGAGATTACGGGCTTAGAGGCGGTGCAAAGGAAGTTAAAGGGATTGTCCGAATTGGGGCACAATACCGAGCCTTTGATGCACACGATCGGCAATATCATCGCAAATTCTATCGAGGATAGCTTCGAGGATGAAAAAAGTCCGTTCGGGCAAAAATGGGCTGCACTTAAACCGAGTACCGTCGCGCAAAAGAAGCGAAAAGGCAAGTCCGATAAAATTCTACGTCGTGACGGATATTTGGCGGATAAATGGGTAGTGGACGCAACTAGCAAAAGAGTGATCGTATCAAACAACTCAAAGCACAAAGGTTTTGCTTATGGGCTGGTGCATCAATTCGGCACCCATAAAGCGGGGCGCAGCAAAAACATTTTTATACCGGCTCGCCCGTTTTTGCCCGTCAGTAAGGGCGGCAAGCTTCAAAGCGATATACAAAAAATCATCAAAACGCAGATGATAAATTTCATCAAAAAAATTTAACGGAGAGTACGAAACAAGGAGTTAGGCCTATTTTAAGGGAATATAATCAAGCTCACAAATTTGTATAAAAGGCTCTATCAGATCCACTTTCAATCCGAGCTTACCAAAATTTTCTGCAAAAAATTCGCTTTCAAGTATCTCGTCGGTATTTAAATTTGAACTATCTGTAGTGATGGTGTATCCTTTTGCGGCTACCTCGGTATCCGTTAAAACCTGAACTTGGCATCTGCATTTTAACCCGTTCGGCGGATAAAATCTATCCCAAAATGGATCCATTTTAGGTAAAATAATGTTATGGATACTTGCATGCGCTTGATTTGTTAAATTATCTATAACGGCTACGTATCGAAAATATTTTCCGAGACTTTTCATTTGGCTATCATAGCGTCTTTTCGCATAATATAATCTATTGGCGAAATTAAATAATATTTCTAGTCCGTCTTGAAAAATAAGTTTTTGTTTGGATTTCCCATTCTTTTGCATTATTTTTATATCTTTTACGAAACCAAGAAACGAAAGTAGAGCAATCTCCTTCTTTATCCACTCGTCAAAACCGATATCATCATCTATTGCATACATAAAGGATTGAGCAAGAGTGCTCGCTTTTCTCTGTTTCGCATCAAATTTACTTTTTAATTTATTTTCCTCGTATTTGTCCACGGGCAATCCTTAAATTTTTCCCGTAGATTATATACTGTTTGAAGTTCGGCGTCAAATTTCGCGTATTGCTGCTTCTCTTATTATGCTACAGACACCATTGTAGCTTAGCCCATATTTAGCGGCGATCTCTCGGATTATTACGGCGCTTTGCTTTCCTGCGGCCACTCCCTCTTCATACTCCTTGATGATGTCGCGATTACGGAATGTGCTTTTATAGCTTGGAACGTAAATATTGGCTCCGCCGTATTCTTTGAGCACGTCGGCCATACTTTCGCTCTCTTTGACGCAATTATAAAATTCAACGAATAGATCGAAATTATTTATTATCAAAGTACGCTCCTTGCATCTTTCGCAGAGCGATAATCACGTCCGTGGCTTCCTGGCGGCTGAGATACCATAGGCAAAATACCAGCCTACCGGTTATTCTCTCGATAAAAAGTCGCAACGCAAGCCCCGTTTTCACTCTTGCGATCCTATTCCAAATACCCACGATAGTATCAAGCTGTTTTTGCGTAGCCTTTAGGGGGTCTTTCTTAGCGATTTCCCTTGGCACTCCGCCCGTTTGCGCGGTGGTATCTTTAGCGCCGTTTCGCCTGAATTTGGGCTCAAATTTGCTTTTATAACCGACTACTTCCAAAACCTTTCTGAGCTCATCGATATTGAGATCTTTCAGGCTATCTTTGCCGAATTCGGCCCGTAGATACACTTTGCGGCACTCATCATCCACGAAATAGTTATGCTTGAGCGTGTGGATCATTTTGATGTAGTATTTTTTTAGCTCGTCTTTCTTATTTATCTTCATCGAAAAGCCCCCTATTAGCCTTAGTTGTAATAGTTGTATCGGTTGTAGCCGGTGGCCTGCAACTATATATTACGCTCTTGCCAGCCTTGCGGCTATACCACAATTTGCCGTCAAATTTATCCAAGCA
>NZ_CALIMY010000020.1 GCF_938045205.1 uncultured Campylobacter sp.
GAGTATATCTGATGATAAAGAAAGAGCATTTTATGAAAAAGAAATGCACTAGGTGGGCTTTCTAATCAGATTTTTGCTTCAAAATACACGTTGTATATCCCTAATAAGGAAGTGCTTGAAAATGAGGTGGAAAAAGTTTTGAGGGAGTATGATAAGAAAATAAAATTAAAAGGAATAGAGAATGATAATTATGAATAAAAAAGAATTACCGAAGTGTTCTGTTGAAATAACACTTTCTTTAATTTCTAATAAATGGAAAATACTTATAATAAGAGATTTACTCGATGGAACAAAAAGATTTGGAGAGTTGAGAAAATCTATAAATGGAATTTCTAATAAAGTTTTGACATACAATTTAAGAGAAATGGAGGAGGACAATCTTCTTATAAGAAAGATTTATCCTGAAGTTCCTCCAAAAGTTGAATATTCTCTTACTGAAACAGGTTACAGCTTAAAGCCGATACTGGAAAGTATGGACAAATGGGGTGTAAATTACCGAGAAAAAACAAAATACGAATAACTGAAATTGTATCAAATTAATTATGGTTTTTCTATTTTAAAATTTTCATTGGTATAAGTTTTTAAATCAAAAGTTCTGATTTCTTCTACATTAATATAAAAAAGTTCAAAAATAGGATTGTCAGGAGTTTTAAAAAGTTCCTTTATTGCTGGATATTCATTTAAAACTCTTGTTTTAAGATTAATATCATCAGTAAAATGAATATTTCCATTTACGGATATAAATGATAAATAATCTTCTGAATGAGAGAGAAAAGAAACGTAAGGACATTTTTTTAACTGTTTATAAACGTTTTTATTATTTGTAGTTGCAAGATATACTTTGTTTTTTTCAGAAAACAGATACTGAAAAATTCTTGTTTTAGGTTTATTATTGTCAAGTGTAGCTAAAATTCCGTAAGAGTTTTCTTTTAATATTTTATTATAATCAATCATTTTAATTTCCTCCAGATATATTTTTTTGAGTTAGCTAACTATGTTAATTATAGCTTAAAATAGAAAAATTGTGAAGAAGGCACATTTTTATTACAAGGTAACAAAATGGTAACTTTAAAGCTAAATTCTGTATAATTATTTAAATTTTACACGGAGAAATCATGCATTATCTACGAATTAACGGAGGCAAAAAACTAAGCGGCAGCGTCAAAATAAGTGGCGCAAAAAACGCCGCATTACCGCTCATAGCCCTATCTATCCTTTCAAAAAACGAAGTCGTAATTAAAAATTTACCCGCAGTTTCCGATATCCACACGCTAATTCAACTGCTTTCAAATTTAGGCGCAAAGTGCGAGTTCCTTGACGCCAACACTGCCAAAATCGATCCGCGCGAGGTAAACTCGACCAAGGCGATCTACGACATAGTGCGTAAAATGCGAGCTTCGATCCTGGTGCTAGGACCGCTTTTAGCGCGGTTTAGACACTGCGAGGTAAGCCTTCCGGGGGGCTGCGCGATCGGCGCAAGGCCGATTGATCTGCACCTTAGCGCGCTTGAAAAGATGGGCGCAGAGGTTAAGATCGAGCAGGGTTACGTCGTTTGCACCGCAAAAAAGGGGCTTAAGGGCGCGACTATAAATTTTGACAAAATTACCGTTACCGGCACCGAAAACATCGTAATGGCAGCGGCCTTAGCAAGCGGCACCACTCATATCATAAACGCGGCAAAAGAGCCCGAAGTGATCGCCATTTGCAACGCATTAAAAAGCGCAGGTATCGACATAGAGGGCATCGGCACGAACGAAATCCTCATTAAAGGAAGCGGCGGCGAGCTTTTAAGCTTAAACGAAATTTCGATTATTCCCGATCGCATCGAAGCAGGCACCTATCTGTGCGCAGGCGCGATCACCGGCTCCCGTATCACGATCACGCACGCTTGCGCGGCTCATCTTGGCGCCGTGCTTGCAAAATTTGAAGATATGGGCTTTAAATTTGAAATTTCAAACGGCGGCGACGAAATAACGATCCTGCCCGCTTCAAAGATCAAACCAGTTGAGATCATCACGAGCGAATATCCGGGCTTCCCTACCGATATGCAGGCGCAGTTTATGGCGCTTGCGTGCATCTCCTCGGGCGTCAGCACCATCGATGAGAGGCTTTTTGAAAACCGCTTCATGCACGTAAGCGAACTTTCAAGAATGGGCGCGGATATCCGTTTAAACGGACACATCGCGACGATTAGCGGAGGCAAGCTAAACGGCGCTGACGTTATGGCGACCGATCTGCGAGCTAGTTCGGCACTCGTTTTAGCCGCCCTTGCGGCGCGCGGCGAGAGCAAAATACATAGAATTTACCACCTAGATCGTGGATATGAGAGGCTGGAAGCTAAGCTTAGCGCGCTCGGCGCAGACATACATAGGCTGGAGGAATGAGGACTTCGAAATAAAAAACTTGTGCAAGCAAGCTCGCGGAATTCTACGAGCGATATGTTTTGAAATTTTAAGTAACGCTAGCAGCAAAATAAGGCAATTAAGCCTATGAAATTTCGCGCATTTGTTTGGGCAAAATTTAGCCTTGCAAGTTCCGGTGCAATACAGAATTCAAGGCTACGCAAGGTCTTAACTGTGCGAATTTTAAATGTAAAAAATGATAAAAAGGACTTAAAATGATAGGAATAAATGAGGCTATAGATTTGGCTACGGCTAGAATCACATCAAGCAAGCAGAGCGAAAAGGTACCTCTTCCCAGCGCTCTAGGTCGCATCCTTTCTAGCGATATTTCTGCGCTTAAAAACCTACCCTGCTTCGATAATTCAGCACTTGACGGCTATGCCTACGCGGCGGAATTCAAAGACGAAAAGCTAGGGATCGTAGAGCCTACGATTTTTGCGGGAGATGAGAAATTCTACGAAATCAAGGCTGCGCAGGCTCAAAAGATAATGACCGGCGCGCCAATGCCTGCAGGCGCGGACTCTGTCGCGAGGCTAGAGGATGTAGACGCGCAAGGTGGAACTCTAAAAATCCCCGCTTTCGTTCATGCCCACGACGGCTTTCGTAAAAAAGGCGAGGAGGTGCGCGCGGGCGAGCTTTTATTGCGCCGTGGCGAAATTTTAAACCCTGCTAAAATCATGCTTCTTGCCGCGCAAGGAATTTACGAAGTGGACGTTTACACGCGTCCTAAAATCGCTCTATTTTCCAGCGGCAACGAGCTAAAAGAGCCGTGGCAGAGCGCAAGCGAGCGCGAAATTTATAACGCCAACTCTAGCGGCATTGCTGCATTGCTGCAAAAATACGGCTTTAAAAATGAGTATTTGGGGATTTTAAAGGATGATTTTAGTACAGTATGCAAGGCACTAGACGCTGCTACGCGTAAATTTGACGTACTAATTACCAGTGGCGGAGCAAGTGCTGGGGAGGCGGATTTTATGCAAAGCGCTATGAGTGAACTTGGATTTTTGCAGGTTTTCGATCACATCGATATCAAGCCCGGCCGCCCCAGCAAGTGCTTCGCAAAAGACGGCAAATTCGTCTTTGCAATGGCGGGTAATCCGATGGCTGCTTTCGTACTTACGCGCGCAGTTATACTGCCGATCCTATTTAAGCTTAGCGGCGCAAGTGAGGCTTTTAGCGCAGAAGCGGCGATCTATGCCAAGCTCGCAAGCGATCTGAAGCTAAAAAGCGGCAGAGTAAATTTAACCGTAGGCGCATATGAAGGCGAAGTTTTTACGCCTATGCCGTCGCCTTCTGGGCGCATCAGGCCGCTGGCTGCGGCATCGCATTTTTTCTTGGCTGATCCCGAATGCGACAAAGTTCGCGCTGGAGAAATCATAAAAATTTATGAAATTTAAGCGAGAAATTATTGACAAATGAAAATTTATAGGCTACAATCGCGCTTTATCTTTACCGCATGCGGGAATAGCTCAGTGGTAGAGCGCAACCTTGCCATGGTTGATGTCGCGAGTTCGACTCTCGTTTCCCGCTCCATCTTAACTTCAAATTTTAAAATTCCTTCCGCTCCATTCGCTTTTAAAGCACAAAATTTCGATATGAAAGCCTTGAAATGAAAATTTTAGTTTGCGTAAGCGGCGCCAGTTTTTGCGAAATCGGGCTTGATCTGCTTAAATTTCTTGCTAGCTCGCCGCATGAAATCCACGCCGTGCTTACGCAGGGCGCGCGCCGCGTCCTGCGCGCCGAAAGCGGCATAGACGCGGACGAGGCTTTAAAATCTACGGAATTTAAGAGCGTAAAATTTCATCTCGACGACGATCTTAGTGCGCCGCCCGCTTCGGGCTCATTCGGCATTGACGCCACAATCTTTGCGCCCTGCTCTATTGGCTCTTTGGCTAAAATTTACGGCGGGCTTTGCGACAGCTTAAGCACCCGCGCCGCTGCAGTCGCGTTAAAAGAGCACAAGCGGTTGGTTCTTGGCGTGCGTGAGATGCCGCTTTCTGCGATCAGCCTGCGCCAGATGAGCGAGCTAGCCGCGCTCGGCGTCATCATCGCTCCGCCAGTGATCGCGGGCTACTGCGGCGTGCAAAATTTAAAAAATTTCATAATCGGCAAGTGGTGCGACGCTCTGGGCGTGCAAAACGAGCTGTTTAAGAGGTGGCAATAATGCAAAACTCAAGAAAATGTATCTATCCGGGCACTTTCGATCCTATTACGAACGGCCATCTGGACGTAATCAAGCGCGCGCTGGGGCTTTTTGATGAAGTCATCGTCGCAGTCGCGCTAAACGAGAGCAAAAAGCCCTACTTCAGCCTAAAATCCAGACTAGAGATGGCGCGAGCCGCGACACGCGGGCTTCGTGGCGTGAGCGTGCAAAGCTTTGATAATCTACTCGTGGATTTTGCTAAATCTTGCGGCGTGCGCTTCGTAATCCGCGGGCTTCGCGCGGTTAGCGACTTTGAGTACGAGCTGCAGATCGGCTATGCAAACGCCTCGCTATGGGAGGAATTTGAGAGCGTGTATTTGATGCCGACGCTCAAAAACGCCTTCATCTCAAGCTCGATTGTCCGCTCCGTTTTGAGCCACGGCGGCGACGTTTCGCACCTCGTGCCGAGCGAAATTTTAAAATTTTTGAAAAAATGAGCTTGCAAGCTACTGAAATTTAGCCCGCAGGTGCGGCTAAATTTAAAATTTGCAAGCTGCACGGGAGATAAAATGAACAAGCAAATGGATGAGATAGAAAGACTGCGAACGTTTTTAAAAAGCGTGAGATATGAATACAAAGCCTTAAATAAAATAGCCGAAGCGCAGGCTGTAAGCAGGCGCTGGGCGTCGGGTAGCTATATCAATTTAGAGCCGTTTTATTTCGAATATAACCGCTTCTTTAAGGGCAAAATTTTAAAAACTAAACCGAAAAAGATCGTAAACGCCTACGAATACGGCTTTGACGCGCAAGATCGCGTCGTTTTTGAAAGACAACATGACGACAAAAAATCTTCCTGGGATAATTTGTATTTTTGGGGGCGGGACGAAGTTTTAAAATATCACTTCGGCTGCTACAATAAAAAATGCTCAAAATGCTTCAATATAAAAAAATTTGTCTATGAGGGTGGCGTGCTAAAGTCCATCTACTCGGCCTTTGACAACAACGCCTATGGGATAGAAAATTTTACTTACGAAGGCGGCAAGCTCGCACAAAGACGGGAGTATGTAGAGCACCCTCGCGCAGGCAGAAGGAATGACGTAACAAACTATGAATTTGACGCAATGGGCGAGCTAAGCTTAATAACCGAAAATGGTTATGTGCGCTATCAAAAGCCCGATAAGAATATGAGCTACAAAAAGCTTTATGAGCTCGCCGCACAAAGACTACTGCCCGCGATTAAAGAGACGATCAAAAAGCATGCGCCAGACTGCAAGCTCTACTGTATAAATTTAGCTTGCGACAATAGGAGTTTGCCGCCAATCATCGGATTCGGCTCGCAAGAGCAGCGCGCGCAGTGGCTTGCACGAAAGGATGGTTGGCTTCTTTGGCTCGTTCCTGATTACGAGTTTCGAGCCGAGGTCGAAGTAGACTACGAAACGGCGAAAATTTTTGATCTTTTCAATCAGGAAACGCAACTAAACGATAAATATGCGCAGGCTAAAAAGCTCATTTGGGGGTGCGTGAAGCAGCTCAAAGCAGGCCTTGGCGAATTTGCGCTCGATATGACGGAGGATTTTACGATCACGGCTACCGATTGCGATCTTAGCGATCTGCGGAAAGATTTCATAGCGATAAATCCCGAGCCGATAAACGTATAGGGCAAAATTTAAAATTTCATCGTCGCGGTTTTATCATCGCGCGCAGCACTCGCCCGCCCCAATGCGCCCCACTCTGCATAACGCCGCCCTGCTCCGCCCGAAGTGCCATTATTCTGTCCGCACGGCGCGCCGTCTTTATCGACTGGTTTCCTGCTCCGCTCGCTACGCACCCGCAAGCGTAAAATTTACCCGCTTTTCTATGCAGCTCACTAGTTTGCGCGCAAATTTAACCGCGAGCCGTGCCGTAAAGAGCACAAGCCGAGCAAAGCCCCGATAAAATTTTACGCCCAAAGATCAAAAGCGGCTCGCACAAGCTCGCGCAAAAGCCCGATTTAGAGTCGAAATTTAGCGCCCGTCTGTTTAAAAAAGCCGCTATTTAGCTATAAGCTTGTAAAATAACGCACAAATTTAAAGGCGAAAAATGTATGTAATATTCGAAGGTATCGACGGCGTGGGCAAAAGCACGCAGATAGCGCGGCTAGCGGCGGCTTTTCCGCAAGCGATCGTGACTAAGGAGCCAGGCGGTACGAAGCTCGGCGAGGCGGTACGAAGCCTCGTTTTGGGCGAGGATTTTAAGTGGCGACGCGGCAGCGTAAATCTGCGCGAGGCCTGCGGCGAAATTTCAAAGCGCACCGAGCTGCTTTTGTTTCTCGCAGACCGCGCCGAGCACTACGAGCGCGTGATAAAGGGCGGCGCGGACAGGCTTGTGCTAAGCGATCGCGGCTTCATCTCGGGGCTTGCCTATGCGCTGGCAAACGACGAAAACGCAGATCTTAGCGAGC
The DNA here is from genome assembly GCF_938045205.1 of uncultured Campylobacter sp. Lineage (GTDB taxonomy): Bacteria > Campylobacterota > Campylobacteria > Campylobacterales > Campylobacteraceae > Campylobacter_B. The sequence continues at coordinate 6,986 of NZ_CALIMY010000020.1, forward strand.
TTATCGCGCTTAATAAATTTGCGCTTGGGGGCAAATTTGCAGATAAAATCGTGCTGTTTTCGGCGGACGAGAAGCTCATCAGGCAGCGGCTTAAAACGCGTGCTAGCAGCGATATAATCGAGGCTCGCGGACTCAAATACCTAATGCGCGTGCAGGAGTTGATGGCGCAGGCATGCAGGGCGTGCGGCGTTGAGACCCTGAAAATCGATGCCGCACAGTCCGAAGAAGCGATCTGCGATCAGATAAAAAATTTCATACTTTCTTAAAATTTTAAGGCGTGGAATTTTGCCGCGGGAAAGAATTTCTGGGTCCTGCCGTGAAATTTTAGCTATGGAATTTCATCGCGAAATTTTAGCTATAGAATTCCGCCGATAAATTTTTATCTTCGAATTTCGTTATGGAATTTTACAGGAGAGGTTCTAGGCAAAATTTCATGGGCAGAATTTTGTTTTATAATTCAGTCGTAAAATTTCACTACGAAATTCTGTCTTAAAATTCTGCCGTAAACCGAAAAGGCGCGAAATTTTATAAGCGAAATCTTGCACGGAATTTTAATCCGCGGATTTGCGGGTGAAATTCCGCTTAAGCTTTAGATTGAAAGGATAATAATGAAGACGTTAAAGTTCGTTTTGCGTAAGATTTTTAAATTTATATTTCTGTTTTGGGTGGTCATAAGCTCGCTTTTGGGTAGCTATGTTATCGCAGATAATTTTTTCGGCCGCACCGTCGTAGCCTGGACGCTCATCCGTGATTTTAGCAGCACTTCGCTGGATCTGAAGGATTTTAGCATCAGCGCCAGCTTAAGAGCCACCGTTATCGGCAGACGATCATGGCGCGACGAGCGCGAGCTGAAGCCCGACTTCTCGGACGACAACTCCACCGGCGCCCCGTATGAACTAAATATAAAATTTGACCACGTGAGCGTGCCCAGGATCGTGCTGAAAAATATCAAACTCGAGCAGGCGTAAAGCGGACGCGTCGTTTTTGAAAAAGATGAGCTAGAGGTGCCGATAGAGATGGGCTATAGCGGTTACAAAAGCGGTAGTTTAGTGATACCTGATCTCGATTCTACGCATGTCAAACACAGACTGAGCGCCGAAATATGCGTGCCTGACGGCACTTGCACGAAGTTTGTGCATTATTTCTTGCCGTACAGGCATGTAGAGGGCACGGCGGCTCTGCGAGGTATTTTTTAGCCGCGAAACTTAATACAAATGTGCTTTAAGACGGTATCGCAGACGAAAACTATAGCATAAATATATATCAACATGCGCTCGTAGTTTTTTAATGAGATTTTTAAGAAATAACGTTGCAATACTATATAAGCTAAAATAAAGGGTTCGTGAAGGCTGCCGCAATAGTCATAAACCCAAGTGTCTTTGGGCTGTCTCAATGCTCTCTCTCAGTTATACCTTCGTAAATTCCCAGTCATATGCCCCTATTCTTCTATTGAAATTTAATTAAAAATGCACTCGTGCCCCAAAAGCTATAGAAATAAAAGCGGTTTTCAGATTAGAAAGAGATTAACGGTATGATTTTGAAGAGGATCAAAGTAAAAGTCAATAGGAATAGAGAATATAGCCTTTTGAATGTATGTTTTTTATATCAAGATTTAAATTTCTTTTTAACACGCCTACTAAATTTTGCATAGCTATTTTTGAACTCATTTTATCGTGATAAACGACCTCTTCTATCATTGAAAAGGTAGTTATATTATTGACGTTTTGGGCTAGGAGCAAGATCAGCTTATGTTGT
>NZ_CALIMY010000021.1 GCF_938045205.1 uncultured Campylobacter sp.
ATACAGCATTGATGGCTAAAATAGATATTTTATTAAATTTGATAAATTTTACTAAAGATATAAGCGCGATAAAAAGCAACTTGGAAAAGATAGGCTTTGATAGCGAATCGGAACTTGTAACGATAACTCAAAATACCATTGCAAACATCTTAAATAGAGTCGTCGATAAATAAATTTCATATGATCTCCTTGAGGAGTGGGCAAATTTAATCGAGTGCCGCGAGGATATAGGATATGAGGATGAAATTTTGCAAGAGATCATATTTGAGCTGGCAAACTCTTGCCTTTATGGAGAGATAGACGAAGAGAAGGTTTGTATGATTTTAGATAAAATTAAATACGGGCGGAGCGAGACCGAATGATACTAGAAAAAAATATTGATATTGTGGATGAGAGGGCTATTTTACTAATGGCGCTGGGCTCATTACAGGCATTGGAACACAAAGCGATTACCATAGACGAAAGCCAAAGAATTTTGTTTTCACCCTATATCTCAACGCATTTGGAAAAAAATAAGGTTAATGAATGCATTATAGATATAATAATCGAGTGCTGCGAATTAGAGGATATTTTTGAACTAATTCCTACAAAATATATGCAAACCCTGCAAATATTGCAGAATAGAATAATAGAAATTTTAAAGCAATACGATGAAGAATCTAGAAAAAGATGGATAATTATAGATGAAGAATAAGCATCCATAACTTCCGTCTTTGCGAGCAGGCGAACGGATAAATAAAATTTGACTCAAGATAAGTTAAAAACTTTCAAGGAATTTTTAACTTTTCTTGAACCTTTAAAATTTTAACGTCACGATAGAAACTCTGTGTAAATTTAAGTCCTTTCAATACTTTATAATGCTATTAACAAGATCGGCGACACAATATAAATCATAGATTTTAGATGAATCGGCAAATTTTACAGTTTAAAGAGTTTAATGTATCTTATTTGATGACTTTATGAATTTTAAGCTATTAGTTTAAAAATAAATTTAGTAGATAAAATCCTCTGATTTAGATAAAACACATTTTTCTTATACCGCAATGAAGACAAGAGTAAAATTTTAAAGCCACGATGCTGTGATATAAATTTAAAGATATTGGTTGCAGAGGGTGGATTTGAACCACCGACCTTCGGGTTATGAGCCCGACGAGCTACCACTGCTCTACTCTGCGATACAAGAAGCGCAAATGAATTTTAAAACAGCATTCGCGATTGGATGGGGTAGGAGGATTCGAACCTCCGAATGATTGGACCAAAACCAATTGCCTTGCCGCTTGGCTATACCCCATCAAAAAAAGACTTTAATTATACAAAAACTGTAACTAAAAGTCAAGATTATTTTTAAATATACCAATAATTAATAAATAATTCTCAGAAAGATTAAATTATACAAAATTTTATATTTACACAAATAAAAAAAGGCTCTAGCAAAAGCTAGAGCCTTAAAGCTATATCTACACTAAAATATTAGTTATAGTTAACGTTTTTACCACCAAATTTTAGACCAGTATCTGCATCAATTCTAGTTTTAATTTGTGATAGACCTGGCATACTCCATACTTGACCGCATAATCCAGTATCGTTCACAGTTACAGATATTGTATCATTACCAGCAGTAGGAGTGTTAGCCGTAAAGCAAGCTAGTGATTTAACTTTTACTGGATTAGCAACATTTGTCATAGTGCTAACAGTAGTAGAGAAATTTCCTTGAGATGTATAATATGCACCTAAATCTGTTACCATAGTTTGAATATTGCTAGCTGCCTTAGAAACCTCAGCATCATCACGAGTAGCTGCAAGTCTTGGAATAGCAACAGCTGCCAAAATACCTAAAATAACGATAACGAAGATCAACTCGATCATAGTAAAACCTTTTTTCATGGTTTACTCCTTAAATAAAATTCATCCCGCATACCTATATGCGAAACTTGGCAGAATTATAGAGAAAAATTTAAAAATTGTCAATAGTTTTTAGCAAATTTTTTACAATTTATTTATAAAGTCCGATTTTGCGGGCATTTTAAAATCAAAATTTTAAGTCCGCCTCGTTCTATTTGATGTATTTTGACGGCGCCTTGCACATTAAAATTAATAGCATAAATTAAATACTTATTCTCACGTTTCCACGCGCCGCCCAATAAACCCTATCTATTAGCGATACGGGACTACAATCCGTATCGCTTAGTCAAAATTTCATAGTTCTCTACGCGTCTATCGCGCAAAAACGGCCACCAACGGCGCACGTTTTCGCATCTTTGCATATCGATCGCTACGACTTCGCATAGCTCGTCGGTGCTGTTTGCGCGAAATAGCTGCTCGCCCTGCGCGCCAAAAACAAAGCTATTACCCCAAAACCTAATCCCTTCTTCGCTGACAAGCTGGTCCACGCGCTGTTTATTCGGCAGCACCTCTAAAGTTTCGCCGTTAAATTTAATCTCTATAGAAATTTTTAAATTCTCTCGCGCCGCCTCATTTTTCGCGGGCAAAATTTCGCCGCCGATCGCCATTTTGCCGCCACCCGTTAGCGCCTCGTTATTAAAGGATAAAATTCCGCCCTCGCTTAAAATTTTACTCTCGCTGCTCACATCCGCGGAGCGCGAAATTTTATCGCGCATATTCAAATTTGCTTCACTCCCGGATAAAATTTCATCCGGTGAGATCTCGCTAAGCGCGGCGCTTTCAAAACCCACGCGATTTACGGCGACTACGGGTAGAGAGTTTGCCACTGCATGCCCGCGCTGTACCGCAACCCAAGCCTCCAGCTGACGCGCTTTTTCGTCCTCGCCGTCGCCGTCGAACCACCCGATCGCGGTCGGATATATGAGCAGCTCGGCACCGCGTAGCGCCATCGCGCGTGCCGCCTCGGGATACCACTGATCCCAGCACACCAGCACGCCGAGCCGCCCCACGCTCGTATCTATGGGCTCAAAGCCCAGATCGCCCGGCGTGAAATAAAATTTTTCGTAAAACTGCGGATCGTCGGGAATATGCATCTTGCGATACCGACCCGCGATAGAGCCGTCGCGCTCGAAGACCACGGCGGTATTGTGATACAGCCCCGCGGCGCGGCGCTCAAAAAGCGAGCTTACCAGCACGACGCCAAATCTCTTCGCCACCTCGCTCCACAGCCGCAAATCGCGCTCAAAATCCTGCGCGTAGTCGAAATTTTCGGTATTTTCGCGCTGGCAAAAATAATGCGTCTGATGAAGCTCTTGCAAAACGATTAACTGCGCGCCCTTCGCCGCTGCACGCGCGATGAGCTCGATACTGCGCGCTATCGTGCGCGCTTTAGTTCCTTCAAATTTATGCGAAATCAGCCCAACTTTTAAAATTTTCATATTTTTCCTTCGATCTAAATTTAAAGTTTAAATTTATTCATGCACGAGCAGTGCAGCGAGCCGTTTTGGCGGATGAAAACGCGCGCATTCACTCCCACTACTTCGCGATCCGCGCATGCCGTACGCAGACGCGACAGCGCCAGCTCGTCCGCCGCGCGATTTGGATCATGCGGATCTGCGGGGTCTGCGTAGGTAGGTACGATGAGCGCGCCGTTTAAAAAGACGAAATTTGCATACGTCGCAGGCAGCCTACGCCCCTGATAAAGGATCGCGCGCGGGATCGGCAGTTCGATCACGTCGTATCCGAGCGATAAAATTTCATTCCTCATCGCGCCAAGCTCTGCATAGTGTAGATCGCTCGGATCGTCGCACGACGAAATAGCCACAGTGCGCGGGTTTAGAAAGCGCGCGAGGGTATCGACGTGACTATCGGTGTCGTCGCCTTTGATGAAGCCGCGTCCCAGCCAGATTATGTTTCTTAGGCCGAAAATTTCACGCAGCCGCGCGTCCAGCTCGGCCTTGCTAAGGGAGTTGCGATTTTCATTCAGCAAACACGCGCTGGTAGTTAGCATCGTGCCCGCGCCGTCAAAATCGACGCTACCGCCTTCTAAGATCAGATCTACGTCTCGCAGCGGGCGCTCGCTCGCGGCGTAAAGCTTGGAATTTAACGCGTCGTCCTTGGCGCTTGCAAATTTGCCGCCCCAGGCGTTGAAACGAAAATTTAGTCCCGTGATTTTGCCGCCCTCCTCCACGTCGATCGCGCCGTAATCGCGGATCCATGTATCGTCGGTGTCGATTTGCGCGAAGTTGACGTTTGCTAAGCCGCCGCAAATTTGCTCAAAATCCTCGCGGCTCGGCGCGATCGCGACAACCGGCTCGAACCTCGCTGCGGCGACGATAAAGTTGCGATAAGCCGCCTGTATCTCGCCCAAATACGGCGCCCAGTCGGTACTTGCGTGCGGCAAAGACGCCAAAAGCGCCTCTTGCTCTTCCCATTCGGCGAATGCTCTCATTTTTGCTCCAAGATTAAAATTTCACGGATTATAGCGAAGCTCGGTTTAAAAAGATATTTGTGGATGGTGCGCCCGGAGGAATTCGAATCCCCGACCTTTTGAACCGCAATCAAATGCTCTATCCAGCTGAGCTACGAGCGCACGAAATAAAAGAAACGAGATTATAGCGTTTTTAGCTTAAATTTAGCAAAAAAACCGAAGTAAATTTTAACGCAGCGGCAAATCTGGCACAAGCGCGACGGCTCTGGCGCGATCGCATAAAATTTTAAATCGAGTATCTGCTGCGGATCGCCGTATAATTCGCGCCGCGAGATTAAATTTTAAAATTTTGCGCTACTTTTAAATTTTATGCGG
>NZ_CALIMY010000022.1 GCF_938045205.1 uncultured Campylobacter sp.
CGAAGTCCTCTTTCTTTGCAAAGCGTTTAAGATGATCTCCTGATTGTTTAAATTTGGCGCTTCGATGATCGCCGTTCGGTAGCCTATCTCACTTAGAATTTCGCCGAAATTCGCCACGATCACGCTCTTGCCGACCCCGCCTTTGGCGCTTAAAAAATTTACGATTTTATTTTGCATATCAGTCCTCTTTTAAATTTCATCTCTCCAAGCGGCAAAATCACGCTTATGCGCTCGCAGGCACCCGGATGCGGCAGCATCAGCCGCTCGCAGGCACGCACCTTCGCGCTTGCGTATAAAATATCCACGTCCAGCGTGCGCGGCGCGTTTTTGAAGCTTCTTTTGCGCCCAAATCGTAGCTCTGCGCGCTGCATTATTTTTAGCATCGGATTGGGCCAGAGCGAGCTTTGCACGAGCATCACGGCGTTTAAAAAATTTTCTTGCCGCAAAAAGCCGAACGGCTTGTTTTTTAAAATCAAGGAATTTTGCGCTACGAAAAAGCGCGTATCGCTTTGTAAAGTGCGATAAAATCGCTCGAAGCGTCGCCTGACATCTCCTAAATTCCCGCCGAGTCCAAGTAGGTATAAATTTTTAAAATTTCCGCGCTCGCGGCGCCTCATCGGAAAAACGGCGCTTTTTACGACGCACAGCGCGTCCGCGCACTCGTAAAATTCGTTTTTCTTAAGTTGCATGTTCACCCGAGCTACTCTCATAAAATTTCAGCCCCGTTTTCGCGCACGACCACGACGTCCTCGATGCGCACGCCAAACTCGCCCGGCAAGTAAATCCCCGGTTCCACGCTAAAGACCATGCCCTCTTTTAGCACGGTATCTCCGCGCTTTGAGATGAACGGAAGCTCGTGGATATCGACTCCGACGCCGTGTCCGGTGCTGTGAAAAAATGCTTCGCCAAAGCCCTGAGCGGCGATAAAATCCCTAGCCGCCGCATCGATCTCGCTCGCCTTTTTACCGGGCATAACCGCCGCGATCGCCAGAGCTTGCGCTTCTTTTACGATCTCGTAAATTTCTTGCCGTTTGCCGTTTTTAAAATTTTGCTCCTTGCTGAAGTTAAAATTTTCGTCAAAGTACGCCGTGCGCGTCCTATCGGAGCAGTAACGGTTAAATTTAATCCCCGCGTCAAGCAGGAGTAAATCGCCCTGTCGCAAACGTTTTTTACCGGGCAGAGCGTGCGCCTTTGCGGCGTTTTCGTTGATCGCGACGATAGGCGAAAAGCTAAGCGCGAGCTCGCCTTTTTTCTTAAAGATGAGCTCGGCGTTAAAAAACAGCTCCTCTTCGCTCATCCCTTCGCCGTTTTCGCGCACGAAGGCGGCAAATTCGTCAAATCTTTCCGCGCCCAGCTGCGCCGCTTGCTTTAAAATTTTTATCTCATCCTCTGATTTTATTATGCGCGAAATTTGCGAAAAATTCGCCCGCGCCTTAAATCTTATCCCAAGCCCTTTGCTTAGCGCCTCCCACTCGCCCGCGGCAAAATCGTACGGGTTGTAGCTAAGCTCAGCAACGCCCGCTTTTCGCAAAAACAGCCGCGCGTCTTTTATCAAATTTCGCTCGACCTCGATCACTTTGGTATCTTGGCAAAGCTCGCGCGCTTCGATGCTATAACGCGCATCGGTGAGGAAAAATTTGCGCCCCGCAAAGCTCAAAAATATCGCGTTGTCGCAGCTGTATCCGCACTCGTGGTAAACAGCGTTTTCGTCCTTTAAGATAAAATTTTTCAAATTTAATCCCAAACTTATTTGGCTTTCTGCTCGGCTCTGGCGGCTTTGATCTGCTCAAAAATTTGAATCATTCCGATCATCGCCAGATGGTATCCCACGGGGCCAAACCCGATTATCTGACCCGCAGCAACGGGCGCTATTAGACTTTTTTGTCTAAGCTCCTCCCTGCGAGCGATGTTTGAGATATGCACCTCGATCACAGGCAGACTGACTGCGGCGAGCGCATCGCGGATAGCGAGCGAAGTGTGCGTGTAGGCGGCGGGATTGATGATGATGCCGTCGCAAGTGCCGAAGCACTCTTGGATCTTATCGACGATCTCGCCTTCGAAATTGCTCTGGAAAAACTCGATCTCGTTGCCGCTCTGATCGGCGACCGCCTTCATCTGTTTATGGATGTCCTCCATCTTCATAACCCCGTAAATAGCGGGCTCGCGCATACCAAGCATATTGATATTCGGTCCTTGAATCACCATAATTTTCATTTTTACGTCCTTGTTTTGAAATTTAAGCAAAAATTATAACCAAAGCGAGCTTATTTTTTACTATGGCGCTAAATTTGCCCGTTCAAGCCCGGTCGCTAAAATTTTATCTCTAAATTTAGCACGGAAGAGAATTTTATGCTAAAATCACGCGCTGTTTTAGATAAGGAAAACGATGAGAATTTTAAGGGCGAAGTGGGTTCTTGTTTGCGATGAGAATTTTAAAATTTTAAAAGATGGCGCGATCGTCTTTGACGAGAAGATAATCGAGGTCTGCGCCTTTGCGAGTGCGGCGCGCAAATACCCGCAAGCCGAAATTTTAGACTTTAGCGGCGATATAGCGATGCCTGCGTTTATAAATCCGCACGTGCATTTGGAATTTAGCGCAAACAAAGGCACGCTGCGCTACGGCGATTTTTTGGAGTGGCTAGGCAGCGTCATCGCCTCAAGGCAGCAGCTGGATGCCGCGGCACGCGGACGATTGATTTTGGAGCAGATCGCCGCGATGATGCGAAGCGGCGTGGGTACGATCGGCGAAATTTCAAGCTTCGGCGGCGAGGCTGAAGCTTGCGCGCAAAGCGGCATTAGAACCGTGTTTTTCAATGAAATTTTAGGCGCGAGCAAGGATGCTGCGGCGGAGAATATTTTGAAATTTAAGCAGCGATTTGAGCGCGCAAAGGCGCTCGCAAGCTCGCTTTTTATCCCCGCCGTGTCGGTGCACTCGCCGTACTCGGCGCACCCGCAGATTACGGAGTTTGCGACGAAGCTTGCCCGCGAAAACGGACTTGCTATAAGCACGCATTTTATGGAGAGCGCGTATGAGCGGCAGTGGCTGCGCACGGGTCGCGGCAAATTTAAAGCCTGGCTTGCTAAATTTGACCCAACGCCCGCGCCTCTTTACTCGCCGCAGAGCTTCGTAGCGCATTTTAACGGGCTTCGCACGCTTTTTACGCATTGCGTTTGGGTGGATGATTTTAGCATCTTTGATCCGAAGCTTCACTCGATCACGCACTGCGCGCGCTCCAACCGCCTGCTTAGCAAAAAGCGGCTGAGCTTTAAAAAGCTGCTCGCAAGCGGGCTTAATTACAACATCGCTACCGACGGGCTTAGCTCAAATTTCAGTCTAAGCTTTTTAGACGAGCTGCGCGCAAATTTAATGATGCACGACGAGCTGGGTTTGGCAGAGCTGGCGCGGGCGTTACTTTTAGGCGCGACGAGAAACGCTGCTGCGGCACTTGGGCTAAATTTGGGCGAGCTGAAAGCAGGCAAGCTCGCCGACATCGCCGTTTTTGAAGGCATTGAGTGCGAGCAGAGCCAGCTGGCGCTACAGCTCATTTTGCAGAGCAAAAATGCAAAATCACTTTTTATCGAAGGAATGAAATGCAATTTCTAAAAAATATCTTTGCGCCGATCGGCGCCGTGCTTGGGTTTATCAACAAATACTTTAAATCCCTGATTTTTCTGCTTATTTTGTTTTTGATTTTTGCTGGCGGCGAAAGCGCGCAACAAAAGGGTGCGAATCTCGCTCAGCTTTCGCTAAGCGGCGCGATAATGGACGATAGCGAAATTTTGGAAAAGATCGAAACTCTGAAAAACGACGAGGCGATTAAGGGGGTGCTTCTGCTGATCGACAGCCCCGGCGGCGCGCTAAGCCCTAGCGTAGAAATTTCGCTGGCGATCAAGTCTCTAAACTCGCGCAAGCCGGTCGTCGCCTACGCCAAGGGCACGATGGCGAGCGGCAGCTACCTAGGCGGAGTGTGGGCAAGTAAAATTTATGCAAACCCGGGCAGCTTCATCGGCTCCATTGGCGTGATCATGCAGGGGCTTGATGTGAGCGAAGCTGCAGCTAAATTAGGCTTTGCCGAACAGATCGTCAAAGCGGGCGAGCTCAAAGAAGCGGGCACGATGATGCGAAAATGGAGCGACGCGGAGCGCGCAAGCCTGCAAGCTCTGGTGGATGAGAGCTACGAGCTATTTACGCGCGAGGTGGCGCAGGCGCGCTCGCTGGATCTTAGGAAGCGCGATACGTGGGCGAATGCGCGAGTATTTTTGGCTAGCGGTGCCAAAGGCGTCGGGCTCATCGACGAAGTGGGCTCTTTGGAGGACGCCAAAAGCGCGCTCGTAAAGGCTAGCGGCGTAGCAGATCCGATCTGGCAGGAGCCTTCGGCGTATGAGAAGATGATAGATAAGCTAGCAAATAAAAGCGAGAGTTTGGTTCGCGGCGCGTTCGGCGCGAAGCTGATGGCGTATTAGAATTTTAGAAATTTCGAAGAAATTTTAAATTATGAGGAAATTTTAAAATGTAGAATTTTGTATATAGAAGCTATACTGGGTTTGATTACTTTTAAATTTCCTCGCTTTTACATTTGGCGTTTCTTTAAAATTTTACCCTTTTTGTGAATTTTTCTTTGTTTAAGAACTCCTCATTTTTCTACTAATTATTCAGCCCCCTTTAAGCATCACTCTTGTATAATCACAATTCTGTTTCGCACCG
>NZ_CALIMY010000023.1 GCF_938045205.1 uncultured Campylobacter sp.
TAGAAAAACAGCACGAGCGGCTTGTCGTTGCCCTCGATCTTTAGCGTGCGCTCGGAGGGGTCGAACTTGGAGGCGAGCGAGGCGCCGTCGCTGCTTAGATGGTGCTTCCATCCGTCGCAGCCTACGAGCAACAGCGCGAGCACAGCGGCAGCAACTTTTAAATTTAAAAATTTAATCATTTAAAATCCGTCCTTAAATCTGCTTTTAAAACTGCTAAATTCGTTTTTAAATTTGCGTTTGAAATTTTAAAATTCACGGCGCGATCCGGGCGGGAATTTATATCACGACCTGCGCCGAGGCGTATGTCGTAATAATCCATGCTTGGGTTCATGCCGTGACTCTTGACGAGATTTATGTCATACTCCGCACTAGAATTTATATCGTGACATATATTTAAATTTAAGTCTCGATCTGCGTTAAAGTTTATACTTTGGCATGTGCTGCAACAATATGCTTAAGGCGTATGTCGCGATCCGTGTCGTAATCCGCACTAAAGTCTATGTAACGACTTGCCTAGCAATTTGTACTCGCAGCGTTTCGGTTTTTAAAATTTAGACTTTTTAAATTTAGACTTTTTAAATTTTTACCCACCTCGCTCGGCTTTGCAACGGCGCTTGATATTTCGAGGCAAATAGCTTCGACGGGACGCGCGCAGCAAAGAGTCACGCCTGCTCGCGCGAGCTTTGTGCGAACCCAAAAAGAGCGCGAGCGAGCGGTGAAATTTTTAAATTTTAACGTAGCTTTATTTTTCATCATGCGAGCTAAATTTTATGCACCGGAATTCTGTGCGCCTGAATTTCTAGTATCGGAATTTTTGCCATTAGAATTTTCGGCACTCTGATCTTCGCCGCCAGAGCTTTGCGAGGCGGGATTTTGCTCGCTCGCAGCCTCGGCGTTAGAGCTTTGCGAAGTGCTTTGGCTTAAATCGCGATCTGAAATTTTATCTTGCGAGCCGAGATTGTGCTTCATCGTGCTTTGATCCAAAAGTTCTATTCGATCGAGCTTGCCGTGTCTTAGGCGCACCACTTTGTCGGCAAATTTGGACGAAAATTCCGCATGCGAAATCTCGATAAAATTTTGCCATTAAATTACGAAACGAAATTCTACCTCGCAATTCCGCCGCTATTTCTTGGCGATTTTATAGTAGCCGTCTCTGAAAACAACCTTGCCCGCACCCACGAGGTGCTTTAAAAGCTGCGCGCTCGCTTCATCAAACATCGCCTCCACGTCGCTAGTGCGCTGAGGACGACGTGCCAAAGTATGCAATATCTCATCCTCGCTAAAACTTAACCGTTCGCTTGCGTATTTGGGTGCGGCGATGATATTTACGTTTTGATTTTCGATGAAAGTGGCTAGATAGCGCAGCTGCGCCTCGCTCACACCCTGCACGCGGTATGCGGGCGGGCGATCTATAGTGCCAATATCTACGCGGTGCGGATTGATGCGCGCCAGAGCCGCATTCAGCGCCGCAAAATCCTCCTGCGTGTCATTTAGCCCACGCACGACTAGGATTTCGATATCAAGCTCACCATGAAACTCGCGCGCAAAATCCGCGATCGCGCTTACGATATCCTCGGCGCTAATGCCTGCATGCGGACCGTCCACCTTGCGAAAGCTTTTTGCAAGCGCGCTATCTAGCGAAAATTTGCAAATATCAAGCTTTGCTAGCGCCGCGCTGTTTTCGCGCACGAGTGAGCCGTTTGACAAAACGAGCAGTTTCTGCGGCAGGTTCAGCGCCTTTAGCGCATCCACTAGCTCGGCGAAGCGCGGATGCAGCGTAGGCTCGCCGTTTGCCGTGATCGTGATGACGTCTATGCCCGCGTGGCTTTGTAGCGCGGTTTTCAGCTCGGCGATGACCGGGCCGATCTCACAGGGCTCGCTCATCGCGCTTACCGGCTTGCCTGCGCCCAGCTCGCAATAGACGCAGTTGAAGTTGCACTGCTTGCGCTGCGGGCTTAGATCGATACCGAGGCTGCGCCCGAACCTGCGCGAGGTCACGGGCCCGAAAATATATCTCATTTTTGCTCCATGATTGATTTACGTGCAGCGGCGTTTTTGGCACAAGATTTCGCTTTAAAACTTTACTTTACGGAATTTTAATTTGCAAAATTTTAATTTGAAATTCCGCATCGTGAAATTTTACTGAAATTTGCTTTTAAAAATTTAGCTAGAAAATCCCGCTTTTAAATTTTACGTAGCAAATTTACGCCGATCTCAAGTCTCGCACCAATAACGCTTTGCATCGAGCTTTTAAAATTCTACGTAGCAAATTTATACCTTGAAATTTAAGCTCCGCGTGCCGAAATTTAGCGCCGCTTTTATGCGAATTTTCACTTCTGCGCGCCGCCCCGCTACGGCAAAATTTTAAGCTTAGAGCTTTGAATTTATCCTTAAATTTAGGGGGCGCGATCCATGAATTTTAAAGCGCAGGCCAAATTTAAACTCGCAAGTTTGCGGTATTTTTCAGCGTTGCAGATACGGTGCGTAGATTTTTTAATCCCATGCTCGGCGCAAAAGCGACATAAATTTCAAATGCAGCTAAATTTTAAAATTTCGTGGTATCGTTGCATCAAAACGGCGCAGAATTTTAAAATTTAGAGCTTTGCGTTTCGTGAGCTGTTTTAGCGGCGTGAAAACGGTGCAAAATTTAAAATTTATGAACAGCGAAAAGATCGCGCGAAAGCAAAGCAAGCGACCCAGGCGAGTGAAATTTTAAATTACGGCTCTATAAAATTTGCAACGACGCGCCGCAAGCAGGCTCTCGCAAAATCCGGTTTCAGCGCGCGCTTAGCTCGTGCACCAGATCCACTAGATATTTGGCGTTTTGCACGCTTACGTCGGGCAAAATTCCATGTCCTAGATTAAAGATATGCGCGACACCCTTCATCGCTGCTAAAATTTCGCGCACGCCCGATTCTATCGCGCCGCGGTCGTATAGCCGCATCGGCTCCAGGTTGCCCTGAAGCGCAAATTTACCCCCGAGCTGCTCGCGCGCAAGCCCCATAGGAGTGCTCCAATCCACGCCCCATACGTCAAAGCTCGCCTCGCCTCGCTGCGTCGCGATACTGCTCAGCCGCGACATCTGCGCACCCGTGCCCTTGGCAAAGACGATGAGCGGGATATGCGGGAATTTCGCCTTTAAAAATTCCGTGATTTCCAAGATGTATCGCCAGCCGAACTCCTCGTATGCGCTCGGCTCCAGCGCGCCCGCCCAGCTGTCGAAGATCTGCACCGCATCGACGCCCGAGCTGATCTGGCGCGCCAGATAAAGCTTCGTCGCCTCCGTAACGAGGCGCAAAATTTCATGCAGAAGCTGCGGATTTTCGTAAAGCATCCTTTTGCAAACGGCGTAATTTTTGCTGCCGCCGCCCTCTATCATATAGGTAGCGATCGTCCACGGCGCGCCGCAAAAGCCGATGAGCGCTTTGTCCGCGGCAAGGCGCGAGCGAGTAAGCGAGATCGTATCATAAACGTATCCGAGCTCTGCCGCGGCCTTTTGCGGATCAAGACGCGCCAAATCACCCCGGGAGCGGATCGGATCACTAAAGCGCGGTCCTTCGCCCGCTTCGAAGCGCAGATCCATCCCCATCTGCATCGGCACAACCAAAATATCGCTAAAAAGTATCGCCGCATCGACGCCTAAAATCTCCACGGGCTGGATCGTTACCTCGCTAGCGGCGCGGTAGTCGCGGCACAGGCTCAAAAAATCGCCCGCCCTCTCACGCACCGCCATGTATTGCGGCAGGTAGCGCCCCGCCTGGCGCATCATCCAAATGGGCGTGTATGGGGTCTCTTTGCCAAAGCATGCGTCGATGAAAACCATTTTTATCCTTTAAATTTACTCAAAATATACAAAGCCAAACAAACCGCAAAGATAGCCCCTGCGAGCAAAAGCATATCCAAAGGGGTAGTAAAATCGGTGTACAAAATTCTCTTGAAAAAATCCACTACCAGCACCATTATGATAACGCTGCCGAGTTTATGTTTTAGCTCATCCAGCGAGGCGATCTTTAAAACTTGTAAATTTAGATCTACAAACTCGTCGATAAAGAGCTCATAAATTCCAAATACGAAGATTAGCAGCACTATAGCGACTAGATACAGATCGATCGCCGTTATTATTTCGCTTAAAATGTCAATGTAAAGCGCTCGCTCACTCTGCGGGGCTAGGAAAAATTCCACGATTTTATAGAACGCCGAACAGATTTCGTAGCTTGCCATCACAAATATCGTCGCACTAGCCGCAACACAAAAAATAACAGGCAGAAGCGTTAGAGATTTGCTACAAAGCAAAAATTTTTCAAATATAGCTTTCATTTCTTCCTTAAATTTTAATTCGAGCTTAGCCGCTCCGCAAACGGACGTATAAATTTAAAAGCCGCCTCATGCCGAAGTGTTCGTTTAAATTTACGCTCGTTTGCAATCGCGTAAATTTATCTCTTTTAAGCGCACGTTTGAACTTATTTAAATTTTGCGCCAGGTTAAAGGCGCAAAATTCTAACTTGCGGTCTTAAATTTTTAACTAGGCTGATTTGCAAATTTATTCGCCGGTCTTCGGCGCCGAAACCGCGCACGCGACAGCATCCGCGTACAAAGTCTCGGCAACTTTGCTAAATTTATCCTACCTGTCTTGCTGCATATCTATCCAGCGAAGCGCGATACGTACGGCGTTCGTAGCCGCTCCGACGCGGATCTGATCGGCGCTGCACCAAAGATGCAGAATTTTATCGTCGAAATTGTCCCTGCGGAGCCTGCCGACGTAGGTTTCGTTCGTATCGCTAGAAAGCAGCGGCATCGGGTATTCGTTTTTGCTCGGATCGTCTACAAGCACGATGCTAGGCGCGTTTCTTAAAATTTCACGCACGCGGCTAATCTCGAAATCCTTTTTAAATTTTATCGTGATCGCCTCGCTGTGGCTGCGAAGTACCGGCACGCGAACGCAGGTAGCCGAAACGGCGAAGTTTTTATGCAAAATTTTCTGCGTTTCGTTCACCATCTTCATCTCCTCTTTGGTGTAGTCGTTGTCCAAAAAGACGTCGATGTGCGGGATGACGTTAAATGCTAGCTGGTGCGCGAAAACTTTAGGTTTGCACTCATCAAGCTTAAATTCAAAAAATTTCTGCAGCTGAAACACAAGCTCCTCCATACCCTCTTTGCCTGCGCCGCTGGCGGCTTGGTAGGTGCTTACGTCCACGCGCTCTATTTCAAATGCATCATCAAGCGGCTTAAGAATTTGAACCATCTGGATGGTCGAGCAGTTCGGATTGGAGATGATGCCGGTCTCCTTCCACAGCTCGATATCCTGCGGGTTGCACTCCGGCACTACGAGCGGAACGTCCTCTTGCATACGAAAGTGGCTCGTGTTATCTATCACCACTGCGCCGCTTGCCGCAGCAAATGGCACGTAATGCGCCGAAATGGAGCCGCCCGCGCTAAAAAACGCGATGTCGATCTCGTTTTCGTCGAAGGTGCTGTCCGTTAGCTCCCTCACGACGTATTCTTTGCCGCGGAATTCCACCTTCTCGCCCGCGCTCTTTGCGCTCGCAAGCGGCAGTATGTCCTTTACGGGGAAGTTCATCTCGTCTAAGACGCGCAAAATCTCCTCGCCTACGGCGCCGGTAGCGCCTACGATGGCGATATTGTAACTACTCATCCTCTCCTCCTTTTAAAATTTCATCGCTAGGGCCGTCGCTCTGCGAATCTTTGCTATCTAAATTTGAATTTAATAAATTTTCATCCTGCGCAAGCTCGTCCGCTTCGCCCTCGTCGCCCTCCTCAGCTTTCGGGCAGGTCGCGATGCTCACGACGTCGTCGCCCTCGACATTTACGACGATGACGCCGCTGGTGTTGCGGCCCGCTTTGCGGATGCTTTGCATATCCACGCGGATCATCTTGCCGCTCGTAGTAAGCGCCATAAGATCCATCTCCTCATCGACCATCACGACGCCGATAAGCTCGCCGGTGCGGTTGGTGAGCTTCATGCAGATGACGCCCTTGCCGCCGCGGTTTGTGAGGCGATACTCGCTCGCGGTCGTGCGCTTGCCGATACCCTTTTGGCTCACGCTTAAAATTTCTTGCATATCGCTTAAAATAAACGCGGCGCCGATGACCTCGTCCCCTTTTTCTTTAAATTTAATCCCCTTTACGCCGCGAGCGATGCGCCCCATCTGGCGAATTTTATTTAGATTAAATTTAAGGCACATTCCCTTTTTCGTAGCGATGAAGAGCATATTTTCGTTGGCGCTTTGCGGCTCGCCCTCTTGTGCGTCCGAAATCTCATCCGAAATTTCATTCTCGCTTCCCTCTAAAATATCCTGCTCGGTCTGCTCTAAGGCTTCTTCAGCCTCGCCGCCGTCCAGATCGTCGCCGCTTAGAGCGCCTCCTTTGTAGTTTTGCATCTCCTCGGCGCTGTTTGGAGCGATGAGAGCGGTTACGAGAGTGTCGTCCTCATCCAGGCTGATAGCGCGGATGCCGAGTGAGCGGATGTTTTTAAACTCGCTTAAATTCGTGCGTTTTACGATGCCGTTGCGAGTGAAAAATACGAGCGACTTGCTCGGATCAAAATCGGTCGTAGGGATGATCGCCATGATCTTTTCGTCTGCGCCGAGCTGGATTAAATTTACTACCGCCTTGCCCTTTGCGGTGCGCGAGCCCTCCGGGATTTTATAGACCTTGAGCCAGTAAAGCTGCCCGCGGTCGGTGATAAACATAAGCGTGTCGTGGGTGTTGGACGTAAAAAAGCTCTCGATGAAGTCGTCATCGTACGTCGTGACCGCCACGCGCCCCTTGCCGCCGCGCTTTTGCTTCTCGTAAGTCTTGCTAGGCACGCGCTTGATGTAGCCGCGGTGAGTGATCGTAACGACCATATTTTCATTCGCGATTAGATCTTCGATGTCGATATCTTCGTAGTCATCGACGATTTCGGTGATGCGCGGGCATCTGAATTTATCCTTGATCTCCAAAAGCTCATCTTTGATGATCCCCTCAATCAGCTCCTCGCTCTTTAAGATCGCATCAAGCCGCTTTATCTCGGCTAAAATTTCTTTTAGCTCCTCCTCGATCTTTTCGCGCTCAAGCCCCGTTAAACGGCTTAGCCTCATATCCAAAATCGCGCCCGATTGTGCTTCGCTAAGGCCGAATCTGCTCATTAAATTTTCGCGCGCTACGTTGGTGTCGGCGGAATTTCTAATCACGTCGATCACTTCGTCGATGTTATCTAGCGCGATCTTTAAGCCCTCCAGGATGTGCGCTCTAGCGCGCGCTTTTTGAAGCTCAAAAATCGTGCGGCGGATGATGATGGTTTTTCTGTGGTTCAAAAACAGTTTCAAAAGCTCTATCAGCGTAAAAATCTTCGGCTCCTTGCCGTCGATTGCGAGCATTATCACGCCGAAGGTCGCCTCCATCGTGGTTTGCTTAAATAGATTATTTAGCACGATCTCGCTCATCGCGTCGCGTTTAAGCTCGATTACTACGCGAATTCCGTCGCGATCGCTCTCGTCGCGCACCTCAGAGATGCCTTCGATCTGCTTTTCTTTTACGAGATCTGCGATCTGCTCAATGAGGCGCGCTTTATTGGTCTGATACGGCAGCTCGTCGATTACGATGACATCTTTACTAGCTTTTTTTTCAATATGGGTTTTAGCGCGAATTTTAACGCGCCCTCTGCCCGTTTTATACGCCTCGATGATCCCCTTTTTGCCATAGATGATGCCGCCGGTCGGAAAATCGGGACCCTTGATCTCGCCCATGATCTCTTCTAGGCTTGCGTTTTTATTCTCAAGCAGTATCAAAAGACCGCCCACAAGCTCATCTAGGCTGTGCGGCGGGATATTCGTCGCCATTCCCACGGCGATTCCGCTTGAGCCGTTAAGCAGCAAATTTGGCACGCGCGCAGGCAATACGTCGGGCTCGTTTAGGCTCTCATCGTAGTTCGGTACGAAATCGACCGTCTCTTTATCCAGGTCTTTTAGCAGCTCCTCGGCTAGCGGCGTCATACGCGCTTCGGTGTATCTCATCGCCGCCGCTCCGTCGCCGTCGATCGAACCAAAGTTACCCTGCCCGTCCACGGAAGGAATTCTCATCGAAAAGCTCTGCGCCATTCGCACGAGCGCATCATAAACGGCGGTATCGCCGTGCGGATGGTATTTACCGATGACGTCGCCTACGATACGAGCGGATTTTTTGTATGGCTGGCGAGAACCCACGCCAAGATCGTTCATCGCGTATAAAATTCGCCTATGCACCGGCTTTAGACCGTCTCTGGCATCCGGCAGTGCACGACCGATGATGACGCTCATCGAGTAATCAAGATAGCTCGTCTTGATCGATTCTTCGACGTCTATATCGATGATCTCCTGATTTTCAAACATATTTGATTGCATAAATATCCTTTTAAATTTTAAAGCGCGATTATAGCGAATTATTCTTTTGCATTAGCTAAAACCAAGCCGCACACGGGCATAAAGCCGCCATCGATCAAGCTCTCGCGCGCTTGCAGCATGCTAAGACCGGAGGTGATGATGTCATCTACTAGGATTACGGGGAATTTCGGCGGGGTTAAAATTTTAAAATTTCGCTTGTGCTTTAGGCGAAATTCCAAACTCTGCCCGGTGTATTTGACGCGATTTTGCGCGCGCAGGCAGTGAAATTTTGGCTCCACGAGCTCGCTTTTTAGCGCGCGAGCTAAGATCGCCGTGTGCGAATAGCCACTGCGTACGTCATCATCCAGCGGCACGGCGTTAAATTTAAAAGCTCCGTCCGTTTTAAACGCTTCGTAGTTTTGCGGATTTGCTGAAATTTCGCGCCGCAGATGAAGCGGAAATTTCGCTAAGCTTAAAGAGGCTATGCGCGCAAGCACCGCAGCGCCGTATTCGTGATGTTTAGAAAGTATAAGCTCTCGAATTTCGGAGTAGCCGTAGTAATAAAACACGCTAAAGCCCTCCACCTGCCGCATACCTAGGCGGCATTCGGCTAAATTTGCGGCGCAGGCTGCGCAGATCGTGCGCAGGCTAAACGCGCCGCAATTTACGCAGCGCATCTAAAGCGTCGAGATGATTTGATCGGCGGATTTTTTGACGATGTCGCCAAGCAAGCTTTGCACGAAAGGATTAAGCGATCTAGCCGTGCGAAGCGCGGTAAATTGGCTCTGATCCTGCGAAACGCGCTTAGTAGTGGTTTTGTTGCCCTGCACGATAGAAATCGCGATCTCGCCTCTTGCGCTCATATTTTCCTTCGAGTAGCCGTTGATCGCTGCCGAGATGCTTCTAATATTTACGGTTACGATATTCGGGCTTGCAGGATCGATCCTTACGCCGCGAGCCTCAAGCTCCGCGCGCAAAGCCTTATCGAACCACGCCGAGAGATTGTTTTTTAAAAGCACTTCATCGACGAGTTTGCCGTCGTTGTCGTTTATAACGGCGATTACCATCTGATTTTCGCGCTGATCGTTGATCGCGTTGATATTTACCGACTTGCCGCTTACGGTCTGATCGGCCTTAGAGAGATACGGATTTAAGCTGATGACGCTGCTGGTTTGCGAGCAGGCGACAAAAAATAGCGCGAATACGCCGATTAAAAATTTTTTCATTTTTATCCTTTTTCTGAAATTCGGGCGCATTGTAGCACTAAATTTAAAATTTATAGATTTTTTTGTATCATTGCAAGATCAAAGGAGAAATTTTGCAAGCACTCGCTTTAAAATACAGACCCAAAAGCTTCGAGCAGCTCATCGGTCAAGATGCCGTCGCCAAAAGCCTCGCACACGCGCTGGATTCAGGCAGGCTGAGCCACGCATATCTTTTCAGCGGACTTCGCGGCAGCGGTAAAACTTCGACGGCTAGGATTTTTGCCAAAGCGCTTTTATGCGATAAAGGCCCTACCGGCAAGCCGTGCGAGGTCTGCGATAACTGCGTAATGGCAAACGAGGGGCGCCACATCGACATCATCGAGATGGACGCCGCCAGCCATCGCAAGATCGACGATATCCGCGAGCTCATCGAGCAGACGAAGTATCATCCCGCGAGCGCGCGCTTTAAAATTTTCATCATCGACGAGGTGCATATGCTCACCAAAGAGGCCTCCAATGCGCTTTTAAAAACGCTTGAGGAGCCGCCTAGCTACGTAAAATTTATCCTTGCGACTACCGATCCGCTCAAGCTTCCAGTCACCGTGCTATCGCGCACGCAGCACTTTCGCTTTAAGCCGATCGCTAAAAGCGCCGTCGTAGCGCACCTAGAGCAAATTTTAAAAACCGAAAACATCGCTTACGAAGAGGGCGCGCTCGAAATTCTAGCGCGCAGCGGCTCAGGCTCTCTACGAGACACGCTCACGCTCCTCGATCAGGCGATTATCTTTAGCCGCGAAGGCATCACGCAGCGCGCGATTGCCGATATGCTTGGCCTGCTCGATCCTGCTAAAATAGGCGAAATTTTAGATGTCGTGCTGCGCCAGGACCGCGCGGGCGCGATCGAGATCATCAAAGAGGTCGAAAATTACAACGCCGAGACGATAATCGACGAGATGATCGCAAATTTAAAGGATAAATTCCTGCGCCGCGACGCGAAATTTAGCCTGCTGATGTATGAGCGGTTTTTCCGCATTTTAGCGGGCGCCAAGAGCATGCTCGCCATCAGCCCGGACAACACCTACGCGATTTCTATGATGATTTTTATGATGATGGAGGCGGTAAATCTGCGCGAGATCGACGAACTTATCGAGGTCGGAAGATCGCTGGATCAAGGCGAGAGCTATGCTTCTGCTTCGGCGCCTAATTTAAACGCGCAAAGCTCCGCGCCGAATTTTAGGTCAAATTCCAACCAAAGCGCGAATTTTGTGTCAAATAGCGAGCCGGACGGCGCGGCTTTTGCACCGAGCAACCAGGGTAGCGCGACAAGCGGCGTACCTAGCTTTACGGCAAGCGCAAAACGTCCCGCAAGCCCTGCGCAAAACTTCGGTGCGGCAAAACAGAGCCCTGACGCAGGCGGCGAGATTAAACCGAGCGCGCCGGCGCAGGCGCAAAATTCTAACTCTTCCGCCAAAGCAAGCGCTCAAAATGAAATTTACGAGAATTTTCTAGCCAAAATTTACGACCGAGATTACGATCTGGGCGAGAAATTTAGCAAGTGCGTGGAATTTTTAAAATTTGAGCGCGGCACGCTGTATCTGCTCTCGCGCGCGCAGGGGCAGGATAGAGAATATCTGCGCAAGGGCTCGCGAGCGATAAATAGCGTGCTAAAATCGCTCTTCGGCGAGAGCGCGAAAATCAAAATAGAGCAAAGCGCGCCGCAAAAGCAAAATTCTGCGCAAAATAGCGCAGAAAATTCTGCCCCAAGCAGCGTAGATAGCGCAGCAAAAGACGGGGCGGGCAGCGCAGAAAAACCGCTTGAAAATTCTAGCGACACCACAAGCGGCGCGCAGAATTCCGAGACGGGCGCGATAAATGCCGAAAGCTCCGTGCAGGATGAAATTTCAAACGGCGGCGAAAATTCCGAAGAAAATTCCGCGCCGAAAGCGGCAAAACCGCAAAAAAACGGCGCTAGCGGCGAGAGCGAAAAACAGCCGCCCAAGGACGATCTGCTAAGATCCACCGATCCGCAAAACTACGCCGCAAAGCTTCGCGATACGAGCAAGAGCGTGCGCGCCGCCAAGGCAGGCCTCGCTGAGCTCGCAAACGGCGCGCAGGACGGCAAGGAAATTTTGATTTCCGAGATGAATAGGCTATTCGGCGAGCCCACCAAAATCACAGAATAGCGCTCGCTGCGGATTAAATTTATCTCCGTGCGATTTTAAAATTTGAGCGCGTGAAAGCAATATCTAAATTTACGCGGCGAATGGAGCTCGCACGATAAATTTTAAAATTTCGCGGCACGCAATCAAGCTTTAGAGAGCCAACTTTTAAATTTGATCGTCAAAGCGAGCTTCAAATTTTGGCTAAAGCAAAGCACATTTTAAATTTAACCGCCCAAGAAATATAAAATTTATGCGCCGCGGCAGTCTAAAATTTAGCGCGCCAAGTATCCGCGCAGTCTGTCCCATGCGAGCTCAAAATTTAAATTTAAACGCACTTTCCGCAGTTCAAAAATAAAATTTGCGCGTTTGCATAGCGAATGTAAAATTCCGCGCTCATCCGCACCCTGCCCTCCGCGATACGACTTTAGCCGTACCCCTGCTTGATGCGCTTTTTCAGACTTTCATCAAGCTTTGCGATACGGTTTTGCCCGCAATCTGCGCGGCTGCTCGTGCAAAAACGCAGGCTACGATCGCTCGCGGACGCTGCAACCCACAGCCAAAATTTCACCGGGGTAAAGCCGCGGCGAGCCGAGCCGCCCTGAAATTTTAAAAATTTATCTCGCAAACTGGCTGCGGTTCGCGATGCTCGCTTATGAATTTTACGCGAGCGCGGCGGGCGAATTAGCTAAAATTTAGCGCTTTTGGTGTAGAATTCGAGCAAATTTCAATCCAAAGGTCATTAAAATGCGCGGATATAAAATTTTCTCCGGCACCGCAAATCCCGAATTTGCCAAAAAAATCTCCAAATATCTCTCGCTGCCGCTTAGCGAGTGCGCGATCAAAACCTTCAGCGACGGCGAAATCAGCGTCCAGATCGGCGAGAGCGTGCGCGGCAAGGACGTCTTCGTCATCCAACCGACCTGCGCGCCCGCAAACTCCAATCTGATGGAGCTTCTGATCCTAACCGACGCGCTGAAGCGCTCCAGCGCGAACTCGATCACGGCGGTCGTGCCATACTTCGGCTACGCTCGCCAAGACCGCAAGGCAGCTCCGCGCGTACCGATCAGCGCGAAGCTCGTGGCGAATATGATGCAGACGGCGGGGATCGACCGCGTCGTCACGATGGATCTGCACGCGGGGCAGATACAGGGCTTTTTCGACGTGCCGGTCGATAACCTCTACGGCTCACTGATATTTTTGGATTATCTGAAAGAGAAAAATTTAAAAAATCCGATTATCGCCAGCCCCGACGTTGGCGGCGTCGCGCGCGCCAGAAGCTTCGCTAAAAAGCTCTCGCTCGATCTCGTCATCGTCGATAAGCGCCGCGAGGAGGCGAACAAAAGCGAGGTGATGAATATCATCGGCGACGTCGCGGGCAAGGACGTGATCCTAATCGACGATATGATCGATACCGCGGGCACCATCGTCAAGGCCGCGGGCGCGTTTAAGGAACAGGGCGCGAAGAGCGTCAGCGCGTTTTGCACGCACGCCGTGCTAAGCGGCCCGGCATACGAGCGCATCGAAAGCGGCGCGCTAGACGGCCTCGTCGTGACCGACACAATCCCGCTAAAGCAGGAAAGCGACCGCATTAAGGTAATCAGCGTCGCTCCGCTTTTCGGCGAGGTCATCAGGCGCGTATATCACGACGAGAGCGTAAACAGCTTATTCAAATAAAATTTTAAAATTTAAAACGCGGCGCGGTTTGTTTTATACAGCCGCGGAAATGCAAACTAGGCGCTTTGCAGTAAGAGGTCGCGGCTCAGCTGCAAGTCAAGCGTTTATGCCTGCGGGCTCTAAATTTGCAGCGTTGAGCTCGCTGCGATTTGACTATTGCGGACAGAGATATTTAACTGCGACGCGAAATTTAGCTTCTAGGCGGCAAATTTAACTCTGCGTGACATTTACTACGCGCGGCGGAAATTTTAACTGCAACCGCAGAGTAAATTTACCGCACTAACCGCTGCAAGCCGCATTTTAATCCGCCATATTAACTCCGTTAGACTGCGTTTTAAATTTGCCGTAAAATTTTCCATATATTTGGTGAGATCGCGCAGCGCCCCGCGCTTTAAATTTATGATAATTGCCGCGCATTCGCCATCTGTCCGTGCAGCTGTTTTTTTATAAAACTCGTATCCGCTAAATCGTGCAAACCGCGTTTTAAATTTCGCCGCTTCATTGGCGGGGGAGCTATCGATATGTCGGCAGTCCGCAAGCGATCCGCTTCTTTAAATTTTACTGCTCAATCTCGCTGCATATTTTTACAATTCCGCGATTAAAAGCCCGCGAACTGCCAAAAATTCTTTATGGTTTAATCAAATGTAATACCGGCGCGTGCGTTGCGCTTGAGCAGGTCGCTAAAATTTCTTTATGATTTCCATCAAGCGCTTAACCATGGCCGCGATCGCGTCATTTTCATAGCTATCGTCTGTATTTTGCAACGCTATGGTTTTCATATTGCCGAAAAATCCCGGATCGTAATGCTCGATGTCATTTTGCACGTAGCTTCTTAAAATTTGGCCGTTTCTTACGAGTTGAACCTCATAGATAAACTCTATGCCACCAATTCTATCGCTAGGAAACGGAGTAGCTTCGCCCGTAAAGCCCCTGTGGTGCTTTATTGTAATTTTAAGCTCATCGGTAGAGTTTTGATCCAGCAGGTTCGCCTCTTTTAGCGCCGCTAAAAGCTGCTCGTTGTACTTTTTCTCGACCGCTTCCGGCGATTGATAGACAAATTTTTTCGGATTATGGTTTTGGAAGTGTTGGTAGGTAATCCCCTTGAATTTATACGCGCTTGCGATCGGTACTTTCGGCTGAGACTGCCCACAACCTACGAAAAATAGCGCCGCAAAAAGCAAAGCAAAAATTTTTTTCATTTTTTCTCCTTTAAAATTTTGTGCAATTATACAAAAACGGGGTTTAGCCCGGGCTAAATTTCCGATCTTTTGGTGCCGCTACGCGTTTAAATTTTGATAAATTTAAGCGGAAGCGCAAAATTTTAAGTAGAGCTCGTCGGCTAAATTTCAAATCCTTTAAATTTGCAACCCATTTAAATTTTAAAGCCTCTTTAAATTTAAAATTTAATCCGAATTTGATCTGAAATTTTATAAAATTTCACTATTTTAAACGGGCTTTAAAAGCGCGCGCAAGCTGTTTTGAAAGCCTGAAATAAAGGAAGCTGATGCCTACTTTTACTACCAAAGACTACAAAGCCGCCCTTCGCAACCGCAGCGCACGAACCACGAGCGCAGGCGGATTTAGCGTCAAAAACGACAACTCCTTCATCGTGATCTTCGTCATTGCGATGATGGTCTTTATATTTTTTTACGGCGTGTCGGCCGGGCTTGATTTAGATGAAATTTTTTTAGGCAACGGACGCGGTCGCGGCGGAGGCGGGATTTTGGGGCTTTTGATCGCGGGCGTAGCTTGGTATCAAGGGCGCGATGGCGGCGGGCTGTTTAAATTTAACGACCACGCGATCACCTTCGTCTCGGGCGTGGGCAAGAGCGAAATTCTGCTCTTTAATATCGACTACGTTAGGCTCACGCCAGGCTTTTTGCGCACCTGCACCGGCTACACGGCGCTTAGCCACTCCCGCTACGTAAAATGCGAGCAGTTCTTCACATTTGGAATCGGATCGATCATCGTGCTGTGGCTAGTCGGTATCGCCATGAGCGAGCGCGTGGGGATGGCATTCGTGATAATGGTCGTGGGCGTCGTGATCTTTATCTTCGCCAAGGCGCTTTCGTCGTGGCGGCTAAACGGCGACTTTCACGACATCTTGCTGCGCGACACCGTGCTGATCCGCGGCAAAGATCTGAACGACCGCGTGCTGTGGTTTGCGATCACGCCCGGTCGCAACGACCGCCGCAGGCTGCGTGCCTACTTCAAAGAGCATCTTGACTTCGACATCGACGGCGGCTGATTTTGGTTTAAAATTTAAAGGCTTGAGCGCGGATAGAGTAGCAGAATTTTACGACGCAAAATTTTAAGAGGAATTTCACTCGACGGAATTTTGCGATCTAAATTTTACCGAGCAAAATTCTAAGGCTGAAAATTTTAAGATATAAAATTTACGAAGCAGAATTTCACGGCGTAAATTTTAAAGCCCCAGAATGCACGGCGCGAGATTTGCAGCTCTATACGGCAAACTTCACCTCGCTTAGCCGCCCCAAATTATCAAACAAAAAGAGCGCATCCTTTTTAAAATTCGCCGCGATCTTGCCCGCCGCTTCACTAAATTTCGTGCCGTTTCTAAGCAAAAGCGCCCCCGATAAAACGGCGTGATTTAGCTGAAACGCGCCTATGTAATCGCACGCCAAAGAGATGAGCCCCCTTGCATCCATGCTGAGCTTGATCGTGCCATCAGAGCTCACACACTCGCCCGCCGCAAACGCCACAAACACCGCTCCACCTGCGTGCGGACAGCGGTAGTAACATACCGGTTCCTGCGACAATCCGCACGCAATCGCGCTTAGAGCGTGGCCGTTTATCTCCGCGCTTAGTGCGAGCTTAGGCGTGCTAAGCTCCTCTAGCCCGTGCCGCAAGCCGAAGTCGCGCACATCTCGCGCAAAGGCAAGTGGCCACTCATCGAGGCGTTTTATGTTCTCGTACCCCCACAGCCACGTGCGGTTGTCGCTTGCTTCGCTACCGATACACCAAATGGCGCGCGGCGCATTATCGCAGAAACTGATCTCACCGTGCTCAAAATCCACAGAGCGACGCCTGCCCTTTACAATCAGCTTCGAACCCGCCTCTTGCGCCCTTGCGCCGCAACCCAAACACGCCGAAAACAGATCAATAAAGCTGCTCTTATCCACGCCTAAGCGGTCTAAAAATTTCATTTTTCTCCTTTTACCGCGCCGATAAATTTAGCGCTTTTGCGGGATTTATCGGCGCACCCTATTATACGCCACGCACGCTGTTTTGCTATAAAACACTCGCGCTATGGAAATTTCATGCGGCGCGCAGGAAAATTTAATCAAATTTTATAAAGTCGCAGCGGGTAAAATTTCATAGCGGGCGCCGCCCGGATAGAATTTTGCAGAAGGCGACGGGCACGGCGAGTGCAACTGTAGGAGATGACGGGCGCGACCGCAATGATTGACGGACGGTAAAAATTTAAACCGCTCGCGGAATGTTAAATTTGAAAGATGAAATTTTAGCCTAACGGCATGCGGCAGAATTTTACGACCGAGCAGCGAGCGTTAGAGCTTAAAGCGGCACAAAATGGGCGCGCAACAGCGAATGTATCAGCTCAGGCGGCAAGCGATAGTTAAAGCCGTGCGGTCATAAAATTTAAATCGCCTCTTAAGATCGTAAAATTTAAAGACGAAATTTCATACCGAACGGCGAGCCGCTAAATTTAAACCGCCCTAGCGATCGTCAAAATTTAAAAGCAAATTTTACGGCCGCGCGGCAAAAGATGAAATTTAAATCACCCGCTCAAGCATAAAATTTAATCGATCTTCAGCACGCTTAAAAATGCCTCGCTCGGCAGATTTACCTTGCCGATCGCTTTCATGCGCTTTTTGCCCTCTTTTTGCTTCTCGAGCAGCTTGCGCTTGCGCGTGATGTCGCCGCCGTAGCACTTGGCGGTCACATTTTTGCCCATGGCGCGGACGTTTTCGCGCGCGATGATCTTGTTGCCGATGCTTGCTTGGATCGCGACTTCAAAAAGCTGCCGCGGCACGATCTCCTTCATCGCTTTGACGAGGTCGCGCCCCTTGGATTCGGCTTTTGAGGCGGGCACGATGATCGAGAGCGCATCGACCGCTTCGCCGGCGACGCGAATATCGAGCTTTACGAGATCGCCGCGCCTGTAATCGATCGGCTCGTAATCAAAGCTCGCATAGCCCTTGGTGCAGGACTTGAGCTTGTCGTAAAAGTCCATTATGATCTCGTTTGTCGGCACGTCGTATTCGAGCAGGACGCGCTCCGGCGTGATGTAGTCCATCTTGGTTTGGACGCCGCGGCGCAAATTTAAAAGGCTGATGAGATTGCCTAAAAACTCGCTAGGGGTGATGATGGTCGCCCTGACGTAGGGCTCCTCGATGCGCTCGATGAAATTTGGCGCCGGAAGCTCGCTGGGGCTATGTATCCGCACGCACGAGCCGTCCGTGAGATACACGGCGTAGGTCACCGTAGGCGCCGTGGCGATGAGATCGAGATCAAACTCGCGCTCGAGCCGCTCCTTCACGACCTCCATATGCAGTAGCCCCAAAAACCCGACGCGAAAGCCAAATCCTAGCGCGAGCGAAGTCTCAGGCTCGTAGCTAAGCGAGCTGTCGTTTAGGCTGAGCTTGTCTAAAGCGTCGCGCAGATCTTCAAATTTATCTGTCTGCACGGGATAGATGCCCGCAAACACGAAGGGCTTAGCCTTCTCAAACCCGCCCACCGGCGCGGCGGCGCGTTTTTTAAAAAGCGTGATCGTATCGCCCACCTGCACGTCGGCGACGTTTTTTAGCCCCATTACTACGATGCCCACTTCGCCGCTACTAAGCTCGCGGGTTTTGGCGGGCGCGAGCGGGTTGGGATACATCAGATCAAGCACCTCGTGGCGGTTCTCGCTACCCATTATATAGACCTCGTCGCCCTTTTTCAGCACGCCGTCGTAGAGCCTCGCAAGCGCGAGCGCGCCTAGGTAGTTATCGAACCAGCTGTCGTAGATGAGCGCCTTAAGCGGCGCGGCGTCGTCCGTTTTGGGCGCGGGGATGCGAGTAATTATCGCTTCTAAAAGCTCCTTGATGCCCGCGCCCGTCTTGGCGCTGACCTCGATCGCGCTGCTGCAATCAAGCCCGATGACGTGCTCGATCTCCTCTTTTACGCGCTGCGGATCGGCGGCGGGCAAATCGATTTTGTTGAGCACAGGGATGATCTCGAGGTTGTGCTGTAGTGCGATATAGACGTTTGCGATGGTCTGCGCCTGTACGCCCTGGCTCGCATCCACGACGAGGATCGCCCCCTCGCAGCTAGCCAGTGAGCGCGATACCTCGTAGCTAAAATCCACATGGCCCGGAGTGTCGATCAAATTTAAAACGTATTTCTCACCGCCAAGCTCATACTCGAGCCGCACGGACTGCGCCTTGATCGTGATGCCGCGCTCCTTTTCGATATCCATCGTGTCCATGATCTGGCTACTCATCTGGCGCGCCTCTACGGCGTTGCATTCGCTGATTAGGCGGTCGGCAAGCGTGGATTTGCCATGGTCGATATGCGCGATGATGCTGAAATTTCTGATATTTTTTGTTTTCAAGTGGCTTTCCTGATGAAATTTTAAGCCGCATTGTGCCGAAATTTCATTTAAAAACGGGTAAATGAGCAGTGGAATTTATGAAGCGATTTTATACGACAGATCTAGGTGGATTGGAATTTTACAAAACGAAATTTTAAAGGATAAGAGAAAATGCGGACGGCTTTGAGTAATAAAATTTTAAATTTTATCGGCGATGCGTTTTACCGCGATAGAATTTTAGGATGAGGATTGGAATGCGGAATTTTACGAAACAGAATTCTGCAGCTATGTTTGGGGGTAGAAAAATTCTGAGTGGTGAAATTTTATGGCAAATTTTATATGATCGCACTTTGCAAAGCCAACTATGCTAACGGCTGAGAATTTTAATAAGCAATAAGGGATCTCCTCATACGAGATTTTGCTTTGAATTCTACCAATTGAAATTAGTGCGTAAAATTATATATCATTACGATGCGCAAATCTTAGTAAGTAAAATTTACCGCCAAGCTTTGTAGCGAAATTTCGTGATTTAAAATTTAAGAAAATTCTATCTCACAGAATTTTCAAGCAAAATTTACAAAGCATAATTTTAAAAGATCTATCGCCAAGAAAACCGAAATTCCGCCCATAAAAAAAGGCTAGCCCGAAAGCTAGCCTTTGTGTTGCGAGCTTAACGCACGAATACTACCAATCGGTCTTTTGATTGTAGATATCGCGAATGTCGCCCGTACCTAGCTTCTTCGTAGAAGTATCACTAGTACTATTATCTGACGTGCTACCACCGGCAAACGATCCTACATCATCTTCCGTACCGGACTTGACTTGACCCTCGCCACCCCAGACTGTAGGTCTAACAGCTCTTACGTTTACAGTAAGAGGATTGAAATACTGTGGCACACCAGGGAACCTGCTAGAGTAAGCTCCAGTAGTAGGAGGTACAGTAAACATAGTTCTCTGATTGTCAGCAGGCGTATGGATAAGCCATGGGTTAGTTTCAATACGTATCCTAGCCTGACCTGGTACATTAGCCTGGATAGTTATATCTTCCTTGCCACCGCTTACTACATTACCTCTGCGAACAGTTACGCCAGTAGGCGTAAAGCTAGTATAAGCGCTTACGAATTCTGCTCCTATATTATTTAGGGTAGCCCTAGTATTTACTACGAACTTCGTAAAATCAGTTAGGCTATGATCTTGAGCCGCTAGCACGGTAAATATATTCGAGCCAGGGGCTTCATAAGCAAGTTCCGCGCTAGGAGCAGGCATATTCGCGCACCTATCGGTTCTACCGCAATAGATCTGCGTATAAATAGGTACGGTTACCCCGGTTCTGGTAGTGGCTTGATACACTCTAGATCCCAGGCTCTTGTCATATGACGTACCATAGACGAATAGTGCGTAAGTGCCTACGTTGTCACTATAGTCTATAACGGTTTTACCTGTTGCATAGGTCTTACTATTGGAATTAGCAGCGGCTATATAAGCAGCCTTACTTGCAGCTCCGGTCTCGCTAACCTTTCTAGTGATGAAAGTATTAAAGTTCTCTTGCGATAACTTTATATCATCTTTCTTATATTGCTCCGAAGTTGTATCCGAGATAGCATTGTATGATTTATCAAATTTTGACGGCCAAAAATTTTCGGCGATACTAACCGTGCCATTTCTGATACCAAAGTCACTAGCGTAGATAAGCACCGGAGTGCTAGGGGTTTTATGCATCCTAGCGAAATTAAAATACACAGTTGAACCAGGGGTCTGCCCCTCTCTAAATCCTTGTGCCAAAATTCTAAAATCCGTTGACTTTGAATCGTAATTAATTCCTGTACCGCCTTTTGGTTTATTAATAAGTCCGCCTATTAATGAAGCGTCGGAGTAGTAATTAAGCGCTATTCCAAGCGGTATAGGCATGCTGTAGCCAACATCGGCGGCAGAAGCAGCTTCCTCCCAACCTCCGGTAACAGTTGCGCTTAAGGTCCTTGCGTTATATGTATAGCATCTGCTATCATATCCCGTAGAGCCTAGGCACTCGTTAGAATTCTTAGCGAAAAACTGTGTACCACCAGGGATATTGTAGACAACGGTAGGTCTATTAGGATATGGCACGTAATTTGTAGCTCCGCCGGTTCTGATAGCGGTAGCTGTGGAGCAACGTCCGTCGGCACTATTGCTAGCGCAATCAAATCCAAAATTTAGCGCAAAATCAAGATCGCTCGAAAATCCGCACACGGCTTGAGGAGTGCCGCCAACATCTTGCTTATATCCGTCATAAAGGGTAGCGATGACATCCTTATAAACTTTGTCAGATAGATACGCCACGGCATTAACTTTAAGTTTGGCAAGCTGGCTTATCTGACGCGTTACAGCTAAATTCTGTGCGGGATTTTCGCCTGGATATACTACAACATTATTCTCAATATACGGATCATTAAAATATGTATATGCGGATGTTCCGCCGGTGATATTATTATCACCTACGCCAGTTGTTATACCATTATCAAGGCTTACGAGCGACACTCTGATACGATCCGGCTTGTAGCGCAATACAATATTATCATTTATCACTTTATCTTTGTTAGCAGCTATTCTCATGCCTACGTCGCAACCTACCATACCTTTAGCGTCCGGAGTGTTGTTAGATGAATTGATAATACATTTAGCACTTTTCCACTTTTTAGAGTAGGTCTGATCGGAGTAGGCATCCGTCCATGAGTTATCATAGACGCTTACCAGTACATCACCGACATTGTAGTAATTGAAAATTTTATCGGCATTTGCACCTAATCCTTCAGTATAAATAACGGCATTTTCTTTATCTTTATCCACAGAAGCTTTTCTAGACTGAGTCATCAAATATGCGCCTTGAGAATTGCCTTTGCCGCTGAATTTCGCTACACCTCCAGTCTCTACGATATCTCTAGCATTAAAATCCGCCCATAAGCTTACGGCATTTTTATCCCATACTCTTCTATACGATGCGTCGAATTTTGAGCTTGTACCATTTAATACGCACGAAACATCATCACTCTTGCCAAAAGAGCCCTTTTTGATAGCCGATGGATCGATCTCGTATTTGCCTGTCTCGACATTGTATTTAGCACCGGAATACTCTACTGCAGTACCGCCGTAGCAGCCGTCTTGCTTTACACCGCGTTTTAATGTAGTAGTGGCTGTTTTTCTATCGACATAATAAGACTGGGTATCTACATTAGCCACACATTCATTAGATATGAATGGGCGCAAGTAAGTCTGGATGCCACGGATCTTAGTCGATATATCTTGAGTATCGTCGGAATCCGTACCATAGCTTTTACGTAGATGATAGCGCTGATTACCTAGGTCGCCGCCAATTCTTGCAGTATAGTTAGGTACGCCGTTATCGCTGTAACTTCTAGCTGATATTACGTGCGCTAAAATATCTGCGTTCTGCTCATAGTCACCACCCACGCGAAGTTCGGTAGGATTATAAACATCGGTACTAACACCTTTTTTAGTTATATCGCCACTAGCGGTAGTATCTACGATCTTGCTATATTTACCGGAATTATTTAGCGCATCGGTATCTACTTTGAAATACGCAGGGCGGAGTACGAAGTTATCGCTACCGCATATATGGAACGAGCCGTCTTTTGACATTTTAATTCCGAACTCATTGCTAGCCGTATCTATACTATTTTTAAGCTCATCCAGCTTCTTTTGTATAATATTATCCCAGATATCCTTCTTTTGTTCCGCAGTCAGACTTTTATTGCACCAATCAAAATCTTCATTGGCTTCACAATACCCGTATTGCTTCTTAAGCTCCCATTTTTTAAGCTCTAAATAGTAAGCCTTAGGATCCTCACTGTTTAAGTCCTTATCTTTTATATACTTATCTAAATCGGATCTCGAGGTAGCTTGCTCGTCAGGACGATAACTAAGCATAAATGTAAGACCTTGATACGCATCACCTATCTCTATATTATTTAGAGTTAAAATGCTCTTGTTTTTAAAATCTAATTCCTTATCTACAGAATAGGAATCGCCATTTAGCTTAAACGGAATTTTTAAGGTATCAGTTACTGATCGGCATGCATAAACTACGCTATTTTTCTTATCATCCTCACTGACTTTGTCTGACGTAGTAGCAGCATTTTTTGCCCTGATGACGGACAAATATAATTTTCCTCCCAAGCCAAATTTCTCAAGCTTTCTATCCTTGCTACCGATATATACGAGCTTACCTGTATTAGGATCTTTTTTAAAGTAAGGAGAATTCGCAGCCGCACCGATATAATCTGTACATTTACCGGTTTTATCGTCATAAGACTTACAATATTGGCTCTCGTAATCTGGTCTAAAGATGAGTTTTGCATCAAAAGGCTTATCGGAGATTTGAGTATATAGCCTATCATCGTCGTCGCTATTACTAAAATTCTTATTTACTACTTGCAAACCACTTAGCGGCTGGATATCAACACTTTTAGAAACCTTCGTTGCATCGCATAGCTCAAGTTCAGAGGCACTATCCATATCTAGAACGACTCGCTGACCGCCGCCGATATCTAGACTCATCTTGTAGCTTAATGTCACGGCAGGAGCTTGAAGAATTTTTGCACCGGTATTAACGGTAGCGTTAAACTCACCATACGCCGCCTTACCTGGTCTCATTAGACCGCCCACCGGAGTAGTCGTGCCAGCTTTTATCTCTCCTGCACCCTCGCCGATATAGAATTTTAAGACATTATTATCTAGCGTCGTAAATTGTCTATCATTATAGATAGGATCCGTAACATTTGGGGTGCCGCCATTTATGACATCTTTCATCGTCTTATATGCACCCTTTTGACCATCGCGTAGATAGACCAGTTTCTCTGCAGCCGCTGCAGGTATGGTATTTGTAGTGGTAGTGATAGGATCGTTTATGGCTAGTTCATTATTTATAGTAGAACTATCTTTGGTATAGGCAGCGCCTGCCTGAGCAAAATCGATTGACACTACTGCACCTACAGCATCCTCGCTATTACCACCATTTAGTCTGTTTTCGAATTTCATTCTATAGTAGATATGCTCGCCCGCAACTACTGGATTTTTGATCTGCTCTGGCTTATTGTCGTCAATCTCAGTCTTACTATATCTGCTACCGATAACTTTGCCATTCTGCGGATCTTCATCTTTAGTTCTAAAGAATTTTACCCAGTTAGCGGCATTATATACCTCATACTGATAGCATAGTTGAGGAACATACAGATCTACTGATATTGCTATCATACTTATAAAGTTTTGATCGGATTGGTTGTTTGTTGAGTTATACGTACCACCCAGTTCCAACTTTATACTTGATTGCCCGTAGCCCATTTTATCGCTTATATCAAATTCATCTAAATCCACGGCGGCTGCCTGATCCGCTCCCTCGTAATGCTTACCTCTTAGGATTTCCGGTATCGCAGCATATCCACCATTTTCGCTTCTTAGCCTCATAATGGTACCGCCGAATATATTAGAATACCATTCGCTTCCGATTTGAGCCAATGCGTTTATTCCATTAGACCAAGCGGCATTAGGAGTATATAAAGTATCCATTTTACCGCCCGCTTTTTTATTCTCTACTCTAAAAAATTCCTTCGTCTTATCATTGCCGCTCATTTCAGGTCCAAGTTTCGCCTCGCCACCAAAACCTAAAAAACTAAGCTTAGCATTAACGCGACCGCTCCTAGGAGTGTAAAAGCCTTTTAACTCGGCTTTTACGTTTATAGATTCATTTGCGCCTGCCCAAGGTGTAATAGCTATAAAATCACCATATACGGTTACGTTTTTAGGCTTGTAATAATCGTTTTTAAATTTTGCAGCCTCTGCGTAAGTAAACGGTTTCGCTACACCTACAGGATTAGCAGGGCTTTGTAAATCTGCCATTAGCTTATTTCTAGAGTCCAAGGTCTTATCATATACTATGATTACACCCCAGCCACCCCACATACCAAGTCTAATATTTTTTAACTCACCATTAATAAGGGCTGCACCGGCATTATCCCTACCATCGCTAGCTACTATGTTTCCTACGGTAAAATCTATACTATCAGAGTAATCAACAAAGTTTGCCTTCACTTTATCCGTAATATCTGCAAAGCAGCCGTATTCCAAACGCATCTCTACCTTCCGAGGGTTAGGAAGATTTCTATAGCTAGCATTCTCCCTATAATTCCAGCCGGCTACGCCGTTACATCTATCCCTCGGGATATCTATAGGAGCAGTACTTGTTGCACTTTTTGAGCTTTTCATTCTAAGCTTAGCCCATTTATACCATTTCGCAAACTTAACTCCGTCGCCATTTCCTACGTATTTATCCCATCCCTCATTGATAAGCTCTCTTGCCTCTCTTACGTTACCTTGCCAATACAAAGCTGCAAAAACGATATCATCTTTAGTAATACCCTTAGGTAGTTTTAGAGTCGATTTGGAGCTATTTAGATAAAAGGCACCCGCCGAAGTATCTGGATCCTCTTTTAAATAATGACCGTTTGCGCCAGCTATAAAGTTTTTATCCACTTCTTTTGTAACTCCGTCCCAATCAAAACTAAGCACTGTATTTCCAGCTACGGCATAGTCTCCAAATACATAGGTACCGGGACCGCCAAATCTAACTACAGGGGTTTGATTTTTCCAATCTCGAATACCACTAAAATTCCATGTTCCACAATGATTATGACCGGCGCCATCTCCACATTCACCGCTTGAATACCAATACCAATGCGGATCACTACTATTGATCACGCCACTATCAGGGTATTCCCAAGGATCTATAACGGCGGGATTGATCTTAATATTGGGTCTATTATCCGCAAAGGCCCCCGCCACGAAACAAAACAACAGCGCCAAAATGGGCGCAAAGCTAAAACTCTTAACTTTCATGATACTACCCTCCGGTCAATAACATAATTTTTAGCTACTATTTTACATTTTTTTTGCTTAAATTTTATATGGATATGGAACAAATATAAATAAATTTTAAAGATTTCCTAAAAGAAAGATTTTATAAAATGCGATTTTGTTTATCTTGGGCTACATTAAAAATAATATAATAACAAATAAACAACAACTCTCAAACAATTAAAGTAAAGGCGCGAGAATTCCGCGCCTTAAAAATTCTAAAATTCTAAAATTCTAAAATAAGCCGAATTTACCATCTTTACGCTTATAAAGCACACGCATCTTAGCATCCATATCGTTAAATACCAAGAACTGATCGGTACTTTCTTTAAGCTTATTTAGCGCCTCATCGATCTCTAGCGGCTTATATAGATCCAGCTCGGTAGGGACGATCTCATCAACTTCATCGTTTAAATTTGGCTCATTAGCGCCGATTGCATTATCTACGGCATTTTGCTTCATTTCGTCGCGATTTTTATGAGAATTTACCTTATCGTGGTATCTGCGTAGAACTTTTGAAGCGCGCTCGACGATGAGATCGACGGCAGCGTAGAGATCTTTATCTTTTTGGCGCACGACGATAGTGTCTTGATGCGCTAAATTTAATGAAAAATCCACTACAAAACCTTTTTTGCCTTGCTTCTCGTCGGCAGAAATTACACAACGCCCCGAGATGATGTCGAGATTATATTTTTCTAGCGTCTCAAATGCGTTTTCGACATAATTTTTAATAGCTTCTGTTAGCTCAAACTGCTTACCTACGATATTTAAATTCATCGTCTCTCCTTTGCATTATGGTTTTTGAATAGTACGCCTATGATATGTGATCTGTGGCCTTCCCATAACCGCTACATTAGATTTTACTACCACATCTACAAGCGCGGCATGGCTTAGAATTCTGCCCACACTACCGTTTGCAAGCCTTTCGGACGAGCCTTGCCCGAAATTACTATAAGCGACGGTATGATTGCCGGGCGCACCCAGCTGTCTATCGAAATATCCGAATGTCACGGTGATATCAAACATCTTTTGAGCCGGATCATTTGACGGATACTCAAGCGTAATCGTATTTAACGTAGGATTGGTCGCAGCTGTAGCGCCTCCTGCCTTAAGCTCGGTAGTTAAATACTGGTGCTTTTGCATAGCAAGGACTGCCAGCTCCGTAGCACTCTGAGCTAGTAGTAGCGCCTGCTCTCTGCCTTGGATATTATTGACATCGCGAGCCGTCATAGATGCTATAGATAGTGCCGTAATCGCCGTAGTTGCTACAATGATGATAAAAAATATGGCCGCTACTAGAGCAAAACCTTTTTGCATAGTTTTCATTAGTACACCACCTGTGCTTTACAAACGTTTAGATCCAGCTCTGCAGGATCAAAATTTCTGCCGTCATCCCTCATACATAGTTTAAGCGCAACGGCGCCATTATCGTCCTTAAACCTAAATAAGCTCACATCCTCTGCTAGTAACGAGCTGCTAGCAGTGTTATATGAGTGCGCATCATTTGCAACAGTGCTCCATGGACGATAGTTATACCTCAATACTAGATCAAAATTCTTACTCAAATTTCCCGCATTGTCTTTCGTATAAGTTACGACATTAGCGGGGACGATCGCATAGGCACTATGAGCTATATAATACTGCTCAGAAAATTCCTGAGAGTTAGCGTTGTTTGGATTGAACGGATATTGATTGATAGTGATAGTTTCACCTTCCATACTACCGCTACCCGCATCACTAGGAGTGCCTACGGCGATTAGCACGCGGTTTCTACCGTCTGCCCGAACAGCCCTATCGTAACCGAAGCCTATGCCTACGCTAGTAGGCGAAGCATCGTTAGTAACGACCCTAAAAATAACAGCAACTTGGGTGTTAGTAGAAGGTCTATTATATGTCGTAGCCCTTAAATTTCCAACTATCCTAGCTACTTGCGGAAAATTACTACCCAAGGATACCATATTAAACGCAGCCCTAGTATCTGCGATATAGCCGGCATCTCCTTTATCTGCATCCGCTTTCCATGTGCTATCTCGGAGTTGAGACATTGACATAAAGCCGCTCCAGCCAGGATTTCTCTGATTTATATTTCTCGTCTCTACACTTTGTCCGATCCACTCTAATATATCAAATCTCGGATCGGTAAGATCGCTAATCGGCACAAAATCATTTACGGCAAGATCTCTGCCTATGGTAGAGCTTTTTATTCTATCTTCTAAGCGATTTGTGATCAGCATCATTGCATTTTGCGTTCTGGCTTCCAGCTGATTTACCGCACGTACATGCACGTAAGATTTATAGATCTTGGTGTATAGATCAGCGCCAAACATCGAGATGATCCCTAGCACTACGATAACAAACACAAGCTCTATAAGGGTAAAGCCTCTTTTCATCTCGCGCTCCTATTAGTTATGTAGTCTAGTGACGGTTGTCTGAACGCCGACGCCGATATTAGATAAAAATGCCTTTAAAACAACTGATTTAGCAGCACCGTCTCTCGCTACGGCGTCGTTTAGATCCGTAGCAGCAACCCTAACCATCTTGATATTGGTAACGGCGCCATTAGATGGTTGATCGCTAAGAACACCACTTATATCGGTACCGGAAGCATATTCCGCCGCGCTAAAAGGCTCTGCTACATAATCTACATCGACATTAATCCTAGTATTGAGGATAAAATCACCTCTACTGCTAGAGCCCACCAAATTACCGACTGTTATATCGGTCGTGAACTGGTCGAAATCGTCGATATCGTTATAACGACCGCCACCAAAAGAAATTCCATTTCTACCGAATTGTCTTTTTGTAGCTGGAGCTTGAGCGCTAATTCCGCGCCTACTAGCTTCATTTAAAATCCCTGGTCTGACCTCGGGGGCACCATCAGAAGGCGGATTTACCGTTAGAATTCTCCTCATGCAGCTTGCATCACCTCCGCAGCTAGCATCTGCTGCGTATGCGCTATCCCACTGCGCCTTAGATATACGAGACATAAAAGCTTTAGCGTTATATACGAGCTCCTCTTTGATCGCGAGAGCGTTTAGTTCGGTGGTTTGCGCGACGATACGAGGGATCGCCATCGTCGTAATCGCCAAAATCACGATGGTAAAGATCAGCTCGATTAGAGTAAAACCCTTTTTCATCTTACATCCTTTCTTTAAAATTTTGAAATTACGGAAACGCAAACTTACTCTGCGTTATCGGCGCTAATTATACTATTGTTAAACTTAAATTTAGAATTTATCGCGTAAATTTTTTTGGTTTACAAAGATTTTTAAGCCCGAACGCACAAAAATTTTAAAGAAATTCCATTTTTAAATTTGAACGCAGAATTTAAGCTTGCATTTACTCAAAGACTATAAAATTACGAGCTAAATAAATTCCAAGGATTTTTTATGACAAATCTAAGTAAAATTCTATCCGCTCTCCTATTTATCGCGTTTATCGGCGGCTGCAGCGGCAAAGGCGACGGCGAGCTTTTTAATCTAAGCCCCGAGACGTGGTATTCTAAAATTTTAGAAGATATCAACAACGCAAATATGGAGGATGCCGAGAAGCATTACACCAGCTTTTCGAGCGAACATATCGCCTCTCCGCTGCTTGAGGAGATGACACTCATTATGGCGTGGGCTTTTGTGGAGGATGAAAACTACGAGAAAGCAAACAAATACCTAGACGAATATATCCGTCTCTACGGCACGACGCAAAAGATCGAATACGCAAGATTTCTAAAAATTAGAGCAAATTTCGATTCCTTTAGCCGCCCAAATCGCAACCAAAAGCTAATGCTAAACAGCATAGACGAAATTCGAAAATTTATAGCTGAATACCCGCAGAGCGAGTATCGTCCACTACTTGAGACGATGCTAACGAAGCTCAGACTTGCCGAGCATCAGCTAAATATCGACATCAAGGATCTTTACCAGCGCACCGACCGCGAAAGTTCTGCCAAAATTTACGAGCAGCGCATCGAAGAATCCCCGCTAAACGGTACCGACGTCATCAAACCTCGCTCGCCTTGGTATCGCGCGATCTTTGAGTAGGAGGAGCGATGCAACTGATGCAAAATACAACCTTCCCAAGCGATTTACCTATCATCGTCGAGGACGAGCTATTTTTATATCCGTTTATGATAGCGCCCCTTTTCATCGGCGACGAGCATAATAAAAAAGCCCTCGATCTAGCCGCCAAAAACGAATCTATGATAATGGTCGTAAGCTCGAAGTCGGAATTTAGCGGCGATAGAAGCTTCGGCGGTATCTATAACGCAGGCGTCGTGGGCTCCGTTATGAGAACCGTACCGCTTCCCGACGGTCGGGTTAAAATTTTATTCCAAGGCGCGCTAAAAGGCAAAATCGTAAAAGAAATTTCGCAAGATCCGCTGGTCGCTACCGTCGATATCATCCACGACGAGCGCGGCAACGATCAGAAGCTAGACGCGCTGGTAAGCGTGCTAAAGGAAAAAACCAAGACGCTTAGCACGCTTACGCATTTTTTCCCGAACGATCTACTAAAAACCATCGACGACGGCACCGACGCAGCGCGCGTTTGCGATCTGATTTTAAGCGCACTGCGCCTAAAAAAGCAGGTAGCCTACTCATTTTTTACCGAGAGCAACTTGCAAAAGCGCCTTTTCAACCTCATCAACTACATCTCCGACGAGATCGAAGCGCAGAGGCTTGAAAAAGAGATCAAAAGCAAAGTTCACTCCAAGATCGATAAGACGAACAAGGAGTATTTTTTAAAAGAGCAACTCAAGCAGATCCAAAAGGAGCTCGGCGGCGATGCCGATCGCGATGTCGAGATCGAGGAATACCGCAAAAAGCTGGAAGCCAAAAAGCCATATTTGGGCGAGGATGCCTATAAAGAGATTAAAAAGCAGATCGATAAATTCGCCCGCCTTCATCCGGATAGCGCCGATGCGGGGCTCGTGCAGAGCTATCTGGACTGGGTTTTGGAGGTGCCTTTTGAAAAGACCGCCAAACACAAGATGTCCATCGAGGGCGTTACCGCTCAGCTAAACAAAGACCACCACTCCCTGCAAAAGCCCAAGGCGCGCATTGAGGAGTATTTCGCGCTGAAACAGCTTTTAGAGCTTCGCGACACAAGCGGCAAGAAGAGCAACGCTTGCAAGAGCAACAAATGATAGCGCAATTCTCTTTTTCATATTCTTAACTCCTTGTTTCAAAATAATATGTTAAGAATATACC
The DNA here is from genome assembly GCF_938045205.1 of uncultured Campylobacter sp. GTDB lineage: Bacteria > Campylobacterota > Campylobacteria > Campylobacterales > Campylobacteraceae > Campylobacter_B. The sequence continues at coordinate 31,066 of NZ_CALIMY010000023.1, forward strand.
GAATTATCTGACAATTGTCAAGTAGTCAACAGAATTTTTTTACATGTTTACGTTTTCCTTCTCTCTAAACA
>NZ_CALIMY010000024.1 GCF_938045205.1 uncultured Campylobacter sp.
AAGCAGATATAAAAATGCAAGATACAAGGTGATCGGCGCGGATACGGTCGCCCAAAAAAGCACGATGCCTCTGTAAATTTCGGTATTTAAGCAGATGAGTATATTTGCGACGATTAAAATTTTAAAAAGCAATGCTGCTCCGTGCGCCCTAAACGCGGACACCAGAGCGTAGATCGCGCAGATTAGGATGCTTGTTTGCACCAAAAGCATAAAGGATCGCACCTCATCGTCATCCGATAAACTTATGAAAAATATAACTATGGCGCACAACGCAATGCCGCATATATGAAAGATATTCAAAGCGTTTTTATCTTTTTGCATTTACCTTTTTTTGCTCCTGCGCTTTGCCGCTTAAATTTAGCCTCGGTATGCGCTTGTTAGGATTTTAACCTCGCTGCTGCTACTTTGAAATTTCATCTTTTAAAATTCCGTCTTTATACGGATAATTTTATATCGCCGCGTCTTTAAAATTTACATCGTTGCGAATAAATTTTTATAGAAGTTTAAAATTTGATGTCGCATTACCGCGCCGCGAAAATTTTAATAACGCGCTAAATTTAAACGGCGCGTAAAATCAAGCATTGCGCCAAATTTCATAGTTGAGGCAAGCGCCCAATTCGGCTCGCACGGCAAATCAAGCGCGCCGCCTAATAAAGCGGTATAAATTTGCTCGCGCGCTAAGGCTCGTCCCTCGGGGCTTAGGCGTATAAAATTCTACCCAGGCGGATCATGTTCGAGCCGCATTTGATCGCGAGCTCAAAATCATCGCTCATCCCCATCGAGCAGATCCGCGCGCCGTGCGGCACAAGCGCATCAAAGATCTCGCTGCTTGCCTCGAAGCTTCGCGCGATCTGCGCGGGCTCGCTCACATGTGCGCCGATACTCATCACGCCGATTAAATTTAGATTTTTGCACTCCTGCTTGATGCGCAAAAACTCCTCCACCGCGTGGTTTTTATCGAGCCCAGTTTTGGAGCTCTCGCCCGCGGCGTTGATCTCCAGCAGCGTATCTAGCGGATAAGTTAGCCGCTTATTTACGGCAAGCGCGAGCTCGCAACTGTTGCAGCTCTGCCACAGCGTCGGGCGCAGAGCGATGAGCTGATTTATTTTGTTGCTTTGCAGCGTGCCGATGAAGTGCCACTTTAGCGGCAGTTCGCGCAAGGCCTCGCTTTTGCGCTTCAGCTCCTGCACTCTGTTTTCTCCAAACGCGATCTGTCCTTGCGAATACAGCTCGCGCACCTCATCCGTGCCTACGTTTTTACTCACCGCGACTAGCTGTACGTCGCCCGAGCCTGCTTTTGCAGCCTCAATGCGCTTTAAAATTTCATCCAGTCTCATTTGTAAAATCCCAAAATTCTAGCAAAATCATTTAGCACCGTAAATATCATTAAAAGCGCTAAAATCCCCATACCTACGTAGCTGGCGCCTACGAATACCCGCTTTGGTACGGGGCGGCGGAAGATGAGCTCAAAGAGATTAAACGCGATGTGCCCGCCGTCGAGCGCGGGGATCGGAAAGAGGTTGATAAGCCCTAAATTTACCGATATGAGCGCCACGAGCGCGAGCAAGACCGCCGCGCCGTAATCGACCGCCTTTGAGGTGATGTCCGTAATGGCGACGATGCCGCCCATCTCCTTAGGCGAAACGACGCCGCTGGCGAGCTTCTCAAGACCCACCAAGATGAGCTTTGATGCCTCCACCGTCTGATCCCACGCGAAGCCAAGCGAGCTTGCGCCCTTGTGATATAGCGTCACGGTCGCGTTGTAATCGGGCGAAATGCCGATGAGCGGCACTCTGATGCTCTCGCGCCAGATGGTTTTTTTCTCGCCGAGCTTCGGCGTGAGCTGTAGGCTCAGCCGCTCGCCGCCGCGCATGATTTCTAAGCTTAGAGGTGCTGCGGTTACCTGCTTTGAGATGTCGTCCCACTCGCGGATCTGCTTGCCGTCGATCGATAAAATTTCATCGTTTAGCATTAGCCCTGCGCTTGCCGCGGCAGAGCCCGGCGAAATTTTGCCGACCTTCGGCGCTAGCTTTTCGACGCCGATGTAGCCCAGCGCGATGTAGATCAAAAACGCAAGCAGCAGGTTGAAAAACGGCCCAGCAAAAAGTATGATTATGCGCGCGATCGGGCCTTTGGAGTTGTAGCTATCGGGGTCCGCGCTTACTGCGGCGGGATCCAGATCCTCCTGCCCCTTAAGGCTCACGTAGCCCCCCAGAGGGATCGCGCTGATGGCGTACTGCGTCGCGCCGATGCGCTTGGTAAAGACCTTCTCGCCGAAGCCCACGCTAAAGACGTTCACCCCCACGCCCAGCGCCCGCGCCGCTAAAAAATGCCCCAGCTCGTGGAAAAAGATGAGGAAGCTGATCGCCAGCACCGTGACCATAAAATTTATCGAGTAAAAATAAAATCCGACCGCCAGGATCGCCAGCGTTAAAATTATGCTTTTCAAATTTCAGACCTTTGTAAAAAATGGGCTAAGCTTACTATTATTTTGCAAATTTTAAGCTTAGATTGCCGTTTAAAGCCTTGGCTCGTTTTTTAAAACTTGGTTAGCTTTTTGAGCTTAGTCCGCCGTCGTTTCGGGGTATAAATTTAGCCAAATCAAGAGCGTGCAGCGGATGGTCAGCACGAGGAATTTAAAATTTAAAAGCGAAATTTTACCGCGAAATTTTGCGGAGCGGATTATAAAATTTCGCCGCACGAGGCTTTGTGGTTTGAACTGCCGCTATGCTTTGAAATTTCATTATGTCTTAGCAAGTCGTCATACTCTAAAATTTTGTCGCGCTTTGAAATTCCGTCATGTTTTGAAACACTGCCGCGCCGCCGTGAAATTTTGTGCGGCGGTTTAAACGGAATTTTACGCCGTGAAATTTTTTGTGCGGCGGAATTTTATCTTTCAAATTTTATAAGCTTAGCACGCCGCCGTGCGTGCATAGATCAAGCATCTATAGAATTTTATCGGTAAAATTTGAACGTGAAATTTTAAAATTCCGTGTCGCCGTTATAAGTGGAATTTTATGCTAAAATTCTATCGCTAAAACCCACTTAAGCGCGTGTTCTAACGCTTTACGATGAGGTTTTGTAGCTTCACAATCCATTGTTTTAGTTTGATAAAAAATTCTGATTCTTCAAATGAATGTGAGATCAAGCTTAGTTTAAATTTTTCATCTATTAAATTTGGACTAAAGCCCTTTAATCCGCTTTCGCAAGTGGATCTAAACATTTTGCGTATTAGTCGTTTTATTTTGCCTTGCGTCGGCGCGGCGCTGCGATCGCCTAAAATTTCTATTTTCTTTATCTTATATCTGATTTCATTTATTCCATCTACGGTTTTGTTGGAAATTTGCTTTAGTACTATATTTGCGTGGTATTCGTAATAACCGTGATTGTAATGGGTAAGCGTAAAAAGATCATTACTGCCAGCCGAGCCCACTTTTATAAGAAAAATCTCGTTTAGCTCCTTTGAGATACACCACAGACCATCTATCTCATCTCGGCTTAAGCTAGCTAGGCCGTGTTGATTTCTAAATGGATTTATGATTTGCTCTAGGTTATCCTCAAAGCGGTATCCGTCAATTAAAAATCCACCTACATAATCAATGTTGTAATCCAGGGCGTCTATTAGCAAAACATTTTCATTTTCGGCGCTAAGGGCGTCTTGCAAAATTTTAAAAATATCGCTTTTGCTGAGCTTGCCGCTACTTCTAGGTTCTAGCGCATAGAGTTTATGGATACGTCGCTTCTGTCCATTTATCATCCTAAAATCGCCGAACCAAGCACCGTAAGTAATGACTGCATCAAACATTTTGCCTTGATAATACAATCTATATGCGTTAAAATCTAAATTACAATGATCCCAAAAGCCGCTAAAGCTCCCGTAGCCCATTAACCAAGCGTCAAGCTCTCTGTCTATTCGCCAGGCGGGTGTGAAGTATAATAGACTACAGCGAAATGGGAGCAATCCTTTGTCGATTTTATCTTCAACATCGGCTTTAACTTCGTCGAAAATATGCTTTCTTGTATTTTTCTCGCTGATTTTATCTTCAAATACGAAAGCCATATCTAGCCTAAAATTTAACTCTTTTTCGTAGCCTTAGCATACGCCGCGACGTATTCAAAGCCCGAATATAGCGTCAGTACAACTGCGATCCAGAGTAGGGTGTTTGCATAGGGCCATTGCATCGTTAGCCAGCCGATAGCGATCATCTGAAAGACCGTCTTTACCTTGCCCGCCATCGACGCGGCGACCTCTACGCCGTCGCCCGCCATCGCCACGCGAAGGCCAGTAATGAAAAACTCGCGGATTAGGATCAGATAGATCGCCCACGGGCTAGCGCGTCCGATAAACATAAGTCCCAAAAAGCCCGCAAGCGTCAGCATCTTATCGGCGAGCGGATCGATGATGGCGCCTAGTTTGGTCTTCTGGTTCCAAGAGCGCGCGATGTATCCGTCGAAAAAGTCCGTGACGGAGGCGATGACGAAGACTAGCGCGGCAAAATAATCGATCCAGCTGACGTGTACCGAGCCTACCATACCGCCGTTCGCATGGCCGGCTAGTAGGATCAGCCAAAAAAACAGCGGCGCCAGCGCAACGCGAAAGCTCGCTAAAATATTGGGTAAATTTAGCATTATTTAAAGGTCGTTCCGCCGTCGACGATGAAGGTGTGCCCCGTCACCCAGCTAGCCTTGCTCGAGCATAGAAATAAACATGCTCCCGCCAAATCCTCCGGCTGCCCCATACGTCCTAGAGGGCTAAGCTCGGCGGTTTTGTCGCGCACCTCTTCGTAGTTCGTAAAGGCCCTAAGCGCGTCCGTCTCGATCGGGCCGCCGCTTACTACGTTTACGCGAATGTTTTTCTCTCCAAGCTCGGTCGCGGCATAGCGCGCCATCGCTTCGACGGCGGCTTTCGCCGTACCGTGACCCGCGTAGTTTTCGATATAGACTAAATTTCCCGTGGAGCTAAGCGAGATGATCGAGCCGCCGCCTACCGCTTCCATGCGTTTTGCGGCTTCTTGTGCGCCCACGACGAAGGCATTTACGGTCGCGGTAAAGATATTGTTGATACCGCGCGGCTTTAGCCTCATAAATTTAGTGTATCCGCCCGCGACCGCGCGACCCGAGATGATGGCGTTTGAGATGAAAAAATCCACTCGCGCAAAATCCTCGTCGATCTTGGCAAAGAGCTCCTTATATGTCTCGGGCTCTAGGATATTTAGCGCATAAGCGCGCGCCTTGATGCCGTAAGCCTTCTCAAGATCGGCTGCTTGCGAAGTCGCCAGCTCCTCGTTGGAATTATACGTAAAAGCGATATTTGCCCCCGCAGCTGCGAATTCCAAAACTATCGCCCTGCCTATGCCTCTCGTGCCGCCGCTGATAACTAGCGTTTTTCCTTTAAATTCGTTCGTCAATTAAAATCCTTTGATAGTGTATTGTTTCATTACGTTTTCTATTTTTTTGAGATTTTCCGCGCTCGGCTCGCAAAGCGGCAAGCGGTACTCTAAGCTCGGTGTCAGGCCCGCGATATACATCGCCGCTTTGATCGGGATCGGATTGCTCTCGCAGAATAAAATTTTATTGATCGCATAGAGATCGTCGTTGATCTGCTTGGCCTTTAAAAACTCATTTTGCAGCGCAAATTTCGTTAGTCTCGCCGTGTAATCGGGCAGTAAATTTGCCGTAACGGAGATCACGCCCTTGCCGCCGTTGCTTAGGATCGGGTAGTTGATCGCATCCTCGCCGCTAAGCACGCTAAGGCGCGGCTCGTGCGCTAGCAGATCGACGCATTTATCGATGCTGCCGCTAGCTTCTTTGACGCCGTAGATGTTCTCGCAGTCGTTAAAAAGCTTGATGATCGTATCTGCGGCTATGTCGCAGCCGGTGCGCCCTGGCACGTTGTATAGCAGTACCGGCAGATCTACCGAGCTTGCGATCGCCTTGTAGTGCAGATAGAGTCCCTTTTGGGTGGGTTTGTTGTAGTAGGGCGCTACGGATAAAATTCCATCCGCGCCGTGAGCCTGCGCAAACTGCGCGAGCCCGATCGCTTCATGAGTTGCGTTGCTGCCCGCGCCCGCTAGCACCTTGACGTCCGTGCCCTTGCACGCATCTACCGCGATTTCGATACAGACGCGGTGCTCGTCGTGCGTCAGCGTCGCGCTCTCGCCCGTGGTACCGACGGGCACGACCGCGCTTATGCCGTTTGCGATCTGTCTTTTGATAAGCTTGGCGTAGGTCTGCTCGTCGAGTTTGCCCTCTTTAAAAGGCGTGATCAGCGCCGTCATAGAGCCGATTATGACATTTTTATTCATCGTTTTCCTTTCGTAAGATAATGCTCGTGGAGCTTTTAAGGCTTAGATAGGTTTTCATCGCTTTTTTAACCGCATTTTTATCTAGACTTTTGATCTCGCGCTCCAGCCTAAATAGCGCGTCCAGATCGCCGCGGACGATGTAGCTGCCGTACATCTGCGCTACCTTGCTAGCGCTGTCGAGGGAGTAGATCAGATCGCTGCTTAGGGTGTTTTTGATCTTTAGCATATCGTCATCGCTTATTTTAGCTTTTTTAGCTTTTTCGATCAGCGCTAAAATTTCATCTCTCAGCGCCTCGCCGCTTACGCCTTGGTTGCAGACGGCAAAGACTATAAATAAATTCTCGTCCTTGGCGTTCATATCGTAGATGTTGATCTGATTGGCGAGCTTTTTTTCATCGACTAGCACGCGCTGCAAAAGCGAGCTCTTGCCGCCGCTAAGATATATATCCATCGCTTTGATCGCCGCGGCGTCAGGATGGTTAAACGGCGGAATTTTAAAGGCGACCGCTACGATCTGCGCCTCGCTGTTTTTGTAAATAATGCTAAGCTTCTCGCCGTCTTGCGCAGGCTCGGTGCAGTGAAGGCTCGGAATTTCGCTTTTGTTTTTTACAGGCGCGAAGTGTTTTTTAGCCGCATCAAACGCAGCCTTTTCGCCGATGTCGCCGGTGATCAGCAACACGGCGTTTTGCGGCTGATAAAATTTAGCGTGAAATTCCTTGATATCTTTGATACTCCAGTTTTCGATGTCCTTGCGAAAGCCGATCGGCGTCCAGTGGTATGGATGATACAAAAACGCGGCGTTGTAGAGCCTAAAAAATAGATATCCGAACGGATCGTTATCGGTGCGCCACAGCCGCTCTTCAAGCACGACCTTGCGCTCGGGCTGAAATTCTTTGTCTTTGAGGCTTAAGTTTTGCATGATATCGGCGTAAAGATCCAAGCAGACCTCTAAATTTGAGCTCGCGCACTTGATGAAGTAGTGCGTATAATCAAAGCCCGTGCTTGCGTTATTCACGCCGCCAAAACCCTTTACGATCGCGTCGAACTCGCCCGCCTTGCGATTTTTCGTGGATTTAAAATTTAGATGCTCCAGCATGTGCGCGATGCCGCTTTTGCCCATCACCTCGTCGCGCGAGCCGACGTTGTAAAACACGTCCACGCTGATGACGCCACTGCCTTTATTCATCGGAATGTGATAAATTTGAAGCCCGTTTTGCAGCGTGATTTTCTTAAATTTCGGAAACATTAATCTTTTTTCGCCTTTCGTTTTTTGCTTGAGTTTTGCTCCGCGTCTTGGGCGCCGCTCGCTTCTTTGACCTCTTTAAGCTCTTTGGTCTCTTTAGCCTCGGCATTTTTAGTTTTTGCGCTGCTTTGCTTTGCATTTTTGGCTTTTAAGCTTTTGCTTTCCGCGCTACTTTTTGGTGCGGCTTTCGTTTTAGAATTTTTACTTTCTATGTCGTTTTTTGGTGCAGCTTCAGTTGCGGTTTTATTTTTCGACGTGGTTTTAGTTTTGACAGTTTTGCTCGCCGTGCCGCTTTGTTTTGCTTTTTTGGCCTCTAAATCCTCGCTCTTTGCATCGCTTTTCGAGAGATTTTTAGCTGCGGCATCTTTCTGCTGCGAGGCGCTATCCTGCGCAGCGTCATTCTGCGCAGCGTCCTTTGAAATTTTTCCGCGTTTGGGGCTTACGCTGCTTTTGGAGGTAGTTTTTGAAATTTTATCCGACTTTCGATCCGCGCCGCTTTGCTTTGTGCTTTTAGCCTCTAAATTTTCGCTTTTTGCGCTACTTCGTTTTTTACTTTTAATCTCTGAATTTTCGCTCTCTACACCGCTTTGCTCGATTGATCTTTGATCCGTCGCGGTATCTGCGTTTATCAAGGCGTTTAAATTTGCCGAAGCGCTGAAATTTTCGTCTGCTTCAGAGCTTGAGCTTATTTTAACGCTCGGAATTTTATCTGCTTGAATGCTCGAAATTTCATCTGTTTTAGCGGCGAGAATTTTATCAGCTTGGGCGCTCGATATTTCGCTTTTGTTGTCGTTAGAAATTCTGTCCGCATCCCTGCTTTCGGGCTCGTTTGAAATTTCGCTCGTTTCCTCACCTTCGGTCGCACTCGAAATTTTATCCGTTTTAGCATCTGCCTCTTTGTCTTCGCAAGTGCGCAAATTCGCGCCGTTGCCGAGATTTTCCGCCAGATCATTTCTGATGCCGTATCCTTCGCCCGCGCGATCTTTTAAATTTACCCCGACCGCCTCGCTTATGTTATTGAAGCCGTCTGCGCGCAGAAGTTCCGCCAACCCCTCGTTGATCGCTTTGGCGACGAACGGACCCTTGAAGATAAAGGCGGTAAAAATTTGAACCAGACTCGCGCCCGATTTGATGCGCTCGTAGGCCTCCTGCGCGCTGTCTATGCCGCCGCAGCTGATTAGGATCGTGCGGCCGAAAAGCTCGCGAGCGACCTGCGCGAAAAGCTCGCGCGATTTTTCGGTGATCAGCCTACCGCTCAGGCCGCCAAAGTCCCTAGCGTTGGGACTTAGCGAATAATCGACGCTCGTGTTATTTATGATGATGCCGCTTGCGCCGCTTTGCACCGCGCACTCGCACAGCGCAATCGCCTGATCTGCGCTCATATCGGGCGCCAGCTTTAAGACGAGCGGTCTGTTCGTGATCTTTTTCATCGCTCCAATCAGCTCGTTTATGAAGCTGTTTTCTTGCAAAGCACGCAGATTCGGGGTGTTCGGCGAGCTTACGTTGATGATAAAAAAATCGCACAGCCCGTTAAATTTACGGCCCAAGGCTTCGTAATCGCTTAGTGCATCCTCGTTCGAGGTGGCTTTGTTTTTGCCGATATTTGCGGCGATCGGGATTACAAAAGGATAAATTTTTCGCACGCGACGCTCGATAACATCAGCACCTTCGTTGTTAAAACCCATCGCGTTTTGAATGCTCTGCTCGCTAACGAGGCGAAAAAGTCGCGGCTTTTCGTTGCCGCTTTGAGGACGCGGCGTAAATGTACCAAAATCGATGTGCCCGAAGCCAAGAGCGGCCAGCGGCGCGATCATCGTGGCGTTTTTGTCGAAGCCGCCCGCGATACCTACGGGGTTATCGAAGCTGAGATTCCATATATTTTGAGTTAAAATTTCATCTTTATAAACGCCGAATTTTGCCAAAGCCTCAAGCCCGCCCGGAGTCGCATAGAGCGTGCGAAGTCCGAATTCTGCGATCTTATGAGCGGTTTCTGGATCGAATCGAAAAAAGATTTTTTTCAAGGTATCATAATTCATAATTTTTCCTCAAATTTTGCGTAATGGTAGCTAAAATTTAATTAAATATAGATAAGGATTTCGCGCCGTATTTGCAATCTGCGGCGGTAAAATTTAGTTCCGAAATTATGCGCTTGGAAGAGGCTGCGTAAAATTTTTATGGCTCGCCGCGTCGATCTGAATTTACGCAGAAGTTCAAAGATGCGCGCCGCAAATTTTATAAATTTAGCCCGCCCGGGTACGTGCAGAAACGCGCGGTGTCTGTAGCACGGCTCGCGACGGCGGGCGTTGCTGCGATTTATCCTGCGCCGATCTGAGCTCAATCCCGCTGACGCTAAATTTTAAAATTTAAAGCGTCCACTCGCGCTGTTTGAACTTTAGCGCGCCTCTTTGTCAGCGAAGGCAACCATCATCGTACCCAGAGGAATGATCGTAACGCCCAAAATAATCGCCAGCGGGTTTAGCAAGGACAGCTTGGCAAGCAGGTAAATCGCCGCTACGAGCGCCGCGTAGGACAGAATTTTAAACGGAGATAAAAACGCCCCCGCAAAATTACTCCGAACCTCGCTCTGCTCAAGCTCGCCCTCAAAATCGTCCGCGCCTTCGAAGTCATCCTTTGATCCGTCGCGCGCGCCGCCAATTCCGCCCCCAAAATCGCTCGTACCGTCGCCCGGCTCGCTGCTATCTACATCGCCGCCACGATTGCCGCTATCTGTGCCATCGCTCCACTCGCCGCTATCTACGTCGTCGTCCAGGTCGCCGCTCGTTCCGCTTTTCAAGTCGTCGCAACGTTCGCCTATGTCGCCTTGCGAACTATCGCTAGCTTCGTCCCTTATATCGCTCTGCAAGTTGCCGCAAGTCGCGCAATCTTTCATATTAAATTTATCGGCGGCGTGTCCCAAAGCGGTCGCGTTGTAAGCGGAGGTTTTGTCGTCGCTCTTCGTAGAATTTACGTCGCACTCGCCAGCAGCGGCTCTGCTGTACTCGGCGTCTAAATTTGAGCTGCGAGTAAAATTTATATCGGCGGCGGAGTTTGCGGCACACTCGGCGGCGGTCTCATCGTGCGTGACGCAGCTATCGCCGTTTTCGATGCGGGTCTCACCGCTAGTGAAATTTACGGCGTCTTTGGAATTTTGAGCATTTAAAATTTCAGCGCCTGAATTTGCGCCGCTAAAATTTTCGCTATTTAAAATTTCGCCTCCGCAAATTTTGCCGTATGAAATTTCATCGTCGCTCGCACCGCCTTGGTTTTCGCCGCCATGGCTTGCGGAATTCGTATCGCTATCGGAAATTTCGCCGCTTATGAAATCTGCGGAATTTTTAGGGCTTTGCCGTAAAATTTCATCGTATTTGCCGGCTCTGAGTTCATCTTTTATCTTGTTGCGGTAAGCGCGAAATGAAAAATATGCCGCGCCGAATGCGCCCAAAAATCCGGCCTCCAAGCTAAGAAGCCACGCAAGCGCCCGCACGCCGAAAGAGTCCGAGCCGAAAAATCCTGCGCCGCAAAGCGCTAGCCCAAGCAGGGCAAACGCCGCGTTTAGCGCGCAGTATATGAGCAAAAATCGTCTATTCAATCCCGCTCATCCCATTCATCATCATCGTCGAAATTTTTCGGATCGGCCTTGTATTTCGGATCGTCCTCGAGCTCTTTTAGGCTCGAATTTAGCACCTTGCACGCGCGGTAAACGTTCAGAAACGCCGCCGCGATGCCGATAGCGATTCCAAACCAGAGCAGAAGCAGCGAGCCCGTGAGGTGCCGCAGCCCAAGCCCGATAGCTACGCCGATGCCGATCGCTACGACGATTGAGATGCCAAGGCTGATGTCGCAGGCGCCCTTTACGATTTTGTTTAAATTTTTCGTTACTCTCATCTAAAATCCGATTAAATTTAAAACGCAGCTCTTAAAGCGCCGCCATCGCTTCATCCGCGGCGTTTAGCGCAAAGTCGATCTGCGCTTCGTTCATGCTGGCGCAGATGAAGCCCGTCTCAAACTGACTAGGCGCCAAAAATACGCCGCGCTTAATCATCTCGCCGTGAAATTTCGCAAAGCGCGCGGTGTCTGCCCGCAAGGCGCCGTCGTAGTCGCGCACCTCTTCGTCTGCGAAAAAGTAGCCGAACATCGAGCCTACGCAGCTGGTTTGCAGCGCGATGCCGCGGCGCTGTGCTATGGCGCAAAGCTCGTTCGTGAACCTACGTGCTAGCTCACCGAGCCTTTCGTAAAGTCCGCCGCTAGCGTAAATTTTACTTAGACTGGCGATGCCCGCGGCCATTGCGACGGGGTTTCCGCTTAGCGTGCCCGCTTGATACACCGCTCCTAGCGGGCTTATCATATCCATGATTTCGCGCTTGCCCGCAAACGCCGCCACGCTCATACCGCCGCCGATGACCTTGCCGAAGGTTACCAGATCGCCGCGGACGCCGTAGATGCCGTAGCTGCCTAGCTCGCTCGCGCGAAAGCCGCTCATTACCTCGTCGATTATCAGCACGATCTTTTTCTCGTCGCACAGCGCGCGAAGCTCGGTTAAAAATTCTAGATCAGCCGGTACCAAGCCCATATTTCCCGCGATCGGCTCGATGATGATCGTGCCGATGTCGTTTTGCGCTAGGACGTCCTTTACGCTTTGAATGTCGTTGTATCTGGCTAGGTAGGTATTTTTTGCGACATCCTGCGGCACGCCCGCGCTGCTTGCGTTACCGAAGGTACTTGCGCCGCTGCCCGCTTTGACGAGCAGGCTGTCGCTGTGGCCGTGATAGCAGCCCTCAAATTTTAAAATTTTATCTCGTCCGCTAAAGGCGCGCGCAAGACGAATCGCGCTCATAGTGGCTTCGGTGCCGCTGCTGGTAAAGCGGATCTTATCTAGGAAATCGAAATTTTTTAGCACAAGCGAGGCGAGCTGCGTCTCAAGCGGGCTGGATGCGCCGAAGCTTAGTCCCTTTTTGGCGGTTTGCACGACGGCGCGCTCAATGTCAACATCGGCGTGACCGAAGATGAGCGGACCCCAGCTCTGCACGAAGTCGAGATATTTTTTGCCCTCGACGTCGTAGATGTACGAGCCCTCGCCGCGATCCACCATAAAAGGCTCGCCACCTACGTTGCCGAATGCTCGCACAGGCGAATCTACGCCGCCTGGGATAAGTTTTTGTGCTGCTAAAAATTCGTCGTGATTATTCATTTTTTCTCCTTCTTTTTTGGTTGATTTATCGATTTTATATATTTGTAGATGATGATGATCTCGTTTTGCGTCAGGAAGTAGCTTGGCATCACGTCGCGCGAGCTGCTGACGCCGTCGGCGAGCTCCTGAAGCGAGAGATTGTTGATCGGCGGCGCATTTAGGGCGCGCTCATAATAGGCGCCCGCGGTGCGGTTAAATTCTTTATACTTTACGATCAGCGAGCCCTCGCCCTTTTCGCCGTGGCACTTATTGCAGCCGATGCCGCGCGGGTTTTTGTACAGCATCGCGCCGTATTCCTCGTCGGTGATGAAGCTCTCGGCTTGTGCGCCGCGAGGTAGAAAAAATATGGTCGCGGTTAAAAATAGCGCTAAAAATATGAAATTTCGCATCTTCTCGTTTCGAATTTTTGGCGCAATAATATAAAAAATGTGCTTAAATTTCATAACGTCGCTATCTTTTCTATCCCCTCGAAATAAAAGACGTTTAGCTCGTCCTGCCTGCGGTAGAGGAATTTTAGTCCGTGCGCCTTGGCGATATTATCGACTATGTAGAGCCCTAGGCCGAAGCTTTGCTTAGCGTTCGTGCCCTTGACGAAGGCCTCTTTGTAGTAGCTAAAGTCCTTCTGCAGCGGCTCGCCGAGCGTTATGAAGTTCATCGTCTGGGCGTCTAAGCGGATTAAAATTTTACCGTCTGAGGCGTATTTTACGGCGTTGTCAATTAAATTTTTCACTGCGACGCAAAAGAGCTTCAAATCGACGTTTAAGCTCAGGCCTAGCGGATTTTGCAGCGTGACGCAGCCGGGCTCGATCATCGCGATGCCGAGCGCTTCTTTTAAAATTTCATCCATGGGAAAAATTCCGCGCTCGATTAGCGCCGTGCCCGCAGTCGCGCGCTCTACTGCCGCAAATTCGTTGATTAGACTCTCCAGCCGCTCAAAGACCGAGATGAGGCGCTCTTGATTTTTGCCGTGCTCGATCATCTCGACGGCGATGCGACCCTTTGTGATGGGAGTTTTGAGCTCGTGCATTATGTTTCGCAAAAACAGATGGCGCGATTCGTTAAGCTTATTTATCTGCGTGACCGCCTCGTAAAATGCGTGCGAAACCTCGGAAATTTCGTCGTTTCCCGCGCTTACATCCTTGATCTGGAGGCTGCCTTTAGCAAATTTATCGATCTGGCGCTTGAGCTTGCGAAGGGGGCGAATTTTGCGGATGATGAAAATATACGCAAGCAGGATGATCACCAAAATGACGCCGTAGATCGCTTTGAAAATATCGTAGCGATAGGGCTGATACTCCTTGTCGTTTAAAAGCCGCGTCTCGCCAGCGTGCGTGATTTTTAGATAGTGCTTGCGCTTAAACAGCAAGATGTCTGCGGAGCCGATGTCTGCGGAGATGCTATCTAAAATTTCAGCGCCTTTGATGATCTCATCGCGCTTGGCTTCATCGTGGATAGTCGAAAACTCGAAATTTGCAACCTGACGGTCGTATTCGACATCGCTGATGAGCTTGCTCATCTGATATAGGTTCGCGCGCGCAACGATGGAGTATTTGGAGTTTAGCTCGCGGGTGTAGTTTTGCTGATCGTAGCCGATGAGCCAGAGTAGCGCGAGCGAAACGCCCACGGCGGCGAGCGCGAAGATGAACGTGATGGTGTAAAAAATTGACGATCTTACTTTCATTAAATTTATATGATCCTTAAATTTTTAAAATTTCAAAGCTTTGAAGCCGCGGGCTTGCTTTGGCTTTGACACGCGAGCCCGTCCGACTTCGGATTTGTGGCATATCCTAAATACGCAATACGTTTATACTTCCTAAATCTAGCTATTGCAAATTTTATAAAGATTTTAAAAATTTTGCTATTTCTACCATTGAAAATTTTACAAAATTTCACCGCTTAAACACATAAATTCAAATAAATTTATTTTAAATTTAACGCGCAGCCTTAAAACCAAAGCTAAATTTTAAAATTTCAGATCCGTGCGAAATTCCGCCCTGCGCCCTCAAAAAATTTCAAATTTCTTAAATAGCTCGGGCTCGTTCTGCACGATGCCCCGCTCTATGAGGCTTGCTACGACTTCGCGGCTGCAGAGCGTCTCCTGCGGCCACCGGCGCATATAGCCCTCCCACTCGTGCTTGCTCGTAGCGTCGATGCAGATGCGATCGTCCTGTGCCACAAACGCGTCGCGCAGCGCATCGATGCTATTTACGACGCGCCAAACGCTCATATAGAGGTTGCTCGCGTCGTTCCCCGCATCGGTAAAAATCAAAATTTTAAAATGCTCGCTAAATTTCAAAATCCGCCGCCAGCTCCGCTCTACGAGCTCTTTTTTGTCTATGTTTATTAGCACGAGCGGGTTTTTCGTATCGCAAAAGTGCTGCTTAAGCGCCAAAATAGCGGGCTCCTCGCTTTGAAATTTCGCTAGCAGCTCCTCGTCGCTTAAAATTTGCGGCGCCTGCGAGCTTAGATCAACCGTCGCATCGATGCCGAGCTTGCCGCCGAAGCAGGAGTTCGGGCTTGCGTGATCGAGCTGATCGCACACACCCTCGCTAAAAACGAGGCTGCGCGCGCCTATGCGGTTTAGGACGTACTTCGTAAGCGCCTCGTACTCATCTAAGCTCGGCGCGTCTTGCGGCACAAAGACGGCGTGTTTTACGAAGCTCATCTGCCCCACGCCCCAAAACGCGTGCATGATCTGTTTGGCAGCAGCGGGGTAGCGCACGGCGATCTTAGCCAAAATCAGATTGTGAAATACGCCGTTCTCGGGCATTTTATAATCGATCAGATCGGGCGCGCTCGTGCGAAACAGCGGCAAAAAGATCCGCTCGGTCGCATATCCCATAAATTTATCCTCAAGCGGCGGCTTGCCCACGACTGTGGCGTGAAATACGGGCGCGCGCTTATGCGTGATCGCGCTAACTTCCATCACCGGGAATGGCTCTACCGGCGTGTAATATCCGGTATGATCGCCGAAAGGCCCCTCCGGCTCGCTTACTGCGGGATCGACAAAGCCCTCGATCACGTAGTCCGCACCCTCTGGAACGTAAATTTCATTCGTAAGCGATTTTACGAGGCGAGCGGGGCTGCGGCGGATGAAGCCGTAAAGCAGCAGCTCAAAAATCCCCTTCGGCAGCGGCGCCTGGCCGCACCAGATATAGAGCGGATCGCCGCCGATCGCCACGGATACGGGCATCTTGCGCCCCGCTTTGCGGTATTCGTCGAAAAAGCCCGCGCCGTCTTTGTGTATCTGCCAGTGCATCCCCAAGCGGTCGCGCCCGTAAATTTGCAGGCGATACATGCCGAGATTTTGCGTTTGCGAGTTTAGATCTTTCGTATAAACCTGCCCCATCGTGATAAACGCGCCGCCATCATTCTCCCAGGTCTTAAGCACGGGAAGCTCGCCCAAATCGACATCAGCGCCTAGATGCGCGACCTGTTGGCACTCGCCGCGACCGTTAAGGCGCTTTACAAAAATTTTACGAAGCGAGATTAAGTGTGCTAAAAAATCAATTTTTTCGCTAAAGTTTTGCGGACGCTTCGGCTTTAGCAGGCTTTCAATCTCGGCGGCGATCTCGTCAGGTTTGCGACCGAGGATTAAATTTAACGCCTCGAAGGAGCCGAAAATATTGGTTAGCACCGGCGGCATCCGTTTGCCCTGCGCGTTTCGCACGTTCGTAAAAAGCAGCGCCTGCGAACGCTCTTTTTTGACCTCGATATAGCTTGCGTGCGCGATCTCAAGCTCGGTGCCGATCTGCTCCTTTACCTCGCGCAATAGCCCGTTTTCGTAAAGCCTCTTTATCCAAAAATTTCCGTTTAAAATTTCACTCAAGCTCTGCATCCGCTGCCTTTAAAAAAATAGATTTTTTTCTTGCGGTTTTTGATTTAGAAGCTGCAAGATCGCGCTCTTTTCCACAAAAACCAGCGCGTAGTGAAACTCGGGCAGGCTCTTTAGCGCGCTTAGCTTATTGAAGCGAAAGTCGATCTTAACGCCGTCCAAGCGATCTTCCCAGCTGGCGCAGACGATAATTTTCTCGCGGAATTTTGCGCGCAAAAACTCAGCCTCGCGCGCAAAAAGCTCAGGATCGCTTTCGGCGATAAAGGCGCGATAGCTTCCGCCAAGCGAGCTAACGTTAAAAAATCTATCCACAAAAATCGGCTCGAAATGACCGAATGCGCTTAAGCTTTGAAATTTAAAGGGTATGTTTTTGCGCGAGAGATACTCGATCACGCCGCATAGCTCGGGCAAAAACAGCTGCGGAAAGATTAAGTTTGAATAATAAAGCCCGCCGAAAACGAAGCTGCTGTAAAATATCGAGCCGCCGTAAAGCAGCCTAAAATCGTCGCTCGCGGGAATCTGGACGGGCGAGATACCGAGGCTTTGTAAAAGCTCGGCGTCGGTGGTGAAGTAGGTATTTTTCTCTTTGGCATTCATAAGGCTGATAAAAAGCTCGCCCTTGCTGCGCGGCGCAAACATCAAATTTTTCGGCACACTCGTGTATCGCAAGATCTCGCTTTGCACCTCATTTATCAGCACGAAGCCGTGCCGCCACGTCTCGCCCAAAAATTTTATCAGTCGCACGAGCGCCGAGCATAAATTTTCGACTTTTATAAAGGCGATCTCGTCGTTGAGCGGCTTGAAATTGTTATCGAAAATGATCGCGTACGCGCCGTTATCGATCGCGGTGCGCACATCGCGCTCGTTTGCGCCGAGTGCAATGAAAGCGCCTTTTTTCGCGACCTTTGCAGGCTCGATCGCAAAGATCTCGACCGCGGAGATCGCAGGATTATTTAGCATCGTTCCGTTTACGATACGGGTTAAATTTAATAAATTTACCATTACGCCTTCCCTGCGGCGGAGCTTTTAAAGGGCGCGCTCTTTGCGGCGCGGCGCGGCTGCTTTGCGGTAGATGCGGAGATTGCGCCTGACGCGACGGCTTCTTTTGCGGCAATTACGGCAGACGTAGCAGTATTTTTTGCGACGCGGCGAGATTTTGCATTCTGAGAGGCACTTTTAGCGGGTGTCCATTTTGCGCTTGGCGCGGAAATTTTATTTTGCGCGGCGCTTTTTACGGACGCTGATTTTGCGACAGGTGTAGGTTTTGCCGTGGATGTAGAGACTAGACCTACTGCGATATTTTTGGCGGTCGATGCGGTTTTCGCGATAGGTACAGGTTTTTTAGCGAGCGGAGATCTTTTTGCGGGCACGCTTTTTGTTGCTGTATTTTTTTTAGCAGAGGCACTTTTGGAAA
Source organism: uncultured Campylobacter sp. (assembly GCF_938045205.1). GTDB lineage: Bacteria > Campylobacterota > Campylobacteria > Campylobacterales > Campylobacteraceae > Campylobacter_B. The sequence goes on from NZ_CALIMY010000024.1 coordinate 17,986, forward strand.
GCAAGGCGTCTTTTTTAATACTTGCGCTAGAAACACCTGCCGTGCGCTTTCTGCGCGACGAGGTGCTTGCTTTAGAGCTCTCGCCATCCGCGCTCGCATATTTTTTCGTGCGCTCGTCCGTAAATTTATCGGTGCGTGAAAATGAGTGCGCGACCGCGCGCGCGCCGAACTTTGCACATTTTAAAGCGGCAGACTTCGACAGCTCGCAAATGCCTAGTGTTAAAATTTTACGCGCCGCAAATTTTAAAGCAACCCCAGCGCCGAGTTTCAGCACCAAAGGCGTGGCGCATACAAGCCCGCCTGCACCGATCTTTGCGGCAAAGCCACAGCGGCGGCAAAGCTTTAAAATTTTATCCGAAGCACCGCTTTTTTGCGCGCAGAGCCCAGCCGCGCTGTAGATAGCGAGCTTTGAAGCCTTGCGCGCTAAAGCCCTCATCGCTAACCTACGATTGCGCCGTTTTTTACAGGCGCGAGGGTGCTAAGCAGTGTAAGGCTGCCGTCCTCGGCGCTTAAAATCATGCCCTCGCTGCTATGTTTAAAAATTTTAGCGGGTTTTAAATTTGCCAGCACGCAGATCTGCTTGCCGACAAGCGCGGCAGGATCGTAAAATTTCGCGATACCGCTGATGATTTGACGCGGTTTCTCCTCGCCCAAATCGATCATAAATCGCAGTAGCTTCTCGCTACCCTCAATGTTTTCGCACTCCAAAATCGTGCCGACTTTGATAACGCATTTTTTAAAATCGTCGATTTTGATTTGAGCTTCAGATGCCGCGCCTTGGGCTTCTTGCGCCGTAGCGCCCGAACCGGAAGCGTTTGCGTTTAAATTTAATGCACCTTTTGCCGCAGCGTCTGTGCCCGAACCGCTTGCAGAATTTGCAGCGCCATCCAGCTTGTCATAGTCTGCTTTAGGCATTAGCTCGTGATCGATCTTGGTAAAAAGCGGCTCGCACGGCTTGGCCTTAAAATCTAAAATTTCGCCACGAAGTACTAGCTTTTCATAAAGCGGAGTGGATATTTCAAAGCCGAGCGTGTCTGCGATACGTGCCGCCGTCTTCGGCATCGCGGGACTTAGCAGTACGGCGACTTTAGCCAAAATATTTGCAACCAATGCGACGAGAGCCAGTGCCTTAGGCTGCTCGCCGTTTTTCATCAAATTCCACGGCTCGTATTTTGCGATCGAAGCGTTCGCAAGAGCAAGCGCCCTCCAAAGCTCCTCTAAATATCTATTGGTGGCGACCTCCTCAAGCGCACTAAGCGCGGCGCTTAGATATGAGTTCGCTTCCTTGATCTCGGCGGTGAAAAATTTCATCACGTCTTTGGAATTTATGACGTAGTCCGAGTATTTTGCACTCATGCCGACGATGCGGCTGAGTAGATTTCCAAGCTCGTTGGCAAGCTCGGAATTTACGCGGTTGATGATCGCTTTTTGCGAAAAATCGCCGTCTTGACCGAACGGCACTTCGCGCAGCAAGAAATACCTAAACTGCTCCAGCCCATAAGCGTTTGCGACCTCGCGCGGATCTACGACGTTGCCTAGGCTCTTGCTCATCTTTTTGCCGTCTCGCGTCCACCAGCCGTGAGCTGCGACGCTGCGCGGCATATTTAGCCCAAGGCTCATCAAAAACGCAGGCCAATAAACGGCGTGAAAGCGCAAAATGTCCTTACCCACGATATGCAGCGCGTCGCCCCAATACTCCATCCGCTCGCCGCCCGCACAAAATCCGAGCGAGCTAAGATAATCCATCAACGCGTCCAGCCAGACGTAAATCACGTGTTTCGGATCATTCAGCTCGGGCGGAATTTTAACGCCCCAATCAAAGCCCGTTCGCGTGATCGAAAGATCCTTCAGGCCGCTTTTTACGAAGCTTACGACCTCGTTTTTTTTGCCTAGCGGCAGGATGCACTTTTCATCCTCGTACCATTTTAAAAGCCGCTCTGCGTAGGAGCTAAGCCTGAAAAAATAGCTCTCTTCTTTTAAAATTTTAGTCTTTTTGCCGCAGTCGGGGCAATACTCGCCGTCGATTAGCTGAGCGGAAGGAAAAAAACTCTCGCAGCTTACGCAGTAGTTGCCCTCGTATTCGCCCTTATAAATGTCGCCCTTTTCATACATCTTGCGAAATACGTTTTGCACCGCCGCCTCGTGCGCGGAATCGGTAGTGCGCGAAAACATATCGTAGCTGATGTCAAACTCGTCCCACAGGTCTTTAAATTTAGCGCTCACGCCGTCTGCGTATTGCTTCGGGCTTTTGCCGTGCTTGGCTGCGGCCTCCTCGATCTTTTGGCCGTGCTCGTCGGTGCCCGTTTTAAAAAACACCTCGTGTCCTTGCAGGCGGTAAAATCTAGCCATCGTATCGGCGATGATCGTCGTGTATGCGTGACCGATGTGCGGGACGTCGTTTACGTAATAAATCGGCGTCATTATGTATTTTTTCATCATTCTCCTTAAGTGTGTAGGATTATCCTACTGCCCTCCGGGACCGGTATTGGAAGCCAAAGTATAATTTACATATCCGGTCTCGGGCTGGATGGTAATAAGGGCATGCTCGCCCGCATTATTAGTAAGTGTAATTATGCATGGTCTATTATTTTCATCAAATGTAAAAAGCCTATCATATGGCACTGTAGAGTCAGCTACCTGTCCCATAGGACGCCCATAAGAATCAAAGACTATAGTTTGATTTGCCCGGTCTCCACAATTAGTAAATTCGACATTTCTAATATCGTAGGTTTTGCTTAAATTCAGCTTCTTATTGATTCTTTCAGCATTTCTATTTATCGCTTGATTTTGAAAACCTGCACTTAGAATTTTATTTGGATTTTGCGGATCTATGGCAAAATCAACCCTTGATAGATCAGACAGATCCGCACTACCGTTAGGATTACCGCTCATAGTGCTATCATAATACACCGTATAAGTCCAACCCTCGGCACTACCTTTAATATTAGTATAACTAAACTGAATCCTCCAAAGCTTCTTAAACCAATCCGGGTCATCGGGATCGAATTTATTATCATTCATAGCCAGCTGCTGAGTATAGCGAATATGAGCAGCTACTTGATCTGCCGCCTCCACAAGGCTATTTCGATTGATTTGAGGCACCGCCACCGCCGCTAGAATTCCAACCACCACGATGATGAAAATCAGCTCTATCATAGTAAATGCTTTTTTCATAATTTTTACCTTTCATAAAAATTTTGTTTATATTTTAACATAAAATTTCGCAATTCGCACGCCTCGCTTGTAAATATCTATATTTTGTATCGAATTTTTATGATCCGAGACATATTCCGGCTCATCCGCATAGATAAAAGCGCTATCCCCGCTAGGCAGTCCGTAAAATTTCAGGCGCAGGCAGAGCCTCTCGTCTTCGCAGCTTACGTTTTTTACTCCGCGATTTTTTAACTCACTTGCCAGCTGCCTAGCTACGTCAAATTTATAGATAAAATGCCGCTGCGGCTTGTTTGCGAACATCGCCTCATACATCACATCGCTAAAAATCACTGCAAAATAGCTTACCGCTAAGCTTACCAGCGTCACACCCACGGCGATCTTGTGAAAGGTACGAAATTTAGGCAATCTAACGCGGTACGAATTAAACAAAACCCGAATGATTAAAGGCGTAGCGATGACGCAATACGGCAGCATCATCTCAAGCGGCACGCGCTGTCTTAGAGAAAAAAGCATCGTCAGACAAAGCGCGCTTGTAGCGATGAACCACAGCAAGCTCTTTTCCTCTTTGATCCAAATTCTATAGATAGTGTAGATGAAAAATAAAAACACTAAAGGCGAAAACGCGCCCGCAAAAACGCCCACGGTATCTAAAAAATACCCCTTCGGCTTGCCCTCCGAGCTTACGTCGTAAAAGATCACGCTGAAGCTAAATAGCGCTATGCAAAGCAGCAAAAGCTCCTTTTTGCGCGTATAAAGCGCCCAAATTCCAAAGCCGACGTATAGCATAAAAAACGCGCGGTCGATCAGGGCACAAACGGACAGAAGCACGAAAAGCGCGATATTGTATTCACTCTTTGCAAAATATATCGCCAGCAGCGTGAAAAAAACGATGATGCCCGCGGGATTTAGCAAGATCGCGCTACTCATCGACGCAGGAAGCGCCATAAATAGCGCCGTAGCGACCACTCTATCGAAGCGACGCTTTAGAATAAATTTTGAAATTTTATAGATCATCGCGGCGTTTGCGAAGTGGATCAAAATAAACGGCACGCGCAGGGCGTAATCGTTGCGCCCGAAAATTTCGCAGCTTAAATTTGCGATTAGCGAAACGAGGGATTTTTTCTCATAAAAAATTTCGGCTTCGTAGTAGCTGATGCTTAAATTTGAGATCGCATAAAGCAAAAATATGCCCTGAAGCAGGCACATTATGGAGATTACGAAAATTTCGTTTTGATAAAGCTTCTTCACTCTCATCCTTGCTACGGGCGCTTTAAATTTACAGCCTAAATTTTACGGCCGGAATTTCATAAAATTTAAGTCGCCGAATCCTTTAAAATTTAGCCGCTAAATTTAACCGCGCGCCGCTTCATTCCTCTATCGTATAATTTTCCCAAAAGAAATTTATCCACTCATCCGTCTTTGAAATTTTAAAATCGGGCTGGATAAGCGCCTTGGGTTTGTAAAAAATCACCGCCGTTTTAAGCTCTATTTGCGGAAATTTCTCCAGCAGCACGCGCTTGATCTCGACCATGCTGTCGCCGCTGTCGATGATATCATCCACCAGCAGCACGCGTTTGTAAAGCTCTAGATCGGGCACGTTGAAAACGTCGATGGTGTCGAGCTTTTTAGTATCCGCGTAGTGGATGGAATTTATCGAAAATATCGTCCGCATATCAAGCGCATTGGCTAGCGCGTGGCCGAATGTGAGCCCGCCTCTAGCGATCGCCACGATTGCATCGGGCATAAATTCGTCCCTAACCTGCTTTGCTATAACTCTTGCGTCGCGGTCCATCTCGTCAAAACTATAAAATCTCATATCTTTCCTTAAAATTTAATGCATCAAAAATACTAAAACGCTAATCGCGCCAAGCGTCAAAACGCCGAAATTTAAATCTTTTATCCTGCGCTGAGCAAGCCTAACTACGATATATGCGATGAAACCGAAGCTTAAGCCGTTGGTGATCGAGTAGGTAAAAGGCATCAAAAATACTATAAAAAACGCAGGGATTAAAATTCCAGCGTCGCTATAATCGATCTTACCAAGCTCGCTAAACATCAAAACCCCGACCATTACGAGGATCGGATAGATCGCATTTGCGGGGATCGCCTTAAATAGCGGTAGCATAAACAGCGTCAGCACAAAAAATATAGCGCAAAATACCGCAGTAAGCCCCGTGCGGCCGCCCGCCTCCACGCCGCTGGCGCTCTCGGCAAATGCGGTGACCGTGCTCGTGCCAATAACGGCGCCCGCAACGCTTCCTATTGCATCGGAGGTTAAATTTCTAGATAGTTTTTTCATTCCGTCTTTGCTGTTCTCTCCAAAAAGCCCCGCGCGGTTTCCTACGCCGGTGAGAGTGCCGATGCTATCGAATAGATGCGTAACGAAAAATGTGATTATAAAAGGTACGAACGCGAGCTTTAGCGCTCCGGGGATATCTAGCTTAGCAAATATCGGCGTTATGCCGCTTGGCGCGCTTACTATGCCATGCGGTGCGGGCGAAATTCCAGCCACCCACGCAACGCACGAAGTAATCAAAATGCTTAAGATAAACGCCGCCTTGATTCTAAGCACGAAAAGCACAAGCACGACCGCTAAGCCTAAAATTCCAAGCAAAACGTTTAGATCTTTTAAATTTCCTAAAGTTACTAGCGTCGCCTGACTAGGCGCGATGACACCCATCTGCTTAAGTCCGATGAAGCAGATAAAAGCGCCGATACCCGCACTTATGGCGCGACGCAGATCAAGCGGGATAGATTTGATAACCCAAACGCGAAAATTGGTAAACGAAAGCACGGTAAAAAGCGCCCCGCTTATCGCTACGATGCCAAGTGCGCTCTGCCACGGCATCTTCGCATCCACGCACAACGCAAAGGTAAAATACGCATTTAGCCCCATGCCGACGCTAAGCGCGACGGGGGTATTTGCAAAGAGCCCGTTAAATAGCGTCGCGATTATCGTAATAAGCGCGGTTGCCGTAACCAGCGCATCAAACGGCATACCTGCGATGCTCATAATGTTAGCGTTTACCGGCACGATGTAAATCATCGCCAAAAACGTAGTAAGCCCTGCGATAAGCTCCTGCCTTACCGACGTTTTTGCCGCGGCGAGATGAAAGAATTTCTCCACTTGCTCCTCCTTTAGAATTTATTCGTAAATTTCGATCTGATTATATAAGCTGTCGCGCTCTACGGGCACAAAGCCTGCGGTGCTGATCATATCGATAAAATCGCGCTTACTCTGCCCTTTTTTGCTGCCGGCGCCAGCGCTGCTTTGAATGCTTTCGTTCTCGATCGTGCCGTCAAGATCGTCCGCGCCGAAATCCTGCGCCACAAGAGCTAAGCTTAACGTCGAGGTCGCCCAGTAAGCCTTGATATGCGCGACGTTGTCGAGTAAAATTCTACTAATCGCGATCGTTTTTAAAATTTCGACCGAGCCCAAAAAGCCCTTCACGTCCAGATAGTTGTTCTCGCGCTGATACACGAGCGGGATGAAGGCGTTGAAACCGCCGCCGTTAGCGTGAGAGAGGCTCTCATCTTGCAGCGCGCGGATGCGCAAGATGTGATCGATACGGTGAGCGCGGTTTTCGATATGGCCAAAGAGCATCGTGGCGTTGCTCTGACGCCCGCGCGCATGCCACAGCGAGTGGATTTGCAGCCACTGCTCACTTGAGACCTTGCCTTTGCAAATTTTATCCCTGATCCATTCGTCAAAAATTTCGGCACCGCCCCCAGGCATCGAATCCACGCCGCTTTGCATCATCAGCCCTATCGTCTCTTCGTAGCCCATCTTCCACTTTCGCCGCCAGTAATCAATCTCCGCCGCGGTCATCGCCTTGATATGCAGAAGCGGATATTTTTGCTTTATCGCTTTGAAAATTCCCAAATATTGCTGCGGCGTAACGAACGGATTGTGCGAGCTTACGATATGAATCTCCTTCGTGCCGCGCGCTACGGTCTCGTCCACGATACGCATGATCTCATCATCGCTCATCGTGTAGGCGTTTTCGTTCTTGCGGTGCGCCGAAAATGCGCAAAATTTACAGGTATCTGCGCATAAATTCGAAGGATTTATATGACGATTTGCGTTGAAATAGACGTTTTTGCCGTTTTTTTCTTTGCGAATAGCAAAGGCGAATTTGCCCAGATCGAAAAGATCCAAATCCCATAATTTCACGCCGTCTTCGTAATTTAATCTCTCGCCGCATTGTAGTTTTTCTAAAATTTCCATCGATTTCCCAAGCCAAATTTTGTGCTAATTATATAATTTTTTGCTTACAAAACGGATAAGCGGACTAAATTTAGAGCCGAATTTCGTTAATTTAAAATAGCGTAGTAAAATGGGCACTAAATTTTAAATAAGGAAAGCAAAATGTGTGGAATCGTAGGCTACATCGGAAATGAAGAGAAGAAAAAAATCATAATAAACGGACTGAAGGAACTCGAGTATCGCGGATACGATAGCGCTGGGCTTGCTGTGATGGACGAGAGTGCGAATATAAAGTATTTCAAAGCGGTCGGCAAGCTTAATAATCTCGAAGAAAAGATGAAAGATTTCACTTCGCAAGGCTTTGGCGTTGCGATCGGACATACTCGCTGGGCGACGCACGGAAAGCCCACCGAGCTTAACGCGCATCCGCATTTTGGAGATTTTAGCTTCGTCGTGCATAACGGTATCATCGAAAACTACATCGAGCTAAAGGACGAGCTCGAAGCGGACGGCGTGAAATTTTTAAGCCAGACCGATACCGAAGTAATCGTGCATCTTTTTGAAAAAAATTTCAAGGCTAGTAACGACGCATTTAAGGCGTACGAAGCCACAATTAAACGACTAAAAGGCGCATACGCAACGCTTTTGATCACAAAGGCAGCACCCGGAGAAATTTTCTTTGCTAAAAACGCAGCTCCGCTCATTGTCGCAAAAAACGATAAAAACGAAATTTTCTTTAGCTCCTCAGACGCTCCACTCATCGGGCTTGCGAATACGGCTGCGTATCTGGACGATCAAATTTACGGCGTTGCCAAGCTTGGACAAATAGACATTTTTAAAAACTCTAAACCGCATAATTGCGCCTTTAGTGAGCTTCCGAAGGATAAAGGCTACGCGCAAAAAGAGGGCTTTAGATTTTTTATGGAAAAAGAAATTTACGAGCAAGCGCAAGTCGTAACCGAAGCGATGATGGGGCGCGTGATCAAGGGCGGTAAGATAAAATTTGACGAACTTGATGCGGCGATGTTTGAGGGTATCGACGAGGTCGTGCTATGCGCCTGCGGCACGAGCTATCACGCCGCGCTCGTAAGCTCGTATCTTTTCGAGCGCATCGCTAAAATCCGCACAAAAGTAGAAGTTGCCAGCGAATTCCGCTACAAGGAGCCATTTTTAAACAAGAATTCCTTATTTATCGTGATCTCGCAAAGTGGCGAGACCGCCGATACATTAGAGGCGCTGCATATCGCTAAAAAAGCCGGTCTTAGGACGCTTGCGATCTGCAATGTCGATAACAGCTCAATCGTGCGCATGGCAGGCAGCGTGATCCTCACCCGCGCGGGCATCGAAAAGGGTGTGGCATCTACGAAGGCCTTTGCGACACAGGTTATGGTGCTATGGATGTTCGTCGTGTATCTTGCTAATCTGCGCGAAGTCATCTCGGCGCGCACGAATTCCGCTGAAATTTCGGCGATGCTTCATATCCCGCAAATTTTAAAGATCAAAGACGGCTTGCAGGATAAAATTTACCGTATGAGCAAGCACTATCTGCACGGACACGGCTTTTTCTTTATCGGTCGCGATATTTTCTATCCGCTCGCTCTTGAGGGCGCGCTCAAGCTCAAAGAGATCTCCTATCTGCACGCGGAGGGCTATCCGAGCGGCGAGATGAAGCACGGTCCGATCGCTCTTGCGGATTCCAACCTTTTTACGATCGCGTTAATGCCTAAAAATACGCTTTATGAAAAAACCAAAAGCAATGTCGAAGAGCTTGCCGCGCGCGATGCGTATATTTTAGCCATCAGCCCGGAAGAACCAGAGATCGCGGATGATTTTATCAAAACGAACGAGCAGAGCCACGCGATGAGCGAGTTTTTTGAGATGATGATAATTTTACAAATTCTAGCTCTTGAAATCTCCGTCAGACTTGGCAATGACGTGGATATGCCGCGAAATTTAGCCAAAAGCGTCACCGTAGAATAATCGTTTTTTAAGTTCATTTTGACTAATATTTCTCATTAAAAAATCGGGGAATATTAGTATATGAGACTTATCGGATTTATTAGAGGTGAAAATGTCATAGTCGCCACGGGCGGGGTCGAGTATAGCTACGAAATGCTAGGCGAGCGCGATCCTAGCCTAACCGACGGCGATGAGGTAAGCTTCGACACGCTAGCATCCAGCGCGATAAATATAAAGCGCGTCGAGGGCTCTAAATCCAAAGACCGCGTAGCGCAAAAAGTAACCCCACAGCCAAAAGAAGCTGCAAAGCAAAACGATGAAATTTTTGGCGATAAGGATTTTAGAGAAGACAATATATCCGAAGCGCCATCCTTTCAAAGCTCCACCGAAAATATTACGAACGATATATCTGCCGTAAAAGAAACGAAGGTCGCAAAAAAATTTAATAAATTTAAATTTAACCGCAAAGCCAAGCCTGCTAGTGCAAAAAAACCGAAATTCTTTGGATTTGAGTTCGTCCAAACCGACGATCTGCGCACTACGCAAAGCGTCGAGAGTAAAATTTATACTTCATCTATCCGTAAGGAGGGGCTTAAATCCATAATCCTGCCCATAGTGCCGATAGTCATTATTTTGATATTCCGCTCGCAAATCGCAAGCATATTTCTATCTTTTTCGCAGATCCAAGACTACGTCAATCAAGATACGGTTTATATGGTGATGGATCTGCTGATTTTCCTTAGTTTTGCGCTATTTTATCTGCTGCCGCTTAACCGCGCGATAAACCTGCTCTCCATAGCGACGCACGATCAATACCCAATGCGTCAAATGGCGAATTACAACGTCTTTATCATCTTGTGCGTCATCTCTACGATCCTGCAGGATAAGAGCCTGGGGTTGGATGAGTTCGAGCAGATTTTCATCTGCGGCGTGATCGGATTTGGGCTCATTTCGTTTTATTATAAGTTCAAGGCGTTTGCGTTTATGTTTTTCAAAACCGCAGGCTCGATCCTATTTGCTCCTGCGCTGCTCGTGGAGTTCGCGGCTATTATTTTCATCGGCATCGGCGACCGCTATACTGGCGCGTCGATGAAATTTATGGAGCTTACGGGGCTATTTTTTGCGAGCACGGCGTGGAGGTACATCATAATTTTTATCGTTATGTCGCCGCTTTATTTCCTTGGATTTTGTATGCTAAGGCGGATTAAAAAATAATTTTACAAAATTTTACCGCAGATTTGGCTGCGATGAAATTTTACTACGATAGAATTCCACTCAAAATTTCATCACAAAATTTAGCACGAAGACAGAATTTAGCGGGGATTTGAAGTTTATCAAAGTAAAATTTTATCGCAATAAAATTCCGCAATTGTAGGCGCAGATCGCAAGCCCTAAAGCAATATATGTCTTTTATATGCGTTAACGCACGCTTACAAAAATACACCAATACCTGCGAATTTCGATGCAATGTTCTCTTTTATTTGATAAAAGCCATAGTAATTTTACATCGCGTCTGTAAAATCCTACCGCTAAATTCCATCTTTAAATCTCGCGCGCTCAGCACATATCGACGCAGAATTTTATTCACGCAATTCGGCGCGAAATTCAAAGCTAAATTTCACATCGCATTCTACAGCGAAATTTCAAGACACAGCTCTATCATAATAAAATTTTGCCAAAATAAAATTCTAATTGATACAAAAATCTAAGCGCGGATTCAAATAAAATTTAAAGCTACAAGCTCCTCGCTCCGCAGCTAATTAAATTTCATCGCCAAATTTTGCCGCGTTTAAATTTAACCGCGCGCACCGTATTAAAATTCCGCCCCGTCGCCGCCGCAGCTAAATTTAACTATCGCACTAAATTCCGCGCCCTCGCCTGCTGAAATTTAATCTCGCGCCCCGTTTCGTGCGGCGTAGAATTCCTGCCTAAACTCGGCAAACCGCCCGCACATTATCGCCTCCCTCATATCCGCAGCAAGGCGCAGGTAATAATGCAGATTGTGAATGCTAGCAAGGCGGTAAAAGCTAAGCTCGCGCGCGCGAAATAGATGATTTAGGTAGCCGCGGCTGAAGCGCTTGCACGTGTAGCAGTCGCAGTGCGGATCGATCGGATCGTGATCGCTGATAAAGCCCGCGTTTTTGATGCTGATCTTGCCGAAGCTCGTAAATAGCGTGCCGTTGCGGGCGTTGCGCGTAGGCATCACGCAGTCGAACATATCCACGCCGCGAGCGACGTTTTCGACGAGATCCTCGGGCGTGCCGACCCCCATCAAATATCGCGGTCGCGCCGCATCGACGTATGGCATCATGGCCTCTACCGTGTCGTACATCAGCTCGTTTTTCTCGCCCACGCTAAGCCCTCCGATCGCAAGCCCGTCGAAGCTCATCTCGCACAGCGCTTCGGCGCAAAATTTGCGCGCCTGCGGGTCGGTGCCGCCTTGGATGATACCGAAGATATTTTGATGCGCGTGCAGGCCGCGAGATTTCATGGCCTCGTGATAATCTATCGCCTCGCGAGCCCATTTTATCGTGCGCGCGACGCTTAGATCGATACGCTTTTTAAGCCTCGATCTATCATCGCTGCTAAGTGCGCCCGGCTCGCGCGGCAGCTCCACCAAGTCGTCTAAAATCATCATAATATCGGAGTTTAGCTCATACTGCGTATCCAGCACCGAGCGCGGCGTGAAATAATGCATGCTGCCGTCGATGTGGCTTTTAAATTTTATACCGCCCTCGTCGTTTTTAGTGTTTGCGCGCAAACTAAACGCCTGAAAGCCGCCGCTGTCTGTCAAAAAGCTGCGAGGAAATTTCGTAAATCCGTGCAGCCCGCCGAAGCCCGCCACCACCCGCGAGCCCGGGCGCAGATACATGTGATAGGTGTTAGCAAGGATGATCTGCGCGCCTAAAAGCTGCGCTACGTCCGTCGCATCGAGCGCCTTGACCGCGCCCACGGTGCCGACCGGCATAAAAATGGGGGTGCGGATCGTGCTATGCGCCGTGCGGATCGTGCAGGCGCGCGCCGCGCCGTCCGCGCCGTCTATTTGAAAATCCATCTTGATCCTTTAAATTTAGCTTCTTGCGCGCGCTCGGCGCAAAATTTTAAAAAGCGATTGTAGCGAAATTTAAATTTGCGGCAGGTAAAGGCGGGTAAAAATTTAAAGGATATTATGAGGTGTTTGCGGATTAAAATTTCGGTAGCTAGCGACCGACACAGCCGCTAAATGTAAAATTTACCGGCTCTCTTATAATTAAAATTTAATCGAACGTTGCGAATTTAGCGAGCATGGCAGCATTAGACGGCGCACTTTATATTATAAATTTAAAGATGCGCCGAGGATAAAATTTCACACCTATGAAGCAAATTGTATAGCTATAACGCTATCATTAAATTTTCTCGCACCGCATGAGTCGGCAGCGCCCTTTAAATTTGAAACTTCGCTCTTTTCATCGCGCGCACTAGAAAATCTGATAAATTTATGACCATTATGACCGCAAAGCTGTTTTTCGCACGGCACGCCGTCGCCATCGCCGTCGGTGTGCTGAGTATCGCCTTCCTGTGCCCTGCCACACTCTCGCAAATACCGCATCGCCTCTTCTCAGCTGCTAAACTGCGAGCAATAGGTCTTGGCGCTGCAATCCAACCCCAAAGCAAGGCTAACTAATGCCGAAAATAATAAAATTAGCAGGTACTTGAACGACATAAGTACATAATATTTTATTACACCATTAATATCGTAAATTTAAACTCTCCTTAGAAATACCATATATTAAAAACTTTGTCAGCGTATCAACATATTATAAATTTTCTTTCGTAAAATACTCTATTTTGCTAGAAATAAAATCTTTTAGTACTCCTAAATACTTAGAGTAGTAATTTGAGCTTTCGAAACTACTCCAACATATCAAGAAGGCCTCCTCTTCATTGGACGCTATGCCAAATTCTTGCATCTTGCTAAATAATATATGATTGTTTGAATTTTCTAAATGATAGCTCATATTAGGATTCGGATTGTATTCTAAATATTTTTCCACCAAAAAACTTTCTGGGTTTTTTGTTGTTATATTGCCAAAAAGAAAGTGTATATCTTGATCTTCACAATAAGGCTTTTCATTCTTTTTATCTGCATCTAAAATACAAACATAACCAGATTTTACTTTTCTCTTACAGTATGTTTTTCTATAACTCAAATATGATTCGTATGTATCTTGACAAGAACCACAATCTATTATATTTATTACCCTAGCATCAAATTCTTGTCCAAAATCGTCTAGTAATTTTTGAATAATTTTTTTTGAAATTGCATCTTCACAATATATGTCAAACAAAGGATAAATACAAGAATCCATTTTGCTCATAGCAGCATTAACGCTTATATTTTGGCTACATGAAAAATGCTGATTATGATTTTTTTCAATAAAAATTCTTGCCTTTGGTGGCACACAAGACAAAATACTTGGAGAATGTGAGGTTATTATAAATTGGCTCTTTTTTGTTTCTGCTATATAATAAATGACTTCCATTAGTTTTCTTTGTATTTTTGGGTGCAATCCCGCATCTATCTCATCAATTAGAATTAATGATTTTTCCGGAGCATCTATTATATCGGTTAAAATTTTGGTCAATACCTCCTCTCCTGCTGCAGCATTATAGCTTGAATATGAACTATGACTAGAGTTATAGC
>NZ_CALIMY010000025.1 GCF_938045205.1 uncultured Campylobacter sp.
TAGGGGATTTTTTTAAAATCGCTCGCGCCTTTACTCAAATTTTACTCCAATCTTTATTCAAATTTCGCCAGACTCGCCATTTGGACAAAATTTTAAAGCCCTTGAGAGTGCGGAATTTCAAAATTTCACTCGTGTGAGGCAAATTTTAAAATTTTATCCACGGGATGCGAAAAATCTTTAAAATTTTACCTCGCCGCCGGGCCGCCGCTGCGCTTATGCGCGCCGCTTTTTAGTGTTAAGACGCCCGCCGCTGCGCCCATTGTCGGAAATTTTATCTGCAAGCTAGCAGGGAGCTTGGGCGCGGTAAAGCTTAAACGTTTTTAATCCCAAACGGAGTAAATTTACGCTTCCGCCTTGCGCCAAATGCAAAAATCTGATACGTTTGTTTCAAACTCCAACGGATTTTGTAAAAAGACGGCAGCGGCGCTTCGACGTCATCCGAGCCGCCTTTGTGCGATGATTTAATTAAAATTTCTTTCGCGCTAAAACCATGCTTAAAATAATTTTTCACCAAATTCTACGCAGGCTCGAGCGCTAAATTTGACCCAAAATTCGCTCGCAAATTTCGCGCGGATCGGCGCTTCGATAGATCGGGCGACCGACCACGATAAAATCCGCTCCAGCCTCGCGCGCGACATCCAGATTTGCTACTCGCTTTTGATCTGCTGCACTCTCGCCAAACGGCCTTACGCCCGGGCAGAGCGTGATAAAATTTGCACTCGTGGCGTCCTTTATCAGGCGGCTCTCGAACGCCGAGCAGACCATGCCGTCAAGCCCCGCTTCGTAGCTCATCACGCCAAATTTGCGCACGGCTTCGCTTAAATTTTGCTCGTAAACCGCGCTAAATTCGGTCTCGTCAAAGCTCGTTAGCGCAGAGACTGCAAGCACTAGCGGACGCGAAGCTAGCTTGCCCAGTCGCTCCATCACCGTCGCCATCGCGCGCTTGCCGCTGCTTGCATGCACGTTTATCATATCGACGCCGAGCTTAGCGATCTCCTCGGCGGCATCAGCCATCGTGTTTGGGATGTCGTAGAGCTTTAGATCGAGGAAAATTTTAAAATTTCCAAGCTTTTTTAGCTCCTCCACAAAGCCCGCTCCGTCGCGCAAATAAGTTCGCAACCCAACTTTGAGCCAAATTTTATCCGAAAAGTCTGCAAGCTCGCCCGCTAGCTGTAAGCACTGCTGCTTTGAGCCCAGATCAAGCGCGACGCATAGCTTCACCGTTTATCCTTGCCGCGTACTGCGCCTTTGCTGCCTGCTGGTCTTTTTGAGAGAGCGCCTCTGTCGCCCGCAGATTTTTTCGGCGCAGTAGAGCTTTTGCGCCCAGCGCTACTTTTCGGCGCAGTATTTTTACCCGCAGCGCCCTTTTTCGGTGCTGTGCTTTTGCCGACTCTGAAATTTCTATCCGCGCCCTCTTTTTTCGGCGCGGCGTCTTTGCCTCGTTCGCCTGCCTTAAAATTTTTACCTCGCTCGCCCGTTTTGAAATTTTTGCCAGTTTTCTCCGTCCAGAATTTATCTCCGGTCTTGAAATTCTTCTCCGTTTTAAATTTTTTGCTCGCGGCGGATTCGGATTTTTTTGCGGACGCGCTGCGAGTTTTCAAATTAGCGGGCTTTTTAGACGGTCTGCTTCTGCTCGCCGTAGTATTTTTCGGCGTGCCGCTCCTCTTTGCTCTCGTAAAATTTTTCGTCTCGCCGTCCGCGCCTGCGGGAATGAAATTTTTCGCCGTATCGTCGCTGTCCGAAACAGCGGAGCTTTTCGCCGCAGCGGGCTTGGAATTTTCGCTTGCCGTCGATGATAGCTCAGAATTTACGCCTGCCGCCGTATTCGGCTTGGAAATTTTATCCGTCGCGATGTTTACGGGGCTATCTTTTAGCGCGTCCAGCACGCCGTTTATAAATCTTGGCGAGATGCCAAGCTCCTTGGCGGAGTTGATCGCTTCGTTGATGACGATGCCCGCATCGGTGTCCGTAAAGCGCAGTTCATACGCCCCGAGCCGCAGTATCGCGCGCTCCAGAGCCGAAATTTCGGCGAGCTTGAATTCCTTTAAATTTTCATCTATCAGCGCATCGACTGCGGCGAGATTTTCGCTAGCGCCGCGCAGAAGCGCCAGTGTCCAGTTGCGCTGCTCGTTGCGAATGCGCTTTTCTTCCAGATATTCGTCCGCGAAGTCCTCGCCGCCGCCGTTCATATCCCGGGAGTAGAGCAGCGAGATCGCAGCGAGCCTGGCTTGGTGTCTGGTGGCCATTTTACGCCTTTATGTTGCGAAATAGGCTTAGAAGCTCGATCGCGCTGCTCATCGCTTCAAAGCCCTTGTTGCCGGCCTTTGAACCTGCTCGCTCGATCGCCTGCTCGATATTATCGGTAGTCAGCACGCCGAAAGTCACGGGCGCGCCGTATTTTAGCATAGTGTTTGCGATACCCTTACTTACCTCGGCGCTTACGTAGTCAAAATGCGGTGTAGAGCCGCGGATCACCGCACCTAGGCAGACGACGGCGTCGTAGAGCTTGAAGCTTAGCGCCTTTTCAAGCGCGAGCGGGATCTCAAAAGCGCCCGGCACTAGCATCAGGCTTAAATTTTCCTCCTTGCCGCCGTGGCGCAAAAACGCATCGTGCGCCCCCTCGACTAGGCGATCGGTGATGATGTGGTTGAAGCGGGCGTTGATGATTAGGATCTTTTCGCTGCCCTTAAGAGCAAGCGAGCCTTCGATGATTTTCATGATTTTCCTTTGCGTTAAATTTAGCGCTAAGCTTAGCTAAATTCGCCAAAATTCTAAATTAATTTCAGCATCGCGACGCTTGAAATTATGAGAAATAACAGGCGCTTTGCGCGCAGAAATTTTCTCGCAGCGGAGGAATACGCCCGGCATCACGGCGCTGATCGTATCGATGGCCGTTCATAGGCTTAGCGTGAGTATGAAAATATGCAAAGCAGACTCACCTCCGAGTCCTCTTCTAGCGCGACGATCGTTTCAAGAAAGACGATAAAAAGGATGCCGATCCCGCGTATAGAACGTATGCGAGCGCCGCGCTATGTATTAAAAGCAAGCATGAATATAAAAAGTTCGCAATCGCGCAGATGACGGTAAATAGCCGCTCGTGCGTACCGGCAGCGCGCTTAAGCCCCGTAAGCCCAGCCGCACTCAAAAAGCGCTACGATGATGACAGAAGCAAAGCCTTTGGTTATTCGAAATCGCCTAAATTTTAAATTTAAAGCGCGATTGTGATGGCTTAGATTAAAATTTATCTTAAAATTAATCCTAAATAATAAATTTTATTATTCGTTTAGAAATTTTAGGCTATAATCGCTTCAAAATTCATTTCAAGGAGAGAAAGATGTTTAAACTTAGAGAGTTGCCGTTCGATGCGGCGCACAACGCGGTCGTAAGTAAAGAAACCTGTGATTATCACCACGGCAAGCATCACGCGACCTATGTGGCAAATTTGAATAAACTTACCGAATCGGGTGAGTTTGCGGGCAAGGGGCTTTACGAGATCGTAACGGCTGCTAGCGGCGGGCTTTTTAACAACGCAGCGCAGGTTTACAACCACGATTTTTACTGGGATTGCATCGCAAAGCCTAGTGAGCCGTCTGCGGAGCTAAAATCGGCGCTGGCGGAAAATTTTACGGATTTTAAAAGCGAGTTTTTGGCTGCTGCTACGGCGCATTTTGGCTCGGGCTGGGTTTGGCTCGCTTACGATCCGAAATCGGGCAAGCTTTGCATCAAAGCGACCCAAAACGCCGCCACGCCGGTGACCGAAGGGCTCGTGCCGCTTCTAGTCGTGGACGTTTGGGAGCACGCGTATTACATCGACGAGTACAACGCGCGTCCGAAATATTTGGAGAAATTCTACGCAGGCATCAACTGGGAGTTCGTCTCAAGCGCCTACGAATGGGCTAAAAAAGAGGGTCTCGGCTCGGTGAAATTTTATATCGACGAGCTTCACGGCAGAGATTAAATTTTAAAATTTAAGCGCACGCGACGATACAAAAATCTGGGTCCGTCGCGCTTCGCTTGCGTAAATTTTAAATTGCGCGTGCACGCCACAAACGGAAGCGGTGCTACCCGCAGATCCAAAATTCATTTAAACGCATAATCCGAGTAGAGCGGATACGGCTCGCGCAGTACACAAAGCTGAAATCTCTTAAGCGCCCGTAGGTTCGCTGTGGATTGGCTGCAGACACGGCGCGAATAGGACAGCACTCACTATTTGTAGCACCGAAATCGCTTAAACGTGCCGCATGTTCGCCATGGACGCAGATTTGCTGCAGAGGACGTGAACGCCGCCCGCAAATCACTTAGACGCACCGTAGGCAACCCTGGACGATAACCGCTGCGTCGTTTAGCGTACGCGGTTGATCGCTTAAAATTTTAGTTCAAAGCTAGCGGCTAAATTTCGGGATTTTTCTCGGAATTTGGCCGAAGCAATATTTCTTTTCAATCTATCTTTAAATTTAAAAATTCATCAAAGCTCGGGCGCCAAGTCCAATCAAAATTTAACCCAAAATCATCCACAGCCCGATCGCACACATCAGCACCGAGCAGAAAATTTCGAGGTATTTCAGATGGGTTTTCAGCAGATTTTTT
Source organism: uncultured Campylobacter sp. (assembly GCF_938045205.1). Classification (GTDB taxonomy): domain Bacteria; phylum Campylobacterota; class Campylobacteria; order Campylobacterales; family Campylobacteraceae; genus Campylobacter_B. Next base: position 4,588 of record NZ_CALIMY010000025.1, read on the forward strand.
AGCACCGCTCCGCCCAGCGTGTAGATGCTAAGACAGATGCTTTCGCTGGCGCACAAGATCGCCACGAGAGCGAAAGTGCGCGCGCCGAAAAGATTGTCCGCGTCCAAAAATGGCGGAAAGAGTGCGGTAAAAAATATCCATGCCTTGGGGTTTGAGACCGCGACTACGAGGCCTTGGAAGAAGATATTTTCGCTGCGCTTCTGTTTTTGCAGCTTGAAATTTCCGCGCGCTAAAAAGGTCGTGACGCCAAGATAGAAGATATACGCGCCGCCTAAAATTTTAATTGCGCTAAGCGCCGCAGGGTGCGCAAGCAGAATGCCCGCGACGCCGAATATGCACGCAAGCGCCACGGCTGCGACGCCCAGCACCTGCGCTAGCAACGCAGGCAGCGCCCTAAGATAGCCGCGCGCGATGCCGAGATTTAGCGCGTAGGTCATGTTGATGCCCGGCATCAGCGATATCGGAAAGATCGTAAGGAAAAATAGAAGCATTGCAAACCCCTAAATTGCGGCTAAATTTTAAATTTATCGCGAGCCTGTCGCGGAAATTTTAAGGCGCGGCGGCGAATGAAATTTTAAAATTCCGCCGCGTCTTTTTGCGATTATCATCACGCTTGCACGGCACGTGCAGATAAAATTTTAAAATTCTGACGCCCGCTTCGCTAGACGCGTCCAAGCTTTTTACGGGGCGGGAAGGGGGCCTCGGTTGCGAGGTCGCTCCCCTTCCCGCCCCAAACCCCACCTAACTCCCGACGACGCTTTACAAGGGGCAGGCTACGCCTGCGCTGAATTTATATTATAACTGCGGTGCGGTGTCTCGCACCTAGTCGCAAGACCGCCGTGCCGCAAGTTTCAATACAATGTGCCGCAGTGTGTGTAACAGATCGAATGAAATTTTAAAATTCCGCCGTGGGCAAATTTAAATTTAAAACTCTCGCGGCTTTAAATTTAGCCGAAAATCCCGTATCCGAAGATCACCGCGATGATAAGCGGCAAGATAAATTTGACGTACAAAAACCAAACTCCCGCGAGCCTTGCGCTCAAATCGCCTTCGTTAGTAAGCTCGTAGATCGCGTCCTTTTTCAGCACCCAGCCCACGTAGATGCAGCACAGCAGCGCCGTTAGCACGAAAAAGACGTTCGCGCTTACGAAGTCGAAGGCGTCAAAAACCGAGCGCCCTAGAATTTTAATGTCCGCAAGCACGCTGCTTGAGAGTATGCAGGGTAGGTTGCCGAGCACGAAGACGCCGCCGAGCGTTAAATTTACCGCCTTTAGCGTTGAAAAGCCGAAGCGCTCCTCGACGAAATTTATAATGACCTGATAGATCGTTATCGACGTCGTAAGCGCGGCGATGAGCAAAATCGAGAGAAAGACCACCGCGACGGCGTTGCCGAACGGCATGTGCGAAAACGCGATCGGCAAGCTCTTAAAAACTAACGACGAGCCGCTGCTCGGCTCAAGCCCCGCGCTAAAGAGCGACGGGAAGATCATAAAGCCCGCAAGCACGGCGATGAGGGTGTTTACGACTGCGGTGATGGTGGCCGTTTGCATCAGCTTCTCGTCTTTGTTTAAAAAGCTCGATAGCGTGATCATGACGCCGAATCCGAGCGAGAGCGCGAAAAAGACCTGTCCCAAAACGTCGATCAAAAGCTTGGGCGTAATCTTTGCAAAATCGACGCCGAGATAAAATTTCACGCCTTCCTTTGCTCCTTCCAGCGTTAAATTCGTAAGGATCACCGCGATGAAGCACAAAAATAGCGCTGGCATTAGAAATTTTACGAATTTTTCGATCCCCTCGATGATGCCGTTTTTCAAAATGTACCAGTTGATCGCTATGAAAACGATCGTGTAAGCTCCGACACCGAGCGGACTATTTTCGATGTGATCTGCGTAGAATTTCTGCGTAAATGCGGGGTCTGTGATCCGCGCAGAGAGGTCGAAGTTGCCGCTTACGATGTTTACGATATAGGTTAGCACCCAGCCTCCGAGAACCATATAGTAGGCTAAAATTCCAAACGCGCCGATTACGCCCATGATGCCTACGATTTTCCATGCCGGCTTTATGCGCGAGCCGTCCTTTTTAGGCGCCGTGAAGGCATCGACGCAGTTTCTTAGCGCACGGCGTCCGATGACGTTTTCTACCAAGATCATCGGGATGCCAAGCACGATCATCGCGATGCAAAATATGAGCACATAGGCGCCACCACCATTTTCGCCGACTAAATACGGAAACCGCCACGTGCAGCCAAAGCCGATCGTGGCGCCTGCGACGGTTAAGATATATGTGAGCTTGCTGCTCCAGGTCTGTCTCGGCACGCTCCCTCCTTAAAATTGCTCTTTTTTGAGCTTGTCGAGGAAGTCCTCGATATTGTATTTGGCGCGGTAAGTCTCGCTGATGAGATGGACTATGATGTCGCCGAGATCGACGACGCTCCACTCATCGCCGCTTTCGATAGCCAAAAACTCCTCGCCGAGCGGCTTGAGCACGCTTTTTAGCTCCTCGATGAGTGAGGCTGCGTGGCGGGCGGTCAGCATAGTGGCGATAACTACGAATTTCGCGATGTATTCGCGCCCCTCCATATCGATGATCTGGACGTCTTCGGCTTTCTTTTCGTTTAAAATTTCGGCGATCCGCTCCGCCCTTTGCTTTGGATCTTGCATATCTTTCCTTTTATAAAATTTTATGACCTCTGCTGCGATCTTGGGCGGGATTTCGCCTTTGAAATCTCGCCTAAAACCGCTTGAGCTTGCATCTACGGTAATCTCGATCCGCCTTAGGCTCGCCCATTGCCGCGGGATCTCATAACCGGGCCTCGTAAGCACCGCAAACTCCGCTAATTTCTGCAGCTCGCTAAAGTCGCGCCATTTATGAAGCTCTGCTAGGTTGTCGGCACCCACGACGATGTAGAGCTTTGGTGCGGTGTCTGCGCCGCTCGCATCGCTTGCGTAATCCGCGTAATTTGAACCGTTTACGTCGCCGCTTATAATTTTACCTGCGCCTGGAATTTTGCTCGCAATGGCATTTGAAATTTCGCTTGAGGTAGCGCTTGGAATTTCGCCTACATTTGAAATTTCGTTCCGCTCAGTATTCGGAATTTTGCTCGCGCTCGAAATTTTATTCTCTACAAAGTTTGAAACCTCGCTCATGACGGCACCGGACATTCTGCTTGCGGCGACATTTGAAACTTCGTCCGCATTTGAAATTTTATCTACGCTTCGTATTTTGCTAACATCTCCTGCACTGCCCGCCTCATTCGTGTCGTCGTGAGGAATTTTATCTACCTTACTTTGCGAAATTCCGCCCGTTTCGCTTTCGTTGCCGACCGAAATTTGATCCGCCGTGCCGTTTTGTAGAATTACATCAGTTTCAGCTGCCGCCTCCGCCGCGATTTTGCCGTTTCCGCCGTATTTTTCGAGCAGAAATTTCACGCTTTGTATCGTAGGTACCGGCACGTTTTGCGAAATTTCATAATCGCTCACCTCTACGCTTGGGGCGCCGCTCCACAGCGCGCGGCACCATCTAAGCCGCAGCTGCGGAGGCGCCGAAAAGCTCTTTTTAAACGGGTTTAGAAACGACGGCATTATGACCAGCAAATCGGGCTTTAGGGCGGATAAGATCGCCCCTACCGCGGCGTCGTGTCCTGCGTGCGGCGGATCGAAACTGCCGCCGAAAAGCGCGATTTTCACGCATCCGCTCCGCGCTGTTTCGCACCATCCGCCGCAAATTTTGCGCGGCACAATCTTGCTTTATGAAATTTTACGCTGCAAAATTTCGCTTCGTCAAATTTTGTTGCAAAAAATCCTGCGTTTTGCAGCACGAAAAATTTAACGCCGCGCTTTCTAAATTTTTCCGCGCAAAATCCCGCAGCTGCGAATCGGGCGTTAGAATTTGGGTTTTTGTAAGGCTTTCGCACGGGCCGCCTACATATATTTTTCTAAAACGCGCGGAATTTCGATGCTGCCGTCTTTGCGCTGGTAGTTTTCCATTACCGCGATTAGCGTGCGGCCGACCGCGAGCGAGGAGCCGTTTAGCGTATGAACGAGGCTGTTTTTCTTGCCGTCTTTGAAGCGGATCTTGGCTCTGCGCGCCTGAAAATCGCGGCAGTTGCTGATCGAGCTGATCTCTCTGTATTGGTTCTGCCCCGGCAGCCAAACCTCCAAATCCACGGTCTTTGCGGCGCTAAAGCCAAGATCGCCGCTGCAAAGCAGCATGTGTCTGTGCGGAAGGCCGAGGCTAGCTAGCAGATCGCTCGCGCACGAAATCATCTCCTCAAGCATCTTTGCGCTATCCTCTGGGCGCGTGATGGCGACGAGCTCGACCTTTTCGAACTGGTGCTGGCGGATCATGCCGCGCGTATCGCGCCCCGCCGAACCCGCTTCCTTGCGAAAGCAGTGGCTGTAGCTGGTGAGCTTGATCGGCAGCTCCTCACTGCGTAGAATTTCGTCGTTAAAGAGATTTGTTGCCGTAACCTCGCTCGTAGGGATGAGGTAGAGGTTTTGCTCCTCCTCGTCGACGCGGTAGAGGTCATCTTTAAATTTAGGCAGCTGACCCGTGCCGTAGAGGATCTGATCGCGTACCAAAAACGGCATATTTACGAGCTCGAAGCCGCGCGAGCTATTAAATTCGATCATGTAGTTGATGAGAGCCATATTCAGCTTCGCGCCAAGACCTCGGATCGCGGTGAAGCGGCTGCCGCTGAGTTTAACGCCGCGCTCGAAATCAAGCCATCCCAGCGCCTCGCCGAGCTCGAAGTGCTGCTTGGGCGCGAAGTCGAATGCGCGCGGCTGCAGCACCTTTTTGATACAGACGTTTTCGTTCTCGTCCGCGCCGATCGGCACGTCGTCGTCGATGATATTCGGCACGCACGCGGCGATCGCTTCTAAGCTTTGTTCGCGCTCATTTACGAGCTCGCTTAGGCTCTGGATCTTTTGCTTGTTTTCCTCAAGTTGCGATTTTAGCGCGCCTACGTCCCTGCCTTCGCGCGCGGCGAGACCTAACTCCTTGCTCTTTGCATTTTGCACGGCCTGAAGATTCTCTAGCTCCGTCTTTTTGGATTTTAGCTCGTTGTAGGCATCCAGTAGCGATTGCAGAGTTTGCGGCGGGACTTTTTTGGCGATGAGTTTTTTATTAAATTCATCGAAATTCGTCTCGATAAGTTTTAAATTTATCATTTTCTGCCTCTTTTTGGTAATTTAAATTGCGACATTTTAACTAAAGTTTGCTTTAAATACTCAAAATAAACCCACATTTAAGCAATACGGATGAAAAAAAGTGATACAATTCCGTAATATTTTATTATGAAAGGTATTACATGAAGGCAAAATTTGCTTTTTTAGGAATCATCGCGGCTAGCCTTGCGTTCGCACATTTCGGCGTTCTTACGACGGATAAAAATGTCGTAGAGGATCAAAAAGACGCTATCGTGAAGCTAAATTTGGAATTCTCTCATCCGTTTTTACAGGAATCTATGAATCTACAAAAGCCCGCAGAATTCGGCGTTTTTATTGACGGCGAGAAAAAATCGCTCCTAGGCGGTCTAAAAGAGCAAAAAAAAGGCGAAAATTCCTATTTCGCGGCGGAATTTAAAGCTGACAAGCCATCGCTTTTAGCGTTTTATTTTGATCCGAGACCCTATGCCGAGCCGGCTGAACAGAAGATGATCCGCCATATCACCAAAACCTACGTCGATGCTTACGACGCGGGCGAAGGCTGGGATAAGCCGCTCGGGCTAGAGGCGGAGATCGTGCCGCTAGTGCGGCCTTATGCGCTGTATGCGGGCGAGATATTTAGCGGAGTTTTTTTATTGCACGGAAGGCCCGTCCCAGGCGCGGACGTGGAGATCGAGCTATATAACGATAAGGGCTACAAAGCCCCTAGCGAGGCGCATGTCACGCAGGTCGTTAAAACCAACGGCGCGGGCGAATTTAGCTTCGTGATGCCGGTTGCCGGCTGGTGGGGCTTCGCGGCTCTTAGCGAGGAGAAAGCCGCCAAAGGAAGCGAGCAGCCCGTAAATGAGCTGGGCGCCGTGCTTTGGATCAAGGCGGACGAGCTGAAAAAATAAAGGAGCGGCTCGGTGAGATCTCTTTTTTCGGGCGAAATTTGCGCGGCTGCGGATAAATTTAAATTTACGCTTGAGCAGGGCTTTGAAATTTTATTTTCGTACGTTTTGCTTGGCGATGTAAAATTTCCAGCGAATTCTGCGGCTAAAATTTTAAATGTCAAAATTCCGCCGAGCAAAATTTTAAGAAACGGAGCTCTGCTGCGTGGAATTTTGCTTGGTAGAAATCCGCGCTTAGGAGCTTCGAGCCGCAAAATTTCATATCCATGGATTTATGAGCTTAAAATACCAGCACGTAAAATTTCGTTTTTTGAAATTTTACAAAGTTTGCCTCTTAAAATTCTGCAAGCTCTGCCTTGTCGCGCGAACGCCGCACCAAGATCGCTCAGGGCTTTAAATTTTGCGTCGAAAAATCCGCTCGCCGCTCCTGCAAATGTAGCAAGCGAAAATTCTTGCGCCATGCAAGCTGTAAAATTTATCAAATTTACTGGTTTCGCAAGCAGTTTTGAGGCCGCTCCGAGTCTTACGCTGACAGCCGCCGCAAATAGGACGCAAGCTGCGAGTTTTACAGCCGCAAATTTTGCCGCGACTAAAGCCGTAAAAGCAAGGCCTGTAGTAATCAAAGCGGTTATCGCAAAGGTCGCAAATGCCTTAAATTTAACTAGCTCCCGCGTTTTTGCGCGTCTAAAAAACGGGAGCGATTTAAAGGAGGCGAGCCGTGCACATTAGCGAAGGAGTTTTGAGCGCGCCCGTGCTGCTAGCTGGCTGGGCGGTTACGGCGCCTGCCGTGGCGGTGATTTTATGGCGCGTAAGGCAGTCTGAAATCCCTAGGATCGCATGTTTTAGCGCGCTATTTTTCGTCGCCTCTTTTGTGCACCTGCCTGTGGGCGTCAGCTCCATGCACCTGATGCTAAGCGGGCTCGTGGGCGCGTTTTTGGGCTCGCGCGCGATCTTGGCGATTTTCGTCGCGCTGTTTTTGCAAGGGGTGTTTTTCGGCTTCGGAGGGCTTAGCGTGCTCGGCGTAAATACCGCAGTTATCGGCTTTCCGGCGGTTTTGGGCGGGCTCTTTGCCGCCGCCGCAAAAGCGCAAGAGCTAAAAGTGCGCACGCAAAAAATTTATCTATTTTTGGCGGGCTTCGTGCCGATCGTCTGCTCGATGCTGCTTCTTGATCTCGTGCTTTTCATCAGCGGACGGGAGTTTTTTGCTATCGCGACGCTTATCTCGCTCGAAGGCGCAATTCTAGCTGTTTTGGAAGGGATCATCACTCTTTTTGCGCTTAGCTTTATTGCGAAATTTTACGGCGGACAGAGGCAATGAGAGCGCTATTTTTCTTAACGGTTTTGGCATCTTTTGCATTTTCGCACGCGCTTCATCTTTTCGCGACGCAAGAGGGCGATAGGGTAGCGATTTATAGCTATTTTTATAAAAATTCTCCCTGCATGGAGTGCGAAGTTTTAATCAGTGCGGACGGGCGCGAAATTTTGCGCACTAAGACCGATAAAGAGGGACTTGCGAGCATACGCATACCAGCTAAAAATTTTACTATTCAAATTTACGGAGGTGCAGGGCATGGTGCGCAGATGGAATTTAACGCCGAGGACTTTGCGCTGCAGAATTCCGGTGATCCTGAAAATTCCACGCCGCAAAATTCTGACGTTTCTGAAAATCCTGTGCCGCAAAATTTGAACGCCGCTAAAAATTCCGCGTCCGAAGGCAGCGCGCCCGAAAATATTGCGCCGAAAGGCAGTGTGTCTAAAGATAAAATTTCAAGCACTTCCGAGCCTTTGCAAAATTCCGCCTCGCGAAGCATTTCGCCAAAAGAAAGCCCTAAGAGCGATATTAGGAGCATGGCGTTTCAAAGCCAGTCCGCCGAGGCGCCTAAAATCGCGCTTTGTTTGGTCTTGATTTTCGGCTTTTTCGGCTTAATGTGGCTAGCGAAAAGAGCGCGCAAATGAGCCCCGCCGTATCGCTGCTCGCGTTTTTTATCTTCAGCTTCGGCGTCGGACTTAGCGGGCAGCTTTACGCGGCGTTTTTTGCCCCACCGATGCTTCTTTTTGCGCTTAAAATTTCGATTGCGCGTGCGGTCTGCACAAGGCTTGCGGTATTAAATATCTTTGCTATTTTAAGTGCATTAAGCCCCGCCATAGTCGGCAACTACGAGCTTGCAGGCGTGATATTTTTGCGCGCGAATTTGATAATGGCGTTTGCGATTTTGCTATTTTACGGCAAGGATGAATATTTTTTCGCGCGCGGATTTTACGGGCTAGGATTCGGCGAAAAGCTAAGCTCTTTGGTGTATTGCTGCGGGCGATTCGTAAATTTTTTACGCTCGGATCTGGCGAGGCTGCAAGCACTTTTGCGCATGCGCGGATTTGTAGGGACGAGCGGAATTTTTACCTATAAAATTTATGCAAATTTAGTTGGAATTTTAGCGATTTCGGCGCTTGAGCAGGCGAGAAATTTAAGCCTGGTGATGAGCGCGCGAGGGTTTTGCGGTAGGCTATTTTACGAACGTCGCGAGGCTTTAAGCGTCTCGGAAGCCTCGTTTTTGGCATTCGTGCTGGCGTGCGTATCTGTTAAAATCGGAGCTATCTTATGAGCTGCTCGCTTAAGGCGCTGGGTTTAAGCGCTAAAAACGGCGAGCGAGAAATTTTTCGCGGCGTAAATTTGAGCGTAGGGCATAAGGAAAAAATGGCGATCTTGGGTGCAAATGGGCAGGGCAAGACGAGCCTGCTTCAAATTTTAGGCGGCCTAAGGCAATGGGGCGAGGGTGAGATCGAGCTTTTCGGCGAGAAGCTTGAGTGTGTAGAGGATTTTGCAAAATTTCGCCACGAGATCGGGTTTTTATTTCAAAACAGCGACGATCAATTTTTGTGCGCGAGCGTGTTTGAGGACGTCGCATTTAGCCTGCGTGCACAAAATGAGCGGCTAAAACAAGCACGAAATGCGGAGAAAAGGCGTGGAATTTTTTCTAAATTTTTTGGTCGTAAGGCGCAAATTTTAAGGCAGGGCAGCGAAAACGATCATCTAAAAAAGCTTGAAATTTTAAGTGAAGAGCAGATCGAGCGTAAGGTGCTTGAAACGCTGCGGCGCTTGGGAATCGAGCATCTACGCGAGCGGGTGCCCTTTCATCTAAGCGGCGGCGAGAAAAAGCTGGTGGCGCTTGCGGGCGCGCTGGTGTGCGAGCCTAGGATACTACTGCTGGACGAGCCTACGACGGCGCTTGATGAGGCGATGCAGGAGCGTGTGGCGGGGATTTTGGCGGAGCTTGACGTAAGCGAGATCATCGTTTCGCACGATAAAAGCTTCATCGATAAAATCGCAGATAAAATCTATTATTTGAAATCGGACGGCTTGTATGAAAGTCCATGATAAAATCATAGATAAATTTATCGTTTAAAATCAAGAGGCTTGTATAAGTCCATAATGGCGACCCTTGCGGGATTTGAACCACGCGTTTTCGCACTGAGAATGCAACGTCCTGAGCCACTAGACGAAAAGGTCAAGAAGTCGCATTATATCGATAAAAACAAAATTTTAGATAAAATGCCTAAATTGGCTATAAGCTCTTGAAGGTTATCAATAACGCCATAATGCTAAAATTATACAAAATATTCACGATTTGTAAAACGCTATTTCGTTAACTTCTCAACTTCACATTTTTCATAAATTTCGCTATTTTCGCCTTTTGTTACGATCCTATGCAGGTCGGAGATCAGAAATTTTAAACTCTCTTTTGCGTGAATACAAAATCTCCTATCCAAAGAATCAATCGTATTGCCTGCTTTTTCGTTTGCTGCACTTATCGGACAGCCGCCGCCACAAATGCCAAGAGCTTCACATTCTTGACATTCATTCTTTTCGGGCGGCGAGAGATGGCGAAATCTTTGCCAAATTTCATTGGTCGTCGGATTAAAATTTTCATCCAAAACATTTGTTACAAAATATTTCCTCTCATACAAACAGCCTTGGCAAATTCCCACATTTCCGTTTGCCGCAATTACAATCTGTCCGCCGCTTGTAGCTGCACAATCCGAAAAATAAACGCTTGATTTTGCAAAGGATTTTACCTTTCTCATCATTCTATCTTCATAAATTCCAAGTTTGCGTAGTTCTTTAAACATTTCGATTAAAAACTCACTCGTTTTTTGATAATGTAAATCTGAGATATTCTTGTCCGACATTAAAATATTAAAACCAAAGCCTTTTATATTGTATTTTTTGACAAGCTCAAGCATATCTTTTTTATTTTTGATACTATCTTACGTAAGCGTTACGGAAAGCGAAACCGGAACCCCAAGTGACTTTGCCAAATCAAGCTTTTGTATAATTTTTTCAAATACAAAATTTCCGCCGATATCCACGCGCATTTTATTTGTTTCGTTATTACAACCATCTATCGAAATACCGATATTTACGCCAAGTTCATTTAGCTTTAAAAGCCTTTGTTTGTTTAATAAGAGCCCGTTTGTAATCAAATCGAATTCAACTTTTTCTAAAACTTTACAGCTCTTTTTAAGCTCGTTAATTTTATTTACTATAAAAACAAGTGTCTTAAAATTTAAAAGTAGTTCGCCGCCGTAAAATAAAATGGTAGGCTTGGAATTTTCATCGAAATTTGCACTTTCGAGTTGTTTTATGAAAAATAAAATTCCATCCATTGCCGTTTGCTTACTCATATTTTCTTTTTTGAAACGCTTTCTCTTTTTTTGATTATTGTTGCCTAAAAAGCAATATTTACAAGCCAGATTGCATTGTTCGCTTAAAATAAAATAGCATACGTTTATTTGCGGCTGAGGAATAACCGATTTTACAAAATTCAAAATTTTTTCGTCATCGCCCTCTTTGACTAAAATTTTATACTTTATCAATTCGTCGATTTCGCATTTTAAATCTTGTGATAATTTCACATTTTTGTCAACGGTCTCTTTTATTTTCTTAAATTTGTTATCGCTTAAATAGATCGGCTTCATCCTTAAAGAGTTATATAGTGCTACATCATTACCTACATGAAAGGCGAAGCCATATTTTGAAAAAATCATAAAAATTCTTGAAATAGTATCGGCGGAGTTCGGTTCGCCGATAAATTTTTAGCATATTTCCCATGCAATTTCGTCGTTTTCACTTCTGCGACCGCGGCACGAGCATACGCACATGCCACAACTGCATGAGCAAAAGCAAGCGCAAGTTCGGCCTGCGACAACTTCATCAATTTTGCCGAATAGCTTTTCATATTGATTTATAGTGGCGCTCATTTCTTCTCCTTTCTCTAGAAATTTACTAATTACTTATCCTATAGGATATAGATTTGCGGATTCTATCCAAATAAAGTTTAATTTTTACTTTACCTATAGGATAAAAAAATGAGTGAAAATTTAGCTTTTTTTGACGGCGACGAGATACGAAATTTTTATCTGCAAATCTCCTCCAACGTCCGTAAACTACGCGAAAGCAAGGGTATGAGCCAGCTAGATATGGCGCTAAGTATGGATATAAAGTCGGTCGCATTTTACTCAAACTGCGAGAGCTGCCGCTACGACAAACACTTCAATCTTGAGCATATCTATAAAATTTCAAAAATTTTAGGCGTCGAGGTGGGCGAAATTTTTAAATTTGAGGTTTAAAAATTTATAAACTTGAAAGTTTGAATTCTTTGACAAAACAGATAATGATCAAGCGCCACGATAAGTTATCAATTTATGCTTAGATGTTTTTACATTTTTAGGTGCGAACCATGCGTGTATTATAAAAATTTTAACCCCCGTCCGGCGAGCGTTAAAATTTCAAACTGCCTTTCAATAGGCATCAAGAAAAAGCAGGTTTTGCCAATATATTAAAATTTTAAAATCCGAGCGCTTTTTGAATTGCGAGCGTCTGCGCTACGATACGCTCGAGCTGCTGTAAATTTAGCATATTCGGCCCGTCTGAAAGCGCATGAGCGGGATCTGGGTGCGTCTCGTAAAAAAATCCGTCCACGCCCACAGCCGCCGCCGCTCGCGCGAGATACGGCACGAAGCGCGAGTCGCCGCCGCTCGTAGCGCCGATACTAGGCATCTGCACGCTGTGCGTCGCGTCGAAAATGACCGGCGCAAACTCGCGCATAATCGGCAGCGAGCGCATATCGACGATCAAATTTCCATAGCCGAAGGTGCTGCCGCGCTCGGTGAGCCAAACGCCGTAGCGGCGCGCCAGATCGTGCATACCTTCGCCGCTTGGCTGCGGCGCGCTTTGAGCAGAATTCGCGGCACTCGAAGCATCGCAAGCATGGGCGGAATTTTGCGCGTCCGATCGTGCGCCACAAGAATTTTGCGCGCCTAGCGCGGAAGAGCCGTCATTCGCACCGCTTCGAGCGCCGCTTTGCACGCCGCAAATTTCGGCATCGTCGGAGCAGGCGCTGTTTTGAGCGGCGTTTGTATCGCCAGATGCCGCGGTGCTTTGCGGGGTATAAGCCCGTGCGCTGCGAGTTTGCAGCACCTTTTCGACGCTGTGTTTCATCGCCTGCGGCGATAAAAACTGACCTTTTTTGATGTTTACTACCGCTTGCGTGCTTGCTGCGGCGACGAGCAGGTCGGTTTGGCGGCACAAAAACGCGGGTATTTGCAGTACGTCGGCGACGCGTGCGGCGGGCTCCGCCTGGTAGCTCTCGTGGATGTCGGTTAAAATTTTATAACCGAACTTTTCCTTTACCTCGGCTAAAATTTCGCAGCCGCGCTGCAATCCTGGGCCGCGGAAGCTTGAGATGCTGGTGCGGTTAGCTTTATCGAAGCTGCTTTTAAAGTAAAATTCCACCCCGCTCATTTCGTTAAATTTGCGCAAACTTTCCGCGACTTTCATTATCAGCTCGCGGCTTTCGATCACGCAGGGTCCTGCGATCAGTATCATGAGATATCCTTTTTTAAAATTTGCGCGATTTTAGCGAAATTTTACTAACTCTTAATAGGGCTTGCCGAAAAATTTCTCGTAATGTTCGTAAAAGCGCTTGTAGTAGGGGTTTGAGTAGCGTTTGCGCATGCCGTAGTTGTAGCACTCGATCGTGTCTTTGATATTTTTGTCTTTGGCGTTCCAACATTTGCGTAGGATTTTAGCGCATTTTGTGAGGTTGTACATCGGATTAAATATATAATCGATCTCGTTTTGGCTGAAATTTACGGCGTTTAGCTGCCCGAGTCCCACGTCGATGCTAAAGCCGTCCTCGTACAGATACTTGGCGATCTGCACGGCGTAAATTTCGTTCGCCGGTATGATCGTAACGACCCATTTGCTGGAATTTAGGCTATAGTTGCTCGTCTTGATGCGGATATTTTGATTGCGCAGGCTCGCGAAATAATCGGCGTTTGCTTTGTTTGTCAAAAAGGAGATCGTGTAGGGCTCGAAGTCACTTTCGATTTTGACGATAGTGTATAAAATTTCAGGCTTTACCCCTTCGTTTTGCGCAACGGCGGCGATGGCATTTACGATCTCGTTCGGCGAGTAAGCGGGGGCTTGAAGCGCTAAAAACAGGGCGAAAACCAACTTTTTCATCTAAATTTACCGAGCCTTTGATAAAATTTTATGTCGCAAGTATAGCACAATTTCAGTCTTTTCATCATTGTTTAAGTGAAAATTAATCGTATTGGATATATAATCACATTTCTTTTTTAAACCCAAACGGTCGCTTAGCTCAGCTGGTAGAGCGCCACCCTTACAAGGTGGATGTCGCAGGTTCGATCCCTACAGCGACCACCATTTTGAAATCCTTGGATTTCATACTTCTTTAGCACTTGCGTTGCGAGTGTGATTTTTGGTGCGACGGTAGTTCAGCTGGTTAGAATGCCGCCCTGTCACGGCGGAGGTCGTGGGTTCGAGCCCCATTCGTCGCGCCACTTCTTACGATGTCTTGCTAGCTCAGTAGGTAGAGCATCTCACTTTTAATGAGGGGGTCGTTGGTTCGAATCCAACGCAGGACACCATCTATCAAATTTCCCCCCTAATTTTAGTTTTTTGATTTTTTTAAAAGCCCTGTTTTACGGCTTTTTCAAATTTTTTCAAAAAAATTTCAAATGCTAAAAACGCTAGATTATACAGGCGGTTTAAGAGAAACTACTATATATTAAAAAATGTATAGTAGCTCTTAAGCTTGCTAAGCTCTTTGGAAACTTTTATAATTTGTCCTATGAAACTATATTAAATTTTAAAGGATAAGCAGTTATGAAGGTTTTTTCTAAAATTAAAGACGATCCGTCTTTTAAAACGGACCCCGATAAAGTGATCAGAAATTTCTCCCTGCCTCATCGCAAAAATACTATGGTGGAAATGATAGATGAGCATATAGCAGTTAGATTTTACCGCTCATTTAATAAAAAGGGAGAGCAAACAATCCATAGGCACTATCACTATTGCATAGGCGGCAAGCTGATTAAGTCTTTAGGTAATGCAGATGAGATAAGTCTTAATGCAGCCAAAGAAGCGCTTAAAGGTTTAATAGTAGACGGTTCTACTAAGCTAGCCACCCCAAAGAGTACTCTGGCAAGCGTTTATCGGCAATTTTGCAGACATAACGGCAATGTTGCATTAGCAACCTCTAAAAGACGAGATATGAGCTTTAAAGCTTTAAAGGATATTTGCGACAAAGATATAAACAAGATAAGCAAAAAGGATATTATGCCGATACTGGATTATTATTACGATAATGAAAAATACGCTTCCTTAGAAATTTTATTCAAACTCATTAAAAGGCTATTTCGATATGCTCGCATAAGGGATATTTCTAAAAATCCATTATTTGCAGAAGAGGTGTTTAAGGACTTTTATAATATACCTCGCCATAGCGAATACCCTTATATAAAAGATGACTTGAATTTAACCGTACTTATTAAATTTATCATGAACTATCCTCATCAAATAGGCGTTAAAAACGCTTTGATCTTTGGACTGCTTACCGGGCTAAGAAGCTCAAACGTAAGAAATTTAACCCATGAGCATTTAAAAGTGGGTGATGATGGAGAATACTACTTACTATTTCCACAAGATGAGAATAAGGTAAAAAGCAATGGAGATGAACATCTAGGGCTTCCTAGAGAAGTAGGGCAATGGCTGCAAAGGTTACACGCTCATAATAGCAGCTGCTTGCTATGCTTTGCTAATACGCAAGGCGAAGTATTAAGCGATATGACTTTAGTTAAAGCACTTAAAACCTATGCTCCCGTAATAGCTAAGAATAGACTGGTCTTTCACTCTTTTAGAAAGATACTAGAAACCTTCGCTTATGAAAAAATCCATGAGAACAAGCTGGATCCTTATAGCATTGAACGTACCCTTTTTCATGCACAAAGAGAGATACAAAAGATTTATAACAAAGCTACGAATGTTGAGAATACTCGTAGGGTTCTAACATGGTGGCTAGGTTATTTAAAGGGGTTGGGGTTTAAATTTTAAGGGGAGAGATGGGTTGAAGAATAGCTTCTTTGAAGGTTTGCGCAGTTGTTGATTGAACAGAATACATCCGACAAGCTTAAGAAAGTAATATATACGGCAAATACCATGGATATAGCAAAGCTCTTGCCGTAAACGGACAAATACTATAAACATACAGAGGATTTTCTAATATAGCTAAGTCTCTAGAAAATAACCGGGACGAGCTTACTACGTATTTCAGATATACTAAAGCTATTAGTAAGCCCATTTAATCTGTTAATTCCATAAATCCATGAGTTTCATATATATAGGCAGCTTAAATCTCTCAACCAAATCAGCTTTTTATCGATTGCAGGGATATTTCTCTTTTTGCTAAGTGCCGTTTAAATATGCTTTTTATAACTTTTAGGTCAAACCTACGTTAGAAAATCCATTATTCATCGCGCTTAAATATGCTTTTTATAACTTTTAGGAGCATTCTTTTGCTAAAGCAGATCCTTATTGCAGATAGCAAATTTTGGGGATATTCTTATGTAGCTTTGCTTTTAAAAGGCATTTAAGAAAGCATCTATCTAGCCATCCACTCTTTTAATCA
>NZ_CALIMY010000026.1 GCF_938045205.1 uncultured Campylobacter sp.
CAAAACATTGGCTGCTCCATCTGTGGCTTACTACAATAACACCTATTATTTATTGGTAGAAGAGTTCAGTGACGATACCCATACCAAATGGGTTACCAATGCTTTTGCTTCAAAAGATGTTGACAAAGGCTACAAGCGTGTGACCAACAATCCCGTGTTATATAAGAATGATGCCTGCGCATTCCAATATGTGCTTGACAATCATCTCTATGTAACCTATTCACATTGTATAGATTTGTCAAAGGGACAATGGGTGTTGCGAATGATGAAAGCAAAATAAACACTATTATATAATGTGGCTGCCTGTGTCAATAGACATGGGTGGCCTTTCATTCAACCCTATCATTACAAATAAACTATGAATATGAAAAAGAATCAATTTCTTACAGAAATCATGGAGCAACCCGCTGCCATCCAAAATATTATTGAGTTCTATTCTGGCGAAGCGGGCATGACATTACTCGCAAAAATCAAAGAGACCATTGCACAACATTCCATCGAACACGTGATTTTCACAGGTATGGGCAGTTCGTTTTTTATTTCGTTTGCTGCAGCCAACCTGTTCAATCAGTTGGGCATTCCCGCCATGTATATCAATACAAGTGAGTTGTTGCATTACAATCTAAACCTGCTTCATCGTCCCACGCTCTTAGTTTGTTCGTCGCAATCGGGTGAAAGCTACGAGATAAAAGAAATTTTAGAGCCAACATATGGCATCATCGTCTATCAAGAGCAGGTCATGCAGATCGTGCAGAAGGTGGGCGGCTTTAACTTGGGCGATGCCGATCTGGTGCGCCGCGCGATGGGTAAAAAGGATGAGAAGAAGCTTGCCCACATGCGAGAGCAGTATCTAAGCGGTGCCAAAGAGCTGGGCTTTGACGTAGCTAAGGCGGATGAGCTATTTGATCTGATTATGAAATTTGCCTCCTACGGCTTTAACAAATCCCATGCCGCGGCGTATTCGATGATCACCTTTCAAACGGCCTATCTTAAGACCTACTATCCGGCGGAGTTTATGGCGGCGCTGCTTACTTCGGAGGAGGGCAATACCGATAAAATTTCAAAGTATATCGACGAGGCTAGCCGCCTAGGTATCGGGCTTTTGCCGCCGTCGATCAATCAAAGCTTAAGAGGCTTTAGCGTCGTGGACGACGAAAATTCCAAATCGGGCACCTCCATCATCTACGGCCTCGGCGCGATCAAGGGGGTGGGCGGCGCCGCGATCGAGAATATCTTAGAGCTTCAGAGCGAGGCTAAATTTCAAAGCATCGACGATTTTGCTTCGCGCGTGGACAATTTCCGCGTCAATAAAAAGGTCATCGAGTCGCTGATCTACGCAGGCGCGATGGATTGCCTGGGCAAGAGCCGATTAGCGATGATTCAAAATATGGAAAATATCCTAGACGTGATGAAAAAGATCACCGAGATTAAAAAAGACGCCGAGAGCTCGCTTTTTGGAGAGGATGAGGATATGACGAGCGGCATGAGCGTAAGCTTCGTCGATACCGACAAGGAATTTCCGCAGGGCGAAATTTTAAAATTTGAGCAGCAGACCGTGGGTGTGTATCTTTCGGGACATCCGCTGGATGATTACAAAGAGGAGATGGAAGGCATCGACTATACGCTATCTTCGGCGTTTAGCGAGATCGAGGGCGATAGCGCCGAGGTGCTTAGTGTGGGGCGGATCGAGGATCTGTCCACACGCATGACGAAAACGGGCAAAAAAATGGGGATTTTAAACGTGCTTGATCTGCACGGCAGTTTTGAGCTTGCGGTGTTCGATAACGCGCTAAAGGCGATCGAAAACTTAAGCTCACAGGAGCGGGAGCGACCGTATGCTTTTATGATTAAAATTTCAAAAAGCGCGGTCGGCGGCGCGGCGTATCAGCTGTCGTTTCTTTCGATGATGAGCCTGCAAAACGCTCGAGATGCGAGCTTTCGTCCGCGCGCGGGAGTATTTTTGAGCGAGAATCCACTCAAAGCTTACGCCGCACAGCTTGGAGCAATCGCACATACTAAATCGAACGAATTTGACGAACTGGTGGGCGAAGAGGGCGCGAGCGTTAAAATTTTGTGCGTCGGCAAGATCGAAAACGTCCACACCCGCACGACCAAATCGGGTAAGCAGATGGCAAATCTTACGGTGCTTGATCTTGCGGGCAGCTTCGAGATGAGCGCGTTCGGTGATATTTGTGATGCGGTCACTGCGCTAACGGACGCGGAGCTGGAGCGCCCGATGGCGTTTTGGGCACGGCTTAGCAAAAACACGAGCCCTTACGGCGGGAAATTTCAAATTTATTTGGATGAAATTTTAACCCTAGATGCCGCGCAAAATATCGACGGCTACGCACCTAGCAAGGTGCGAGGCTTCGGTGGTGGGGAGCGTGAGGGCTTTAGCGGCAGCAATTTTGGCTCCAGCAGAAACTTTGGTGGCGAACGAGGCGGCGGCTACGGCAGCGGGAATTTTGCGGAGCGAAGGGGCGGGTTTGCTGCGGAAGATCCTGCTCTTAAGGCGCGCAAAGAGCGCGAGGCACAGCGCAAAAACGCGCAGGATTTCGAGTTTGAGCTAAGCTTGGGCGAGCTTAGTCGCGAGAAAATTTATAAAATTTACCACCTCGCCTTTTGCGACACGGCGCTAAAAAACACCAAGCGGCTGATTCTACGGATCCGCAACGGCAGCGAAGTGCTCGTTTATCCGACCGAATACATCGTGAGCGATAATTTCACCGAAAAGGTGCGCGAAATCATCGCGGCGTAGGCGGGGTAGCCGCTCTATCGCCACGCTAGGTCGGTTAAAATTTATTCTTGCTTGTTGTGCCGCACGCAAGCGATATTTGAGCGCGCAGAGAGCCTAGACTTTGGCGCGGTTGCGTGTTTGTTCCAAAATTTGTCGCGTGCAAAATTTACTGTGCGACGCATAAGAATTGTAATTACGCAGATAGTCTGTGATATCTAAATTTATTGCGTTCATCGCGGTGGAATTTTATCTGCCACAAATTTACAGGCACATAGACTGCTTCTGCTTTATTGCGTCGGCAAGGCTTATAGCGCGCCGTTTGAGTTGCCGCAATACAGCTCGCCGTACCTCGGTAGAGCATGAATTATATTGTCGCACTAGCCTACCTGTTGCATGATAAACGGCATGAGCGTTTTTAAATTTCGAGCTAAATTTTTGCGAACGAAGCCTTGCTTTGGCGAATCTCCACGCAGCTTTAAAATTTTAAACTTTAGCGGATTTGAAATTTTTAGGTATAGCTTTATTACGTAAAATTTTATCGCGGTAAAATTCCGCCGAGCAAATTTAGTAAAGCACGCAAAAACAGACCCAAGATGCGCAGAAAGAAATCCGAAACAAAGCTGGCCCAAGCAAACGGTGCCCGAAAAATCAAGCTAGTGCGGACTGGGCTCGAGCCGAGCCAGGCGTCGGGACGCAACCTGTCTTAAATCCAAAATTTATCAAAATTGTTAAACGGCTGTATTTGAAATTTTTCGCGCTGTATATATTGCTCGCGCTAAGCGTGTTTGTCCTGCCCGAAAATATAGGTGATAATGCTGCTTGTGCGGGCTTTGTAAGTCTTATAAAGCAGTTTTTCAAATGTCGCTGCAGCCAGGGATCGATCGTCTTGCACGCGGGGCTTGTGGAGTTCTACGTCGCTGCGATGTGGTCGGCTAGCATCTTGATTTTGGCGTGGGCTATTTTTTATGCTTAAAAAGTAGCGCCGATTAATTTTCGTGCGATTTTGAGCGGCGAAATTTAGCGAGTTGAAATTCAGAAATTCTGTCGTTTCCAAGCCGTGGGAACTTGAGCCTAAATTTAGAACTTGCAAAATTTTGAAATTTTACGGCGTGAAATTGTGGAGCGAGATTTTAGAATTTTGAAATTCCGAGCCGTGGAGTTTTAGAATTTCGGAATTCTACGAGCTGTAAATTTAGGCTAAATTTTAAAATTTATAGCGATAGAATTTTAAAATTTTGCGCTGCGAGGCCCGGCAAAGTGCCTCCACTTCTTGATAAATCAAATTTCTGAGTTTGTTTAAATTTAAGCGGTGCGGTTGCCGCCGTAAAATTCTATACGCAGCAGTTTTTTAAACGACAGCGCGCCAAGACGGTGATGATTTACTCACGCAAAATATGCCGCGCCGGCCGCAGGCACCGTGTGGCAGGGCAAGCAAGCGTTTAGGCGATCGTGCAGGCTAGTTTATCTCTTAAATTTAAAATTTCATCGCGCTTTAGCACGAAGCTGTTTTTGTTGGCGATGAGGTGCGCCGAGCTTTGCATTATGGTTTCTGCGGGTTGCAGCCCGTTTTGCTTCATCGTAGCGCCGGTCTCCACGACATCGACGATAGCGTCGGCAAGCCCTATGAGCGGGGCTAGCTCGATCGAGCCGTAGAGTTTGATGATATTTACGGCGACGGCCTTGGAGGCGAAGTATTCGCGAGTGATGTTGGGCATTTTCGTAGCGATTTTTAGACTCGGAGCGCCGTAGTTTAGCCGGGTGCCCGCATGCACGCCCACGCAGACGCGGCATTTTCCGATTTTAAGATCGAGCAGCGTAAGCACGTCGGGGCGATGCTCCTCAAGCACGTCAAGCCCCACTACGCCGATATCCGCCGCACCGCCCATAACGTAAGTAGGGATATCTTGGTTGCGGACGTAGAGGAATTTAAAATCCCCCTCTTGCATTATGAGTTTGCGATCCTCGAAGGCAAAATCAAGCCCGAAGATGGTTTTGAAAATTTTGAGCGTATCGTCGGCTATGCGGCCTTTCGGTAGCGCTATGGTTATCATGCGAGCCCCTTTTTTGCGATCAAGCTTACCATCGATTTAAAGATCAGATCCTTTTCATAGATCGAGTTGCGAAAATACCGCATCAGATAAGCTCCATCGCCGCCCGTGAAGTAAATTTTATTATTGCCCGCGATGTTTTCGATCGTAAGCACTATCGGCTTTAAAATCCCGTAGTTTACGGCACTTACGGTCTTTTGCGGCAGCGGATCCAGATCGATATTGGTTGAAAGCGTTACGTCCAGCACGGGCGCGATGCTTGCGAACGACTTTAAAAGCGTGCCGATACCAGGCATTATAAATCCGCCTAGGTGCGAGCTTTTAAACATCAAATCCACGGTGATCGCGCTGCCCGCATCGACGACGACGCCCGTCGTCACCGCCGAGCACGCCGCTATGCGGTCGATCCCAAGCCCGCGGTAGGCGGTTTTTAGCTCAAAGTGCGGCGCGAGATCGACAAACAGAGGGTTTTTCAGCTTTTTTTTCACACTATCATTGACGCTAATGAAAAAAATTCGCTCCTTCGGCTCGTACCGCATAAACTCCGCTACGGGCATACTTTGCTTTACGCCGCCTTTATAAAATTTAACCCTGGAATTTCCTACGTCACACAAAAGCATAGAGGCTAAATCCGTTTTCTTTTAAAAATTTCGCGCTTTTAGAGCACATCTGCGAGTTGTAAAACAGCACGCGCTTTTTTACGACCTTGCCTAGGCTTGCGCTAATGTCGCTTGCGAGTGAGAGCAGAAATTCCGCGTCGCGCATTACAAAGCGAGATTTTGCGTCGCGCATAAATAAAAGGACGTTGTAGCTTTTTAGATCCACGCCGAAATACGCGCCGTATGATCGCGAGTGCGTGAAGCTAGCAATATCTAGCGTTTGGAATTTTTGAAGCAAAAGATCTTCGCGAACGCAGAGTTTTGAAATTTTATCTAGCATCAAAATTTAAAATTTTATCGTCGTAGTAAAACGAGCTACCCGCGATAAAGGACTTATCATCGAACTCGCCATTTAGCTCGTAGATCGCTTGTCCCTCTAAATTTTCGTCCACGCGGATGACGTAGCCGTTGCGCTCGATGATATACAAATAGCCGCCGCTAAGCAGCGCGCCACTAAATTGTGCGAATATGAATTTGCGCGATTTGATCAAATTTAGCCCGCGATCCAGTAGCTCGACTCTGCCGTCTTTTAAGAAAAGATAAATTCTATCGCCGCTAAAAATCACGTCTTTGATGTCTACGTTATGGTTTTTATTGCCCGCAGGACTTACCAGCATTAGCCTAGTGGCGGTCACAGCATAAAGGTTATCGCCCTTGTTTTCCAAGGCGATAATGTTGTTAAAAAACGGCTGGTTACTCACGACAAAATCGCGTGCCGAGCGCCCACCTACGTTTTCTGCGATGCTGACTAGTCCGTCTAGCGCAGGATAAGCGATAAGTTGGTTGATAAATAGCGGTGACGCTACGCGCGAATCGATTGCGAATGCATCACCTACTTTATGATCGAGTACCACTGCGCCAGAGCTTAGCTTGATAAGCATGATCGAGTCATCACTCATTACTAAAGCCAAATCATCGCCGCGTATATTTGCACTGAGCGCTTGTCTGCCGAGGGCTTTTTCAAATTTTACGGCGCCTGTGCCACTAACCACTTTAAGCGTGCCATTGATGTCGGTTACGACGAAATTTCCATCATATTCACCTAAAAATTTCTCACTTTTTAGGACTTTGAAATTTTTCACCAATCCGTTTTTAGAGATGACTTCGCCGTCTTTTAGCGTAGCACCATCTTTACTAACCGCTACGATTTCCGATGGCAGTGAGCCATTAAATTTCATATCGCCTGTGATGTTTTCGTCGCTAGGTTCGAAATACTGGCGCTTCGTCGAGCAGCCTAAAAATAAAAACGATAGTAAAAGCGTAAATATTAGTGTTTTTTTCATTATTTATTGCCTCCATAGTGTTTCAAAGCAAGTGCGATTTGACGAACGGGTGAGTTGAGTGGAATTTTATCTAGCTCTGCGTGAGCTTGCTCGATTTTGCCCTCTTTTAGCAGGTCGTAGCCCTTAAGCAAAGAATCGTAATCGGCGAGTAGCACTCCGCCTTGTTTGCCGTTTTGTAGATTTATTATCTCTTTTAGCACAACATCGATGCCTTGGGTATTTTCTAGCGCCGCTCGCTCGTCTGCAGAGCCATTTTGTAAAATATAAAGAGCGTATAGATTTATATCTTTTTGCTTAAGCTCGGCTAGCTTAGTGTCGTCGCGCTTGTTAAGCAGTTCGTCATAGATCGCATTAGCACTTGCTATGCGGCGATCGCTTAGAAATTCATTTGCGTAATATCCGATAAATGCTACGATCAAAACCGCAGCCAAAAATATCAGCGGCTTTTTGTATTTTTTTACGAAAATTTCACTTTTTATGACACTTTCTAGAAACTGCTCTTCTGTGCCAATCTCTTTTTTCACGCCTTCGATGTCGTCTTTTAAAGCCAAAATTCAGTCCTTTGTTTGAGAAAATCGGCGTAATTGTAGCATAAAAAATTTTAAATACCGCCTAAGATAAAGAATTTTTATGATATAATGTCGCATTTATCAGAAAAAGGAAAGTTATGATAATAGATGACGCCTTGCTAAGTAAGCTGGAAAGGCTATCCGCTCTTAAAATTCCGGATGCTAAGCGAGAAGAATTTAAAGGGCAATTAAATAATATCGTAGATTTTGTGGAAATTCTAAATGAGCTGGATTTACAAAGCGGCGAGGCGGCTATCACTACGCTGAAAGGCGGTACTCCGTTTCGCAAAGATATCCCACGCAAAAGCGACGTCGCAGAAAGCGTCTTAAAGCATGCTCCGCAGTCCGAAGGCGGCTACTTCGTAGTACCGAAAATCATAGATTGAAAGGAATTTTATGGAAGAAGTTCAAAGAAATTTAGTAGATATCGAAACCCTACTAAAAACCGTCGTTTTTAACAAAGCGAGCGACCTCCACTTAGTTTCGCGCTCGGCGCCTCAAATACGTATCGACGGAACATTGCGCCCACTTGCCATGGATCCGCTTAAGGGCACGGATATCGAGTATATCTGCTACGCGCTCATTACCGATGCTCAAAAAAGTGCGCTCGAGGAAAATAAAGAGCTTGACTTTGCGATCGAGCTTCCTAATATCGGGCGCTTCCGTGGTAACTACTACTACACTATGAACGGTGATTTGGCTGCTGCATTTCGTATTATTCCTATCGATATTCCTAGTCTGGACGATTTAAAAGCCCCTACGATTTTTAAAGAGGTAGTTAAGCACGAAAAAGGTATGATTTTGGTTACCGGACCTACCGGTAGTGGTAAATCAACTACTCTTGCCGCGATGCTAAACGAGATCAACGAAAAAGAGCGCAAGCACATCATCACCGTTGAAGATCCGGTCGAGTTCGTCCATACCAATAAAAAAGCGCTTTTCTCTCACAGAAATATCGGCACCGATACCCATTCCTACGCTAATGCGTTAAAATTTGCCTTGCGTGAGGACCCGGACATTATCCTCGTGGGCGAGATGCGTGATAGAGAGACTATCTCGATCGCCATTACCGCGGCTGAGACCGGTCACTTGGTATTTGGTACGCTACACACCAACTCCGCGATGCAAACGATCAACCGTATTATCGATAGCTTTGATGGTGGCGAGCAGCTCCAAGTACGAAATATGCTCTCCGTGTCACTTACCGCGGTCATTTCGCAATCACTTTTGCCGAAGCTTGGCGGTGGACGTATCGCGATCCATGAAATTTTGCTCAATAACAATGCCGTAGCGAATCTAATCCGCGAAAACAAGGTGCATCAGATTTACTCTCAAATGCAGCTAAATCAGCAATCTACCGGTATGATAACTCAAACTCAAGCGATGGTTAAAGCGATCCGTGCAAATCAAATTTCAAAAGACACGGCATTTAGGTATTCGACTAACCTACAAGAGCTAATAGGCGTGGTGGGTGCTTGATGGAAGGTATTAATTGGTTCGACGTCGGCTGTTTAGTACTCGTAGTGCTCTTCGGATTGCGCGGCATCACTAATGGCATTGTAAAAGAAATTTTTGGAATTTTGGGTCTCATCGGCGGTCTTTTTGCCGCGATGCGTTATAAAACTATGGCGGGCGAGTGGATTGCAGCAAAAATTCCAGCTTTACAGAATGCAAACGGCGTGCTTTCAGGCGATACGACGCAGGTTCTCATCGGCTTTATCGCTGTGCTTTTTGGCGTATGGATCTCGTGTCTGATTATAGGCGAAATCATTTCAAAATTCTTTAAATGGAGCGGACTCGGATTTGTCGATAAGATCGGCGGCTTTGTGTTTAGCGTAAGTAAAATTTTCTTGATTTTTGCCGTTATTGTTACGCTTGCAAGCGGTCCTATGTCGATGAACGAACAGACCAAAAAGTATTTTGAAAGCAGCAAAACTGCGCCGATTTTTTTAAAAATAGGAAACTGGATTTTAAATCTCAAAGACGATCCGAAGATCAAACAAAGCTTAGATTCTATCGGTTCTAAGATGGATGATAAACTCTTAAAAGATCAAAATTCTACCGCCCGTATGAACTCGGATCAAAATCAAAGCACTGAACCTAGCGATTTTAACGCCAGTTCAGAAGTAAATTCTACAGAAAGGACAAAATTATGAATGCAAAAATCGAAAATTTAGAGTTTGACGCTCTAATTGTTGAGTTTAAAAAGGCACTTGCCGCTAGCGGTCTAAAATATACCAAGCAGCGCGAGGTTTTGCTCCGCACGCTTTATAACAACAACAAACACTTCACGCCTGAGGCGCTTCACAACGAGATCAAAGCGAAATTTCCGGAGCTAAACGTAGGCATAGCGACGGTGTATCGCACCTTAAATTTACTAGAGGATTCAGGCATGGCTACGTCGATCTCATTTGGCGCGCAGGGCAAGAAATTTGAGCTTGCCAACAAGCCTCACCACGACCATCTAATCTGCAAAAGCTGCAATAAGATCATAGAATTTCAAGACGCCACTATTGAGCGAAAACAGCTTGCCGTCGCCAAAGAGCACGGATTTACGCTTACGGGGCACATGATGCAGCTGTATGGAATTTGCCCTGAATGCGCGGCAAAAAGGAAGTAGATTGTTTGATAGCCAGTTAGAAATCCAAAGGATAGACAAGGCGTCGGAACTTCGGAATTTGGGGGCTAATCCCTATCCGCACTTTCTAAAAAAAGATATGAGCATAGCCGAGTTTAAAGAAAAATTTGGCTTCATAAAAGATACCGAGGATAAAAAAGCGAGCGAGGAGGTAAGCCTTGCCGGAAGGTTAAAGCTAAAGCGCGTTGCGGGCAAATCCACCTTTGCAAACATAGAAGATCAAAGCGGCAATATTCAAATTTATTACTCGCGCGACAGCATAGGCGAGGAGGATTACGCTAAATTTAAGAAAAATCTTGAAGTGGGCGATATAATTTTGGTGCGCGGATATGCTTTCGTCACCCAGACGGGCGAGTTTTCGATCCATGCTAGCAAAATAACGCTTGCATCCAAAGCGATCTGCCCGCTTCCGGAGAAATTTCACGGCCTAACCGACATCGAGATGCGCTACCGCCAAAGATACCTCGATATGATAATGAACCCAGAGATCCGCGAGGATTTTATTAAGCGCTCGATTATCGTTAGCGAGATCCGCAGCTTTTTTGAAAAGCACGGATTTTTGGAAGTCGAAACGCCGATGATGCACCCTATCGCGGGCGGCGCGAATGCTAAGCCTTTTATCACTCACCACAATGCCCTAGACGTCGATCGCTACCTGCGTATCGCGCCGGAGCTCTATCTTAAGCGCCTCGTCGTAGGCGGCATGGAGGCGGTCTTTGAGATCAACCGAAACTTCCGCAACGAAGGTATGGATCTGACGCACAATCCGGAATTTACTAGCATAGAATTTTACTGGGCGTGGCATGATTATAACGACGCGATGAACCTAACCGAGGAGCTATTTAAAGCGCTATTTAAGAGGCTCGGGCTAGGCGAAATTTTAACCTACGATGAGCGCGAGATCGATTTTTCAAAGCCTTTTGCGCGCATAAAGTATCTCGACGCGCTTACGCAGATAGGCGGCATCGAGCCGCAGATCGTAAATGATCGCGAAAAGATCATCGCCAAACTCAAAGCCGATAAATTTGAAGTCAATGAAAAGCTAAATCTAGGCCACTTGCAGAGCGAACTTTTTGATAATTACGTAGAAGCTAAGCTCATAGATCCGACCTTCATCGTGGATTTTCCGATCTCGATCAGCCCACTTTCGCGCAGAAGCGACGAAAATCCGCAGATAGCCGAGAGATTTGAGCTTTACATCGCAGGTAAAGAGCTAGCCAACGCCTTTAACGAGCTGAACGATCCGCTCGATCAATACGCCAGATTTAAGGCGCAAATCGATGCCAAAAATGCAGGCGACGACGAGGCTCACGAGATGGATGAGGATTACGTCCGCGCGCTTAGCTACGCGATGCCGCCGACTACCGGCTGGGGGCTTGGAATCGATCGCTTGGCGATGATTTTGCTGAATAAAAAATCAATTCGCGACGTGATTTTGTTCCCTGCGATGAGGCCGCTAAATTTAGAGAAGGAGTGAACGTGTCAAATTTAGAAAAATTCGATAATGAAATTTTTAGTTTAACCAACAAAGAGCTTGCCCGCCAGTGCGATTATTTGGAGATGATCGCGAGCGAAAATTTTACCTATCCCGAGGTGATGGAGGCGATGGGCTCGGTGCTAACGAACAAATACGCCGAGGGCTACCCCGGCAAGCGCTACTACGGCGGCTGCGAGTTCGTAGACGAGATCGAGCAGATCGCGATCGACCGCTGCAAAAAGCTCTTCGGCTGTGAGTTTGCAAACGTCCAGCCAAACAGCGGCAGCCAAGCCAACCAAGGCGTCTATGCCGCATTTTTGAAACCTGGCGATAAAATTTTAGGCATGGCGCTTAGCCACGGCGGACATTTGACGCACGGCGCAAAGGTTTCAAGCAGCGGAAAGATGTATGAGAGCTTCGAATACGGCGTGGAGCTCGATGGCTGCATAAACTATGATAAGGTGCTTGAGATCGCTCAGATCGTAAAGCCGAAGATGATCGTTTGCGGTGCGAGCGCCTATACGCGCGAGATAGATTTTGCTAAATTTAGACAGATCGCTGATAGCGTGGGCGCGTTTCTTTTCGCCGACGTAGCGCATGTCGCAGGGCTAGTCGTCGCAGGAGAGCATACTAATCCGTTCCCGCACTGCCACGTCGTAAGCTCAACTACGCACAAGACGCTTCGCGGTCCGCGCGGCGGCATCATAATGACCAACGACGAGGAATTTGCTAAAAAGATCAACTCGGCGATCTTTCCGGGTATCCAAGGCGGTCCGTTAATGCACGTCATCGCCGCAAAGGCGGTGGGCTTTAAACACAATCTAAGCCCCGAGTGGAAGGTCTATGCCAAGCAGGTCAAGGCAAACGCTAGAGTTTTGGGCGAGACGCTGGTTAAGCGCGGCTTTGATCTTGTTAGTGGCGGCACCGATAACCATCTGATTTTAATGAGCTTTTTAAATAGAGATTTTAGCGGCAAGGACGCTAGCGCCGCACTTGAAAACGCAGGTATTACGACGAACAAAAATACCGTGCCGGGCGAGACGCGCAGCCCATTCGTCACCAGCGGTATCCGCGTCGGCAGCCCCGCACTTACGGCACGCGGAATGAAGGAGAAAGAATTTGAGTTTATCGGAAATAAAATCGCCGACGTGCTAAGCGATATCTCAAATTCTAAGCTTCAGGCGCAGGTTAAAGAGGAAGTGCGGGATTTGGCGCACCGTTTTATCATCTACGACCGCGCGATGTATTAAATTTAATAAATTCGGGTAAGCTTACCCGAATTATTTATTTCGTAAATTTTGCGTGGTAGAATTTACAAAGTAAATAATAATCTTAGGAGAGAGTATGAACGACAAAAATTTCGATATGAGCAGCATAGACGACATAGTGATCAATAGCGGCAATGTCGATAAGAACGCGAATTTAAAAAAGGGTCTTACCGTCGCAGCCGGCGTCGTAGTTTTATTCTTAATCATTTTAATCATAATGAAGGCTATTAATAAAGACGATATTGACACTAACGCAGGTCTTACTATGCCTAGTGAAGAAGAGCTTGCCAAAGCGGAGCAAAAGCCTGCCGTACAAGTTCAAAAACCTGAGCCTTCGCAGCCTGAGCCTGTAGAGGTGAAATCAGAACCCAATACAGCATCTGCAGCTCCAACCAAAGTAGAGATAAAAACCCAAGAGCCTAATTCCGAAAGTAAGGTTGTTGCAAGCGCTCAGTCTGAAGCACAGAAAGTAGAAATCCAAAAGCCCGAAATCAAAGAAGAGCCAAAAAAATCCGAAGTTAAAATAGAAAGTAAAAAGATTGAGCCTAAAGACGAAGCCAAAAAGTCTGAAAAAACGGACGTAAAAAAGTCCGAGCCTAAAAAAGAGTCTGCAAAAGACGAGGTAAAAAAAGAGCCTTCTAAAACCGAAATTAGAAAAGTCGAGCAAAAAGTAGAGCCTAAAAAAGAACCCGAAAAACAAGCAAAAGCAGAAGTTAAAAAAGAGTCTTCAAAAACGGAAGCTAAAAAGGAACATGTTAAAGCTGAGACCAAGAAAGAGCCCGCTAAGCCCGAGTCTAAAAAAGAAGCTAGCAAGCCAGAGTCTAAAAGTGAGAGCGTAAAGGCTGGCGTTGCAGCAAAGAGCACCAGCACCAGCGTGGCAAACGGCAGTTATGTGCAGGTTTTCGCATCCAATGCCTACGATCCAAACGGGTCTGATACCAAAAAAATTACCAAAAAAGGCTATAATCCGATCGCTTTGCAAACTCACGTCGGCAGCAAGAGCGTGACTAAAATTTTAGTTGGACCTTTTGAGGGCGAGGCGCTACAAAAGGCACTTAGCGATATGCGCAGCATCAATAGCGGAGCGTATATCTACCGAGTGAAATAGTGGACAGATTCGCGGTTTTCGGCAACCCGATCGCCCACTCACTCTCGCCGCTACTTCATAATTACGCTATAAAATTTTTGAAGCTGGACGCCTACTACGGGCGGGTTTTGCTGCAGCGCGGCGAGGAGCTGCGAGCTAAATTTGAAACTTTAGGGCTTGCGGGTGCGAACATAACCGTGCCTTTTAAACTTGACGCATTTAAAGCATGCGACATCCTAAGCGAGGCGGCGCAGAAGATAGGCTCGGTAAATACGCTGGTGCTAAAAGGCGGTGCGCTGCACGGCTTTAATACCGACGCGCAAGGCTTTTTCTGCGCTATCTTGGGCTTTGGTGAGATTCGCAATGCGCTTATTTTAGGTGCGGGCGGCACGACGCGAGCGATCGGCTACGCGCTAGGCGAAAACGGCGTGAAATTTGACATCCTAAATCGCAGCGTAAAAGATTTTGACTTCGGCTGCGAGGAATTTTTTACCTATGAAAATTTCAGATCCAAAGACTACGATCTTATCGTCAATGCCACTGGCGCGGGGCTAAAAGATGATGCGCTGCCTGCGCCCGAGGGGGTGATAGATGAAATTTTATCCCGCGCAAAATTTGCCTTTGACGCTATCTACGGTAAGCAGACTCCGTTTTTGCAAGCCGCGCGCGCAAAAAATTTGCCTGCAAAAGACGGCAAGGAGATGCTGATAAATCAGGGCGCGCTTGCTTTCAATCTCTTTTTCGGCGGCAAATTCGACTTAGCAGAGATTGTAGCGCTAATGAGCCGTGCTGCAAATTTACGCTAAATCGGCTCTTAGGCTTTTCAATTATCCGCCCAGTCTAATGAAATGCTTTAAATTTTGCGTCGAGTTAATTATACGTTCTTAAATTTTATATCGTGTAGCTTTGGGCGTTTGATTTTAAAATTCTTACGGTTTGCTTTCAGCTGAACCGTGTTAATTTGCCTGTAAAAAATTCTATTAAAAATCGCTACGAATTAGGCACAAAGATGCTTGGCAAAACCTCGCATATTTTTCTACTTGCTTCTTGATATGTTCTATTTTAAAATTTTACGACGAATCTAAACTAAAATTTTGTGCAGTTTAAGTAAAATGCGATCGGTTGCGAATTATGCGGTAGAGACTTTATTTAAGTGTGGTGGCGCAAAAACTCATTTATTAAAAAGATAAAATTGCTACCAAAATTTCAAAATTTAAAGCTAAATTTTAATTAATTGTTATACAATAAAAAATATAAACTAATAATTGCTAAAGGTTAAAATTCGATGTTTTTCGGCAAAATTTTAAAATTTTACGCGCACGGATTTGCTTCGATGAAGCTTGGCAAAACGCTGTGGGCGGTAATTTTGATCAAGCTATTTATAATTTTTGTGCTACTTAAATTTTTCATTTTCGACGAAAACTTGGATTCTAAATTTGAAACCGATCAAGAAAAAATTGATTTCATTTATAAAAATTTGACTAAGGAGTAGGAATGCAAGAGCTTGCTAGCGTGGATTGGTCGAGGGCGCAGTTTGCGCTCACGGCGCTTTATCACTTTCTTTTCGTGCCCCTAACGCTGGGGCTTAGCTTTATCGTGGCGTTTATGGAGAGCCTATATATCGCGACCGGTAAGCAGGAGTGGCTCAAGATCACTAAATTTTGGCTGTGCCTTTTCGGTATAAATTTTGCCATCGGCGTCGCGACCGGCATCATAATGGAGTTTGAGTTCGGCACCAACTGGGCGAATTACAGCTGGTTCGTGGGCGATATCTTCGGCGCGCCGCTTGCGATCGAGGGCTTGCTAGCGTTTTTCTTGGAGGCTACCTTTTTTGCGGTAATGTTCTTCGGATGGGACCGCGTAAGTAAAAAATTTCACCTTCTCTCGACCTGGCTCGTGGCGATCGGATCAAATTTAAGCGCATATTGGATCCTAATCGCAAACGCCTGGATGCAAAATCCGGTAGGCACGAGCTTTAATCCTGATACGATGCGCAACGAGATGAGCAATTTTTTAGATATCGCGCTATCTCACTTCGGAGTGGCTAAATTTTTACATACCGTCGGCGGCGGCTATATTACCGCGGCGCTTTTCGTACTTGGAATTTCGGCGTTTTATATGTTAAAAAACAAAGACTTCGCGCTTGCTAAAAAAAGCTTCATCGTAGCGGCAAGCTTCGGTATGCTAAGCTCGCTTTTCGTGCTATTTAGCGGCGACGAGAGCGCCTATCAGGTCGCGCAAAAGCAGCCGATGAAGCTTGCGGCGATGGAGGGTCTGTATAAGGGCGAAGTAAATGCAGGCATCGTCGCGGCGGGAGTTTTAAATCCGAGCAAAACCGCGGGAGACGATAAACAGCCGTTTTTATTTGAGATCAAGGCGCCTTATGCGCTAGGGCTGATGGCTACGAGAGGGCTTGATAATTTCACGCCGGGCATCGATGATTTGGTATTCGGAAATGAAAAATTCGGCATCGAGGGCGCCGATAAAAAGATCGAAAAAGGCAAAATCGCCCTGCAAGCACTGAAGGATTACAAGCTCGCCAAAGACGCGAATGACACCGCTGCGATGCAGCAGGCGCGCGAAATTTTATTCGGCAAACAAAATATGCAAAATCTAGGCTACGGCTACCTTGACGATGCGAAGCAGATCGTCCCTCCCGTGGCGCTTACATTTTATAGTTTCCACGTGATGGTGGCTCTGGGAAGCTATTTTATCTTGCTATTTTTCGTAACGCTATTTTTGGCGATGCGAAAGAATCTCGCCGAATACAAGAAAATTCTATGGCTTTGCGTCTTTAGCATTCCTCTGGGATACGTCGCGTGCGAGGCGGGCTGGATCGTGGCCGAAGTAGGGCGCCAGCCGTGGGCGATACAAGATCTCATGCCGGTGGGCGTCGCGGCTACGAGCCTGGCGGGAACGAACATAATGATCTCGTTTGCGCTCTTTGCGGTTTTATTTACGGTTTTATTCATAGCCGAGATAAAG
This sequence comes from uncultured Campylobacter sp., assembly GCF_938045205.1. Lineage (GTDB taxonomy): Bacteria > Campylobacterota > Campylobacteria > Campylobacterales > Campylobacteraceae > Campylobacter_B. The sequence continues at coordinate 16,752 of NZ_CALIMY010000026.1, forward strand.
ATCATGCTAAAACAGATAAAGATAGGATTTTAAGATGCACGAAATTTTTCAAATTTATTGGTGGTGCGTGGTTTCGCTTCTGGGCGGAATTTTAGTTTTTATGCTCTTCGTGCAGGGCGGTCAGACGCTGCTTTTTACGCTGGCGAAAAATGAGACCGAGAAGGATTTTATAATAAATTCCATCGGCAAGAAATGGGAGCTTACATTTACTACGCTCGTTATGTTCGGCGGAGCGTGCTTTGCGGCGTTTCCGCTATTTTATGCGACCAGCTTCGGCGGGGCGTATTGGGCGTGGATGGCTCTGCTTTTTTGTTTCATAATCCAAGCCGTCGCTTACGAATACAGAAAAAAGCCCGATAATTTCTTGGGCGCTAAAACTTATGAAGCCTTTCTTTTCATAAACGGCTCGCTGGGCACGATCCTGCTTGGCATCATCGTCTCGACGCTTTTTAGCGGCAGCGAGTTTGCGCTGGGCGATAATAATTTCGTGCAGTGGAAAAATCCCGCTCGCGGACTTGAGGCGCTAGCAAATCCGTTTAATTACATCTTGGGAGTTGCGCTATTTTTCTGCGCTAGGACGGGAGCAAATTTATACTTAATGAATAATATTGCTGAGCCCGAAATGATCGCTAAGCTCAAAGCTTCGCTTAAATTTAACGCTAGCGCGTTTTTGATATTTTTCATCGCGTTTTTGGCGTGGGTCTTGCTAAAGCAGGGCTATGCAGTCGGCGCCGGCGGCGTCGTAAGCCTCGAGAGCTTTAAGTATCTGCACAATTACCTAAGCCTACCTGCAGCGCTAATCTTGCTGCTGCTGGGCGTAGTGCTGGTGCTGGTGGGGATATTCAAAGGCGCATTTACAAGCAGCGTGCGCGGAGTATTTTCCTACGGCGTGGGCGTCGTATGCGCGGTAACGAGCGTATTTTTAATCCTAGGACTAAATCACACGGCGTTTTATCCGTCAAATTTTGATTTGCAAAGCTCTCTTACTTTGGCAAATGCAAGCTCAAGCCTCTATACGCTTAAGACGATGTTTTACGTGTCGTTTCTGGTGCCTTTTGTGCTGGGTTATATCAGCTATGTTTGGCGCGCGATGGATGCTAAAAAGCTCGATAAAGAGGGGCTTTCAAACGAGCATTATTAGGCACCCGCTCTAGTGCGGCTTCCGCGCGCCGTGTGGCGGCGAGAAGCTGCTCACGTGCGCGGCACTGCGTGCTTTTGCGCTTAGTTAAATTTCATATCGGCGGCGCTTTTTGCGCGCCGCATTATAAAAATTTTAAGGATTAAAAATGATCAAATCTTTAGTTTTCATCGCTATTTGGATGATCTTGCTCGTAGGAAGCTATAAATTTATAAAGCTAAATATTACTCATCAAGAAAAAAGAGAGCAGTAGAAGCGTAGAAATTTTAAAAGCTTGCGGTCCGGGATTTTGCTTTAAATTTAGAAAGCGAAATCTATAGCCGCAAGATACGGGCGAAATTTTATCTAGCCCTTGTAGTCGATATTTTTTTCGAATTCTTTAAGTCGCATATGGATTGAGCGAAGCTCCGTGATCGTCGTCCAGTTATTCATAAAAATACTAAAACTACCGCGCACCTGATTAAAAGCGTTGCTTACCTGAACCAACACACCCAAAGTGATCGCCTGAGTAAAGATACCAGGACCTACCAAAAAGTAAGGCACTAAAATTAAAATTTGAGAAAAAGAGCGAAGCCATAGATCGAAATAACAAAGATGCAAATATAACTTGTAATAGTTATGCTTTAGCTTCGCAAACAGCCCCTCAACTTGCTCCTGCCCTCCATAGTTGATCTTGTCGTCCTCGGCTAAGACTAGCTCTTTACGAAAAGCCGCTTCTACCTTTTGGTTATCGTATTCCAGACGCGGCAGGTACCAGCCCACTAACCACGAAATAATAAGTCCGCCGATGCTGACCCCCAGTGCGATCCATACGAGAGAGCCCGGTGTTTCGTTTAAAAAAGGTATCTTGACCTTTGCGCTAAGCTCCCAAAGCACAGGTATGAACGCGATTAGCGTTAAAATCGCAGACAGCACTCGCGAACCGATATCTTCTAAGATGCGCGCAAAGCGAAGGGCGTCCTCTTGGATACGCTGCGAGCTTCCCTCTACGTCGCGTTTGATATTTTTCCAATATTTAAAATATGAAAACGTAATTGCCTCGCGCCATTGAAACACCCAGAGCCTAACGACGTACCTCTCAAGAACGCCCACTAAAACTAAAGGGATAGCGATCCACAAAAATATAAACATCTGGTTCCAAAAATCTTCTATAGTGTGGTTTTTGGCATCTTGAGCCAGATCGTAAAAGGAGCGGTTCCATTTATTGTATTGCACCATCAGATCCACTTCAAAAATTTGCACCAAAATAATAAAAATTAGACCCGAATAAGCAAAGAATGCGTATTTTTTGCTCTTAAAAAACGATGAAAACATTAAATTCCTTTATTCTTTCGGTTGTGTTTCTTGCGGCTTTGTATCGCTGCTTGGTTTTGGATTTAAGATTGCCGTAAATAGATGCTCGCGAAGCATCTGCGCCGCTTCTTGCACATCCGCGCTTTTTACTGCGTTTATGCTTGCCGCATAGCTTTTTTCGTCATAGAGCGGATAGCCGTAAAGCTCGTGCGCAGTGATATTAGCAAGCCAAAAATCATTCGTCTGCGCAGCTCTTTTGGTCGATAAAATTTGCGCTTTTTTGAAATTTGAAAGCTCGCTATCTTTCGCACCGGAGCTTTCGATCTGTTTTAAAATTTCACTCACGCTTGCTGCAACGGCACGGGCATCTTTCGGCTCGGTAGAAAACGATACGTTCAAGCTCGCTACGATTTGTGGCTCACGCACATAGGCGCTATGCACCATCGCCGAGTAAATTTGTCCGCGCGCCTCGCGGATCTGCTCGACGATGCGATTGCTTAGCACGCTTTTTAACGCTTGAAATTTATAAGTGTCTGAAAAGTCAAAATTTTGCAGCTCATAGTTTGAAAAAATCATCCGAACTTCGCTTTTATCACTATCGCCGTAATCTTGCACAATCTCTCCGCTAGAAGTATTTAGCATCAAAGTTTTAGGTGTAGCGCTGCTTGTGCCGGACTTTAGATTGCCGATATATTTGGCTAGGATTTGTTTCGCGCGCACAGGCTCAAAATCGCCGCTAAGCACGAAGATAAAATCTCCAGCACCTGAAAAAATTTCATCCGCATCGCGCTGTAAATCGGCAAGATTTGCGCTCTTTACGTCATCTGCACTAAGCGGCTGCTTGCGAGCCATATCTCCCGAATATAGAGATTTTAAAATTTGCTCGCCGAATTTAAATTCCGCCGTCTCGTTTCGCAGCGCGATCGCCGAAAGCGCGTCGGTTTTGTATTTTGTAAGCGAGCTTGCATGAATTAGCGGCTCGCTAAATCTTGCGTAAAGCTCGTGTGTCATCGCCTCCAGATCCGCTCCTGCGCCTCTAAAACCGCAGTCTGCGTCGTCCATCCTAAATCTTAGCTTATAATCAAATTTTGAGGTCAAGCGTCCCGCCTCGTATTCGTTTAGCTCGCCTATGGTGCCCGAGTTTAGCAGCGCGGTTAGAATTTCGCCACGAGCCTTGCCAAAATGCGCGTAGCCACCTTTTTTAACGGCTGCGAGGGTGATTTTATTTTTCTCGCTTTTAAGGGGTTTTAAAATTACGCGAGCGCCGTTTTTAAACACCAAAATTTCAGTGCCGCTAGCGCCTTTTTGCGCTTTAAATTCCGCTTCTTTTAAATCTGCTCCCGCAAGTTGCTTGGAAGCAAGCTTCGAAGCAGCGAAATTAAACGGCACCGCTTTTTCGTAGAGCAGCTCCGCGTCTTTTTGGCTAATGCCCAAATCCTTTGCCGAGATAATCTCCGTAAATCTCGCTCCATCCGTTATCTGAGAGAAAAATTTATTAACATCTGCTAGCGTTATTTCTTCTAACGCCTTGAGGCTTAGATCATGCTCGTCTTGCTTACTAAGCTTTACATTGCCGTTTTGTACGAAATCAAGTAGTGCTCCTATTTGCGCACTTTGTGTATCGTTTTTAAGCAGATCGGCTTGCACTTGATGTTTAAATTCTGCTTTAACGCTATCAAAATCGTCATTGTTAAATCCGTGTTCGCGTACCCCTTTGATCGCGCTAAAAAGACTGCTTAGCGTGGTATTGGCGTCGAAATTAAAAATATTTGCGCTTATGCTGTATAGTCTGCGGTTTTTAAACAGATCGTCCGAGCCGAAATAGGCTTTAAGCGGAATTTTAGCATTCACATTCATCGCGTCGTATCCAAGCTCCATCAGCCTCGATACGTAGGCTTGCAGCCACTCATTTTTAAGTGCGCCGTAGCTTCTTAGCGGCTCATATTTGCCTGCGTAAAGCACGCTAGCGACATTGGCGCCGAGCTCGGGCTCTACGGTGCTTGCTAGCCCGCCTTCAAATGGGCGCAGACTAAGATCACGCGGGATTTTTTCGCCGTGCGCAGAAAGAGAGTTAAAATTTTGCTTGATTAGGTTTTTAATCTGCTCAATGTTTACGTCGCCTACGACTATGATGCTAATGGCGCTAGGAAGGTAGTTGCGCGCGTAGAATTTTTTTAGTTGCTCGCCAGTGGCGCCTTTGATGATTTCATTTTGTCCGATCGGAAAGCGTCTGGAAAATATGGAATTAGGGTATAAATATGTGGCGCGCTTTTCGTAAAAACGCCTCTCAAAGCCTTTTTTTGCTTCCTCTAAGATGACGCCCTTTTCCTTTTGCGTTTCGTTCTCGTCAAATTTTACGCCGCCTGCATAATCGCGCAGTACCAAAAATACGTCCTTTAGCGTCTCGTCGCTCACTTGGGCTTGGATGTTGTAGGTGGTGTTTTCAAAGCCAGTCTGTGCATTGAGATCGGCGCCGAATTTCACCCCTAGGCGCTGCAGAGTGTGGACTAGTTCATTTTTATCAAAATGTTCGCTGCCGTTGAACGCCATGTGTTCAACGAAGTGCGCTAAGCCCTGCTCGTCGTCATTTTCATCAACACTACCTGCGGCTACGTTGAGGTAAAAAAGCGCGCTATTTTTTGGCACGTCGTTTTTGAGGATATAAAATTTCACGCCATTTGCCAGCTTTCCGTGCACTACACTAGGATCGAGCTTAAGTGGCGCGTCCGGGTTGGTATCTGCGGAGTAAAGGCTCAAAGAGCAAAGCAGGGCGGAGATAAAAAATATAAGCTTTTTCATAATTGTCCTTGGATTTAAAAACTTGCGATTGTAACAAAAGCTAGTTTAAAGTATGATTTTACGAGCTTTGTTATGGGTAAAATTTTGCCAAGGATTTGGGATTTTACTTGCAAAATTTCAAGAAACGGAATTTTTGGAATTTTTGGAATTTTTGGAATTTTTGGAATTTTTGGAATTTTTGGAATTCCGCCGCCGCGACTCAAAATTTTGGCAGCGGAATTTAGAAAGCTTTACTAGCTTTAATAGCCCGCGCAAGGCTAAATTTAAACTTTACGCAGTTAGAATTTATACGCCAGCGCGAAGAATTTTACAACTTATAGTTTGCTCGCATTTTTGTCTAGATACTCTGCGACGCCCTTAGGATCCGCTTTCATTCCTGCGTCGCCTTTGTGCCAGCCTGCAGGGCAGACCTCGCCGTGCTCGTTTGTAAATAGCATCGTATCGACCATTCTTAGCATCTCGTCGATATTGCGGCCGAGCGGTAGGTCGTTGATAACGGCGTGGCGGACGGTGCCGTCTTTATCGAGTAGGAAGCTGCCGCGAAGCGCTACGGCGTTGCCGAACAGCACGTCGAAACTGCGCGCGATGTCCTTCGTGATGTCTGAGACGAGTGGGAACTGCACTTTGCCGATACCACCTGTGTTTACCGGAGTGTTTTTCCATGCAAGGTGGGTAAACTCGCTATCGCAGCTAACGCCGATAACTTCGATACCTTTAGATTTGAAATCTTGATATCTGTGATCGAATGCAATGATCTCGCTTGGGCAGACGAAGGTAAAATCTTTTGGATAAAAGAATACTACTGCGCCTTTTTCACCGATATTTTTATAGAGGTTGAAATCCTCGACTATCTCGTTGTTGCCTAAAACAGCGCTTGCCGTAAAATCAACGGCTTTATTGGTTACTACCATGTTATTTCTCCTTGTTAATAAAATTTATGATGGCGATTATACATTTTAAACCTTTAGATTTGCTGAAATTTGATGAAAATTTTTATATAATAAATTTTATTTACTTGATAATATTAGATTTTATCATTTTTTAAATTTAGTATGTTATCATTACTCCACATTTTTTGATAAAGGAGAAAAAATGGCTGTAAAAATCACCGATATTTGCATTAGCTGCGGCTCATGCATCGACGAGTGCCCGGTAAATGCGATCGTGGACGATAGCGATAACCCAAGCGGCGAGGATAGCTACTACGTATACGCGGATAAATGCGTCGAATGCGTGGGTTACAACGACGAGCCAGCTTGCGCTAGCGCCTGTCCGACCGACGGCTGTATCGTCTGGAGCGACATCGTAGCTGGCCAACCTAGCAGGGATAGTATAGGCGCGGATCTACGCAGCGGAGATACCCCGGTATTTGCTTAGCAGATAAAATTCCGCGATCAAATGCGCGGAATTTTAATTCATTCAATCCTTAAATAAATTTTAACCTATTTTTCGATACAATCCGCCTTTCATTTCAAGGAGATTATATGCAGCAAACGCTTTCTATTATTAAGCCTGATGCCGTTAAAAAGGGCGTTATCGGCAAAATTATCGATCGTTTCGAAAGCCACGGACTAAGAATCGCAGCGGCTAAAAAATTATGCCTAAGCGTCGAAGATGCGGGTAAATTTTATGAAATTCACAAGGATCGCCCTTTTTATAAGGATCTGATTGAGTTTATGACTAGCGGTCCGGTGGTCGTAATGGTGCTAGAAGGCGATGATGCCGTAGCTAAAAATCGCGCGCTAATGGGCGCTACCGATCCGAAAAAAGCAGATAAAGGCACTATCAGAGCGGACTTTGCGGATAGCATCGACGCTAACGCCGTTCACGGCAGCGACAGCCTAGAAAACGCAAAAACCGAGATCGCATTTTTCTTTGCAAAAAGAGAAATTTGCTAAGAGTGCCGCGTGAAGATCGCTTTTGCTAAAATTTCCGCATCACCCGTGCCATTTGAAATTTCGCGAGACGGACTTAAGTTTAGCGGAAATTTAAAAGGAAAAGACTCTAAGTTTATCGAGTGCAAGGGCGAAATTAAGGGTAAAATTCCATACATTTGCGATCGCTGCGGCAAAGAATTTAATCTTGACGTAAACGAGAGCATAAATTTGCTTTTAAGCGAGGGCGTTTTTAACGACGAAAGGCACGAAAGCTTGGATGTTATGGAGTTTTTCGGCGCCGAAGTTGATGTGGATGAAATTTTAAGAAGCGAAACGGAAGCTTTTAAAAGCGACTATTTTTATTGCGAAGAATGCAAGAACTAAATTTATAAAGGAGAAAAAATGGCAGTTCCAAAGCGAAGAGTTAGTAAAACTCGTGCGGCGAAAAGACGCACTCACTACAAAGTGACCCTTCCGATCCCCGTCAAAGATAAAGACGGAAGCTGGAAAATTCCGCATAGAATAAACAAAACTACGGGCGAATATTAATCCGATGATTTCCGTTGCTATAGACGCGATGGGCGGTGATTTCGGCTGTGAGCCGATAATAAACGGAGTCGTAGATGCGCTGCGAGAGCGTAAATTTAATGCGTTTTTGGTAGGCGACGAAGCGCAAATCAAGCCTTTTGTTCCACAAGATCAAGGCTTTGAGAAATATATCACTTACGTAGCTGCAAGCGAAGTTTTCGAGATGAAAGAGGGCGCAACCGACGCTCTTAAACGCAAAGAGAGTAGCATCTTTAAAGCGGTCGATCTAGTAAAAGACGGCACTTGCAAAGCCGTGGTATCAGCAGGACATAGCGGCGCTACGATGAGCCTTGCTACGCTTCGCATAGGAAGGCTCAAAGGTATCTTGCGCCCGGCGATTGCTACGCTGATGCCAAATTCCATAGGCGGTCGCACGCTCGTGCTGGATGTGGGCGCTTATGTGGATTGTAAGCCTGAGAATTTGTTTCAATTCGCGATTATGGGCGAAGCATATGCCAAGGAGATTATGGGTTTAAACGCACCACGCATCGGCTTATTATCCAACGGCGAGGAGGATAGTAAAGGCAACGAGGTAACAAAAGAAACCTTTCATATGCTTAAGAAGATGCAAAATTTTATTGGTAATGTCGAAGGCAATCAAATTTTTGACGGCTCGGTAGACGTGGTCGTGTGCGATGGATTTATTGGCAACATTATGCTAAAATCCAGCGAAGGTGTCGCAAGCGCTATCGGCAAACTTATCAAAAACGAAACAAAAAAATCTCCGATTGCTATCGCTGGCTCCATTTTGATGAAGCGCGTCTTTAGGATAATCAAAAAAAGCACGGACTACGACGAATACGGCGGCGCGCCGCTTTTGGGCGTCAAAGAGTGCGTCATCATAAGCCACGGCAAAAGTACCCCGAAAGCCGTTAAAAACGCGATCTTTCAAGCGCTTAAATTTGCAGATTCTAAAATCAACTCCGCGATAGAAAGCGAAATTTCTTCAAACGAGCAAAAATGAAAAAAGCCTCGATGATCTCGATCGCAGCATACGCGCCGAGTCAAATTTTAACCAATTTCGATCTTGAAAAAATGGTTGAAACGAGCGATGAATGGATCGTCAAGCGAACAGGCATTCATGAGCGCCGTATCGCGAAGGGCGAGAGTACTAGTGATCTAGGCGCGAAAGCGGCGTTAAAGGCGATCGAGCGTAGCGGCTTACAAAAAAACGAGATCAATGCGATAATTTGCGCCACGATCTCGCCCGATTATTTCTGTATGCCCTCGACCGCGTGCGTCATCGCAGATAAACTGGGCTTAAATTTCGGCATCACGGCATTTGATATAAATGCCGCCTGTACGGGCTTCATCTATCTTTTGGAGCTCGCAAAATCTCTCATCGAAAGCGGTGCCAAAAAACACGTGTTGATAATCGGCACGGAAAAGCTAAGCTCGATAGTCGATTGGAGCGACCGCGCTACGTGCATACTTTTCGGCGACGGCGCAGGCGCTGCGGTCATCGCGCCTGCAGACGAAAACGAAATCATCGACATTCATACCGCTAGCGACGGCAGCAAGGGCAACCTGCTCATCACGCCCGCTCCGGGTAGCGTAAATCCACTCAGCCAAAAAATCATCGACGAAAAGCTAGGCTTCATGCAGATGGCGGGGCGCGAGGTCTTTAAAATTGCAGTACCGACGCTTAGTAACGACGTCGTGGAGATTTTGGCGAAAAATAAAATTTCGCCCGAGCAGGTCGATCTTTTTATCCCGCATCAGGCAAATTTACGCATTATCGAGGCAGTCAAGGCTAGACTGGAATTTAGCGACGAACAGTGCGTGCTTACGATCGGCAAATACGGCAACACGAGCTCGGCGTCTATCCCGATGGCGATAAATGACGCTTATGAGAGCGGCAGGCTCAAAAACGGCTCGCTTATGCTTTTGGATGCGTTCGGCGGCGGCTTTACGTGGGGTAGCGCGCTTTTGAAATTCGGCGGCAAGAGCATAAACTAGCATTTTTTAAATTTCATTAATCTTTGAATTTCGCCATATTTAAGAGTTAAAATTCCAAGCTTATTTACAAAACTAATTTCAAATTTATATTTATTCCGAGTTAGGTTTCAAAATTTTAAAATGAAGCGTTTGCGATTGAAATCATATTATAATCTTGCGCAGTTTGCATATCGGCTTCTGCGTGAGATAGTAAAACGACGTTAGTCTTAGGTCTGCTGCTTTTTGGTGACGGGCTTTTAGAATATAAAAGAAATCAAATATGCAATAGCTTAAATGAGTGTTAATTTCAGCTGATTCTATACATTAACGGCTTGTAATTAGCTGCAAAGCTCGACAAGTATTTTTACGGTGGCGTATGTGGATCTTTTGAGTGACCTACACATAGGCTGTAGAATAAAATTCAAATACCAAAATGCTCACAACAGCAAGCATCAAATTGCCTTAGATTTGAAATTTAGCATAAACGCTAGTAAATTTAATCAAATACCACAAACGGGGCGATAAAGGATGCCATGCCATGAGTGCAGAGGCGTCGTATCTAATATTGGTTTCGTTTGCCCTCTACAGCTATCCCTCGTTATACAATATACTCTAAAAAAGAGATAGGAAATTAGTTATCTCTATATAGATAGCGGCGAGCCGGAAGGTGCGGTCGCGTAAGCTGCAGACTGAAACGGTCAATGCATTTAGTTTTAGTGCGAAAGCTACAGCAGTTTATAGGTTTTGATGGTAGGCCTAGCTTAATGCTATTGTAAACATTGAAAAATTTCGCACGAAATATCATCTTGCAGTGATGGACGACAAGTATTAAAGCATATTATTAAGGCAATTTTTTATAAATTTTAAGTTCAAATTCCGTTCGGATAAAATTTCGATTATTTTTTAGAAAGTGATCCGAAATTATCTAAAATTCCTCCGCTAGCTTGGACTATCTAGAGTTTTGCTCGTGCGCTCGGTTTAAAATTTTAAATAACGTAAAATCCCAAATTCTCGTGTTTAAGGATAATTTTTCTGATCTCTTTTAGTAAGCTGAGCGAGGCTTCGATTTCGACGCGGCGGGTGCTTACGCTCTCGACGTTTGCGCCTACGCTTATACCTTTTGCGAGGGCGTATTTATAGATGAAATCAAACATCTCTGCGCACAGCGCTGTTGAACTTTGCAAGATATCGACGCTGCTTTGCAGCCGTTGCTGCAAAAAATCTGGCACCGAGATGCCAAGCCATTTCATAAACTCAAGCGTCTTTAGGCTACCGCACGGCGTAAAAGTAAAGATTATCGGCACCTTTTTGCACTCCAAAGCAGCGTAATCGTCGATGAAATCTTTGGCGTTTTGTACATTATAAACCGCCTGAGTGATAAAAAATTCGCACCCGTCCGCAGTCTTCTCCGCGATTTTTAGGTGCTCGTCGCGGCTCTTTTCATGGCGTTCAGGAATGCAGATGCCGCCTAGGCAAAGATGCGGTGCCACGAGTCGCTTGATCTCATAGGCGTGGCTTAGATGCAGTTTGCATTCTTCGTTTTTAGAGCTCGCCCCCACGAAAACACCCAGTCCGCTTGCGGCATGTCTTAGAATTTCGCAAAATTCCGCTTCATCGTATTTGCCTACCGCGCGGTAGATGATCGCTTCTTTATCAGTGTGTAGATACTGCGTGTAATAGCGCGCAGGATCGATCGTATGCACAAAAGGAAAGGTCCGCTCATCTTTCGTGCGCGCGCTTTCATCTTGTAGATCGTAGATGACGATGCCGTCGCATTCGCATTCGCCTAGGCGCTGCGACCACGCCGTACCTAGGCGTTCGAGCTCGTCTTGAGAGGACGTGATTTTAGGCGGAACGATGCCATAGAGCAAAATTCCGCTTTTTCCGTTTCTAATTTTTTCTTTTAACACTTGCCATTCCTTGATTTTTCGCGCATTTTAGCAAATTTAAATTTAAAAATTTAAATGATATAATGCCGAGCAAATTGCAAATTTAAGGAACGCAATGAAAACGCTTCAAGAAAATTTAAAGCTTTTTTATCTGGGGCTCGAAAACAGCGAGCCGTTTTTGTATAAAAACAAGGATCTGACGACCCACGCGCTTATTATCGGAATGACCGGCAGCGGTAAAACTGGACTTGGTATCACGCTGCTAGAGGAAGCCGCGATCGATAATATCCCATCCATCATCATCGATCCAAAGGGCGATCTAACAAATTTAGCTCTCACCTTTCCTCAGATGAGGGCTGAGGATTTTGAGCCCTATATCGACGAGACCGAGGCGCAAAACAAAGGCCTTAGCGTGCGCGAGTATGCCGAGCAGACCGCAAATACTTGGCGCGAGGGGATCGAGGGCTCATATCAAGACCTGGCGCGGGTGGAGCTTTTGAAAAACAGCGCCGATTTTAGAATTTATACGCCCAAATCAAGCGCAGGGCTTGGCATCAGTCTACTAAGCGACTTTGAAGCGCCGAAAGGCTTAAACGAAGAGGATTTGAATAACTACGTCGGCGGTATCGCCACTAGCGTGCTAAGCCTCGCGGGGATTAGCAGCGATAATCTCAGCTCACCGGAATTTTTGCTGATCAGCCAAATTCTGACCTATCATTTTAACAAAGGCGAGGGGGTGAGCGTGGTGGATCTCATCGCGCAGATCGGCAACCCGCCTTTCGATAAAATCGGCGTTTTCGATGTTAATACCTTTTTTCCGAGCGATAAGCGAATGGCGCTTGCGATGAAGATTAACGCGCTCATCGCAAGCCCGAGTTTTAAACTTTGGTGCGAGGGCGAGCGGCTAAATATCGCCAAGATGCTCTTTGATGAAAACGGCAGGGCGAGAGCGAATATATTTTCTATCGCGCATCTAAACGACGATGAGAGGATGTTTTTCGTCACGCTGCTTTTAGGCGAGATGATCAAATGGATGCGCACCACCAGTGGTACGAGTTCCTTGCGCGCAGTACTTTATATGGATGAAATTTACGGCTTCTTCCCGCCAAACGGCAATCCGCCGAGCAAAACTCCAATGCTTACGCTGCTAAAGCAGGCTCGCGCATTCGGACTTGGCTGCGTTCTATCGACACAAAACCCGGTCGATCTCGATTATAAGGGGCTTAGCAATATCGGTACGTGGTTTATCGGGCGCTTGCAGACCGCGCAGGATAAGGAGCGCGTCATCAGCGGCTTAAGCGGTATCGGCTCAAATCCGATCGACAAAAGCGTGCTTATGGAGAAAATTTCAAATCTCAAAAAGCGAAATTTTTTGGTAAAAAACATCAACGAGGACGTGCTGCGGGTAATCGAGACGCGCTTCGCACTAAGCTATTTAAAAGGCCCTTTAAGTAACGAGCAAATTTCAAATTTAATGAAAGACAAAAAGGCTGAAATTTCGTCCGTGTCGGGCGCCGCGCAAGGCGTCAAATCCGCTGGTGCCGCCAAACCCGTAGTTTCTGCTGAAATTTCGCAGCTTTACAGCTACGGCGCGAGCCTTGAGCTAAGCCCATATCTGTATGCAAGCGCAAAGATGCGATTTTGCGACAAGGGAGTCGATTTTACGCAGCAGCGCTCCTTTTTGCTGTCGCTTTCGGACGGGGACGAAATAGATTGGAACGAAGCTAGCACGCGAGAGGTCGCAAATTTAAGCGGACAGGAGCAGGCAGGCTCGCTCTACGGCGCGCTTCCTAGCTTCATCGCGGGAGCGAAAAATTTAAGCGCTCAGCTTAAAAGCTTTAAGGAGTGGATCTACCGCAACGAAAAGTTAGAACTTTTTAGCGCGCTTGATCTGCTCTCAAAACCGGGCGAGAGCAGGGAGGAATTTTTCGTGCGCCTAGGCGATAAGGCAAATGAAGCTCTAGAGGCTAAAACTGATGAGATTACGGCTAAATTTGAGAAGGAAAAGGCGCGCCTTGAGGATAAAATTTCGCGTGCTAGCGAAAAATATGAGAAGGAAAAAAGCGACGTGCTAAGCCGCGGCGTAGATACCGCACTAAGCATAGGCGGAGCGATCTTGGGCGCGTTTTTGGGCCGCTCGCGTAGCGCCGGTACCATCTCCAAAGCGATCAGCGGTGCAAAGAGCGCGCATAAAATTTTAAACGAACGAAGCGAAGCCAAAAATGCCGAAAATAGCCTAAGCGCGCTACAAGAGGAGCTGGAGGTGCTTACGCAGAAATTTGAGGCTGAAGTGGACGCGCTAAAACAGAGCCTGGATCTAAAAAATATCAAGCTTGAAACAAAGGAAATCTCGCCGAAGAAAACCGACATCTACGACGAGAAAATTTCGCTACTTTGGAAGAGTTAAAGGGATTTTATGAAAAAATCGGGAATTTTAGAATTTTTACTTAGCATCGTTACGGCGCCGAATTTTTGGTGCTACGTCGCGGCGTATCTGATTGCTGCGATCCCCTTTGGGCTTTTGATCGGCAGATACCTAGGCGGCGTGGATATCAAAAGCGAGGGTAGCGGCTCCATAGGCGCCACCAACGTCCTTCGCGTCTTAAAAACTCGCGATCCGCAAAAAGCAAAAAAGCTCGCGATCCTCACGGTTGCCTGCGACGCGCTAAAGGGCGTCCTGCCGATACTGATCGCGCGGGCTTTAGGCTTTGATGAAAACGTGCTATGGAGCATGGCTGTCTTTGCAGTACTAGGACACTGCTTCAGCCCGTATCTGAAATTTAACGGCGGCAAGGGCATTGCGACGGGAGCCGGCGTGCTTGCTTGCTTCATCCCTATCGAGCTTATCATCGCGCTTGCCGTTTGGTTTGTAGTCGGCAAGACGGTTAAAATTTCATCCGTAGCATCGCTTGCAGCGGCGCTTGCGCTAGTTATCGCTAGCTACGTGATCCATCCGCAGATGCCAGCGATCAACACTCATGCGCCGATCTTTCTGATAGTTTTCATAGTATTTTACAAACACGCGCCGAATATCGCCAGGCTACTTAAGGGCGAGGAAAAGCGCGTAGTATGATTAAAATTTTAATCGAAAAGCTGGAATTTGGCGCGATAATCGGGACGCTGGATTTTGAGCGCAAGCGCGAGCAGCGCGTCTGGGTGTGGGCGAAGTTCGGAGCGGAGGAATTTATCGACTATGCGCGGGTTTGCGAATATATCAAAGCGGAGCTTCGCGAAAAAAAATTTCGCCTCGTGGAGGACGCGCTAAGATACTTTGCGCAGGAGTTTCACTCAAAATTTCGATCGATGGATTATTTTTATATGAAAATTTTAAAGCCCGAAATTTTACAAGACGCGATCGTCGGCGCAGAAATAGAGATAAAATTTTAAAATTTCTTTAAAAAATCTTGAAATTTTGCTTAAAATATGTTAAAATCGCCGCAAAATTTTAAGGCAAGGAAATTAAATGAGAATTTTAATAGTCGAGGACGAGGTGACTTTAAACAAGACGATAGCGGAGGGCTTGATGGAGTTCGGCTATCAGACGGATACTTCCGAGAGTTTTAAGGACGCAGAGTATTATATCGGCATTAGAAATTATGATTTGGTGCTAACCGATTGGATGCTAGCTGACGGCAACGGCATCGATCTCATCGCATTAGTTAAGCAAAAATCCGCGCGCACCTCCGTCGTCGTGCTATCTGCAAAAGACGATAAAGAAAGCGAGATCAAAGCGCTTCGTGCGGGCGCGGACGATTTTATCAAAAAACCTTTCGACTTTGATGTTTTAGTAGCACGCCTTGAGGCTAGACTTCGCTTCGGTGGCTCAAATATCATCAAAATCGACGATCTTATCATCGATCCGGATGAGGAAAAGATCACATATCTAGGTCAAGAGATCGAGCTTAAGGGTAAGCCGTTTGAGGTGCTAACTCACTTGGCGCGCCACAGCGATCAGATCGTAAGCAAAGAGCAGCTATTAGATGCCATCTGGGAGGAGCCTGAGCTTGTTACGCCAAACGTCATCGAAGTCGCGATCAATCAAATTCGCCAGAAAATGGATAAGCCTCTAAATATCTCTACGATCGAGACCGTTCGCAGACGCGGATATAGATTTTGCTTTCCACAAAAAGCCTAAGAGTCCGCTTTGTAATACAATTAGCATCCGCTTCGTTGATGCTAATTGTCATTTTTTCGGTAATGCTCTATAATTATATGAGAATTACCATCTTCGAAACTCCCGTTCAAAATTTAATCCAAAGAGCACAAAAAATCGTAGAAGCCTCCGTGGCGCCTGAGAAAATTTCATCTTTTTTACAAGACGCATCCGGTGAATACGAAAGCAAAATCATCGAAAACGAAAGTATCAATAAACCTAAATTTATCGAAAGCTCCGAGGGCGGCAGGAGCTATTTACAGCTGCACTACCCTTATGGTAAGGATAAAATTTTAAGTATCCGAGCCGACGTGAGCGTCTATGCAAACATCGTAAATCAAATACTCATCGACATCATTTTGGTAAATTTGACTATGATATTTTTAGTGGTATTTTACGCGATGTTTCTCTCGCGCATGCTGCTGATGCCGATTAAGCTGATCAGCCAAAGGCTCGCTTCGGTGGATGAAAAATTTCTAAAGCCGATTGACGGGGCCGAAATCCCGAGCGAATTTAATATGCTTTCAAACAGCATAAACCGCCTGCTTGAGCGCATTGAAACCTTCATTTTGTATCAAAAAGAGCTTTTTATCGGCATCGCGCACGAGCTTAAGACTCCGCTGGCGGTGATGAAAACCAAAAACGAAGTTACTCTCATCAAGCCGCGCGAGAGAGAGAAATATATCGAGGCGCTTAAAAACAATAATGATTCGATCGATAGTATGAATAAGATGATCAGCTCCATCCTAGAGATCGGGCGGCAGGAGGGGGCGCAGTTTGAGGCGCCTGAGCAGACCGATATGATCGCGTATCTACGGGAGCTATGCGTGGGCTTTAAAATTTTAGCGCGTACGGCAGGCAAGGACTTGACGATGGATCTTAAGCCTGAACAGCTTGAAATTTCGGTGCAGAAAAGCCTTTTTATGCACGTGATTCAAAATTTCGTCCAAAACGCCATAAAATTTTCTCCGGACGGCGAAAAGGTACTGATCGAGAGCGAAATTTCGGACGGAAATTTCATCGTGCGGGTCGCAAATAAGGGCGAGCCGCTTAACGAAGAGATCGATTATTTCGCCCCTTTTAAGCGCTATGGCGGCAAACCGGGAGCCGGGCTCGGGCTATTTTTAGCCAAAAATGCTGCTCAAGCGATGGGCGCGCAAGTGGATCTTAAAAACGATAAAGGGCGCTCGCTAATTGTCGCGATTTTCAAACTTCCGCTAAAAAATTTAAGAAATAGCCCGAAATTCCGCTATTTTAAAACAAAATGAAGCTTTTTATGGTATAAACGCCATAAATTTTTTCGTAAGGTAAAATTATATGTCATTGTTGATTACAAAAGAATGCATCAGTTGCGACGCTTGCCGCGAGGAATGCCCTAATGAAGCGATTTTTGAGGATGAGCCGATATACATCATAGACGCCGATCGATGCTGTGAGTGCGTAGATGATTACTCTGAGCCCGCTTGCATCGTGGTTTGTCCTGTCGAGTGTATCATCACCGATCCCGATAATATCGAGACGGCGGACGAGCTGAAATACAAACACGTCCATATGGAAATTTAAATGCCCAAGCGCGTCACCGTCATAGATCTGGGCTCAAATTCCGCCAGAGCCGTGATTTTCGAGCGCACGAGCAGGCTCGGATTTTTCATTTTGGCCGAGCACAAGATCAAGATCCGCCTAGGCGAAGGCACTTACGAAAACGGCGGAATTTTAACTTCCGAAGCGATGCAAAAATGCCTACTCGCGTTTAAAAAATTTAAAACCCTCGTATGCAATTACAAGGCCAAGCGCGTGCTTTGCATCGGTACATCCGCGCTTCGCGATGCGCCAAACGGTGCCGAGTTTATAAATCTCGTCCGCAAGCAAACGGGCATTACGATCCGCAAGATAGACGGGCAGACGGAGGCGTATTTGGGCGCTTATGCGGCGCAGAATTTGCTTAGCGACTTTTCCGAGGGCGTTACGCTGGACATCGGCGGCGGCTCGACCGAACTTGCTTACATAAAAAACGGCAGGATAGAAAATAAAATTTCTCTAAATTTAGGCACGGTGCGGCTAAAGGAGCTGTTTTTCGACCGCGGCGACACGAAGGGGCTGGAGAAATACATAAACAGCGCAATCTCGCAGCTCGGCGCCGAGTTTCGTACGCAAAATTTAATCGTAATGGGCGGCTCCGCGCGAGCGCTTTCCGGCGCCGTGATGAGCCTGCAAAACCACCCGCTAAAGATCGTGCATAATTTCAGCTACGATTATGAAAAATATGCACCGTTTTTTGCCAAGCTGATGAGCGCAAAGACGCTTGATTTGGCGAAATTCCCGATCAAAAAGGACCGCTACGACACGATTAGAGAGGGCGCCATCATCTTTGATAAGATCGTAAGGCGCCTGGGGGCGAAAAAGATCATCACCAGCGGCGTAGGGGTGCGAGAGGGGGCGTTTTTAAGCTCGATTCTGCGCGGCGCAAACCTACCTAGAAGCTTTAATCCGAGCCTAAGAAGCCTCAAAGATCGCTTCGCTTCCGAGCCGAGCGAGGCTCCGAAGTTCGCGAAGGCGCTGTTTTGCGCGCTATCGCCGATGCACGGCCTGAGCGAAAAATATATTAAAATTCTGCAAACTGCAGCATCGCTTTGCGAGATCGGGCGTGCGATCGGCTTTTACGCTAAGCATGAAACCAGTGCAGATATGGTGCTCGGCGGGCTGAACTACCGCACGACGCACAAAGAAAAAGCGCTCATAGCCGCGATCATCTCGATGCACGGCAAGCGCGAGCTGGGCGCTACGTTCGCGCCTTTGAGCGCGATTTTGCCCGATGCCGCCAAGCTAGCGTGGCTCAGCTATATTTTGGAGCTTGCACGCCTCCTAAGCGAAAACGCGCTGAAAAATTTAGAATTTAGCTTTGAAAATTCCACTCTTAAAATCTCCGGCGCCGATAATTTGATAATGCTTAAAGGAAGCCTTAAAAAGCTCGCGAAACCCGCAATTTTTGCGATAAAATTCCTTTAAATAGCGCCCCTACTTGTCGCGCAAGTTTAAGGCGGGCGGAGTTCGTTTAATTTTAGGAGCTTGAAGCGGGCGATAAATCCCTATCAATAGCGCTTTTTAAATTTTAATTCCATTCTCGGCTAAAGAATAAATGCTAAAAAATCCGTAGTCGGTGCGGACGTAAAGGCGCTCGCCTGCGATTTCAATAGCAGCTGTTTTGACGCAGTGCTCGCACTCAAACTCGCCTAAGAGGCGAAAATCCTCCAAGCTGAATGCCTTAAACCTGCCATAAAAATACGCAAGAAAAATTTGATCGTTTGCGGCAAACCTCATTACGCTTCTTGACAAGCTTTTTGGTGCGCTTAGACGCTTTTTGCTTGCTACGTTCCAAAAATACAGCTCATCAAAGCCGTTATTTACGACCAAAATCGCGTCATTTTTGATGAGCCCCACGTTTAGGGAGTGGATATAGCCCACGTCGCATTCGATACAGCAAAGCTCGGCGAAGTCTTTTAGGCGGTAGAGCCTGGCGATATTTTTGCCGCCTTCATCCCCACAGGCTACGCAAATTTTATTGCCGAAGCCTATTGCTTTTGCCGAAAATCCCGTTTTAAAATTTAGCTTCTTGCCGCTTCCGAAAGCTAAAATTTCATCTGTGCCGCAGGCTAGAATTTCGCCGTTGCCGCTTAGAGCAGAACTAAAGCCTCCTCCTATGATACCCCAGGCTTCAAAAAGCCTGCTGAATTTCTCTCCGTCAAAAAGAAAGAATTCGTGATCCAAATCAAGCACTAAGGCTTTTTTGGTAGCGGTCATTTTCCACGCTAAAATTTTTGGTAGTTCAATTTGCGCAAGAGTTCTTAGTTCGCCGTCCAGCACGATTAAATAATCGCAGCCGTGCTCGTCAAAATTACATTTATAGACGTAAAATTTATCCTCAAACTCGGCAAATCCAAGCGCTCCGCTGTATCCGCCGCCGATATAGGCATGCGCTATTGCTTCGCCGAATTTTGCTTTTTTGTTTTCGTAGATGAAGCCCTTTTTTAGGGCATTAACTTGCTTTTTTACGAAAGCTTTTTGCAGAGCATCGTGGTTTACGAATTCTTTAGAGCTCAGCCTTTCTTTGCCGTTTTGTAGCGCCTTTGAAATCAAACTAAGCCCTTGTGTTTGAAGCAGGATCTCTTTCTCGCCATCGGTAAATTTTTTTCATAGCAGCCCCTAGGTATAAATTTGAAATCTAATTTTAGAATTTCAAAGCTTAAACTACTGGGCGCGGCAAAGCTGTTTAAAATCTACCGAGCGCTTCTTTGACGTGATCCTCTGCCATATCGATATTCCACATCGGCTCAAAAACCAGATCAATCTCTACCTCGCCGATGCCCTCCACGCTCTCGGCACCCGCGCGCACCCATTCCACCATCATCTCATGCAGCGGGCACGACTGAGTCGATAGCGTCATCGTGACTTTGGCGTTGTTTGCCTCATCTACCGCTACGTCGTAGATGAGCCCCAGCGACACGACGTCAAAGCCCACCTCGGGGTCCACCACGGCGCGAAGCGCGTCGTAAATTTGCTCCTTCGTTACTTTCATTTTTCCTCTCCGAATTTTATGTAGTTAAAGATATTTACGATGTTGATTAGCACCAAAATTATGCTTGCCGCTTGCAAGATCACCGCAGGCGTTAGCGTTCCAAGGCTCGCGCACGCAAGTGCTAAGACATTTGGTACGCAGGCTGCGTAGGCGATCTTTTTGATTATCATATCCTCGAGCATAGGGATTTTGCGCTTGCCGACGAAGGGCGAGACGTAGTGGTACCAGATGAGAAAGGGTGCGATTTTATAAAGGTGCGCGACGATGAAGGCGAACAAAAAGCCGTATAGCAGCCAAAACGCCGCCAAATCCGCGCGACCTGCGAGCCAAAACGCCGCGCTAAATCCCAAGGCCACCAGCGAGATGTAGACGTTTAAATTCCAATAATCAATCGCTTTTCGCACGCGCCTAGCCAGGATATAGATCGCCTGAGCCGCAAAGCTCGCAAGCGCAGCAAAGGCGATGAAAATTCCAAAATCTTTTAGTAAAAACGGCCCCGCGAGCAGATACAGCGCCAGCGAAGCTTTTGCTAGCGCGAAGCTTAGATCGTGCGCCAGGCTAAACATCGGCAGCAGCACGCACGCAGCGCCTACGATGACGAAAAACACGAAGCCCAGCACGAAGTATATGTGATAGGATAAAATTTCTGAAAAATACACTCCGAAAATCTCCACGCCGCTAAGCGCTAGCACGAGCGCAAAGCCGAGGCTGATCCCTACGGCTAAAAACGCAGCCGAGATCGCAAGCGCTACGGCGGGGAAGCTCCATTTGGGCGTGCCGATGAAGCTTAGCGCGTAGCAGATCGTAAAATAAAATAGGCTAAGCAGCAAAACGGCGCCGCCTGCGTGCATCAAAGGGATGCTTGAAAGCAGCAATCCCGCGCTTAGCAGAGCCACGCCCGCGCCGTAGGCGAGGAGATTTAAAAACGCAAATTTGACGGTGAAAAATTCCTTTTGGATAATGACGGAGGTGAGCTGATAGAGCGCTCCGATGATTATGCTGATTACAAATCCCAGCAAAAATACGTGAAAAAAGCTCGCCGTCTGCGGCGCCTGGATCGCGCCGAAATCCGCCTTTAAAAAGCTCGCCGCGCTTAGCAGCAAAAAGATAAAGCCGCAGATGAAATAGCCGCCTACGATGCGAAACGGCGGCGAAAAGGTCGTGATATTCATCTAAATTTTAAAGCCCTTTAGCCGTGGCACTTCGCGTCGGTATCGAAGCCCTCATTGACTGCGCCAGGCTTTAGGCTAATGGTGAGCTTGACCGCATCGCCGTCTAGATCTTCGCGTGCTATGTCAAATTTAGACTCGATTTTTGGGATCAGCCCCATTGGGAATTTATGATTGAGCATGACGACCTTTTTGGTTTCGTCTTTTACGAAATTTAGCGCCACCAGCGCATTTACCATAGGCTCTGGCGGAACGCATTTGCGCGAATCAAAGCCGATGTATTCTACGCCGCCCTGCGATTTTTTATAAAATTTCACCGTAGCGCCCGCCGCGTCGAACTCTTGCCAGTCTGTGAAAAAATCCATACTAGATCCTTTTTTAAAATTTCGCGCGATTATATAGCAAATTTTAAAATTTTGAAATGAGGCAGATCAAGTCCTATTTGGAATTTGTAAATTTAGCCGAATTTTAATACACTACGCGTTAAAATTCTAAATCCGAGGACCATTATGCAGACCATCACGATCATCGACACGTTCGGCTTTTTTTTCAGGCTCTACTACGCTATGAGCGGGCTTAAGACCAAAGACGGCAAACCCAGCGGCATGGTGAGCGGATTTGCGAGCTTCATCGCAAATCTTTCGAAAGAATTTAAGAGCGATTATATAATTTTCGCTCTGGATAGCAAGGGTAAGACCTTCCGCTCGGATATCGATCCCAACTACAAAACCAACCGCCAAGCCCCGCCGCCCGCGCTTTTGCAGCAGCTGCCGGTCTGCATCGAGATGATCGAAAAGATGGGGCTTTACTCGCTCGGACGCGAGGGCTACGAAGCGGACGATCTCATCGCAAGCGTCGTCAAAAAGCACGGCGCCACGCATAAAATCAACATCGTTACCTCCGACAAGGACTTGTATCAGCTCATCGGCGAAAACGTTAAAATTTACAGCCACGGCAAAAAGATGCTTTACGGAAGGGAGGAGTGCTTGCAGCGCTACGGCGTCTATCCCGAGCAGATCGTGGATTTCTTAGCGATCTGCGGCGATAGCGCCGATAATATCCCGGGCGTGCGCGGCATCGGCGATAAGGGGGCGAAGAAGCTTTTAGACGAATGGGGCTCGCTTGATGGGATCTATTCAAATTTAGATCGCCTGCCGCAGAACAAACAGCGCGAGTATCTGATAGAAGGTAAGCAGAGCGCCTACATAAGCAAGCGCCTGGCTACGCTTTACGACGAGCTGGAAATCCCGCCTTTGGATGATGCGAAATTTCCGCAGCAAAATCCGCTTTTTAAAATCCGCGAAATTTTAAAAGACTACGCGCTAAATAGGCTTCTTTCGGCGTTAAGCTTGCAGGAGCAAAACGGGCTTGATCTTTGGAGCGAGGGCAAAGGCATGGGCGCAAAAAGCTCCGTTTTGGGCGCGGGCGGCAAAGGCTCCGGCGCAGAGCCGTCTCGCGGCGGCTCTATCTTGGACGCTGCAGTAGGGGGGCTAGACGGGCAAAATTCTATCTCAGGCGGCTCCTCTTCAATCGGACAAAATTCCGAGAGCGCTTTTAAAACGCCCTTTGAGCCCATTTGCATTACCGATGCCGCGGAGCTTGCAAGGCTGTGCGAAGGCGTCAGCGCCGAGACCTTGGTGAGCTTCGATACGGAAACCACTAGCGTCGATAGCAAGAGCGCCAAGATCGTGGGCTTTTCGTTTGCGTTTAATGAGGAGCGCGCTTATTATGTCCCGCTCGCGCACAGCTATTTGGGCGCTCCTGCTCAAATTTCTTCGGACGCGGCAAAGGCTGCGATAGGCTCGCTGTTTCGCGGATATGTCGTGGGGCAAAATTTAAAATACGATTTTGAGATCGTGAAAAATAATTTTAATATCGAACCGCCTGCGCGTTTTGCCGATACGATGGTGCTAGCGTGGCTGCTCGATCCCGCAAACGCCGTGGGGATGGACTCTATCTCGCCGCGGTATCTTGGGTATGAGACCGTGCATTTCGGCGACGTCGTCAAAAAGGGCGAGACCTTCGCCTCCGTGGAGCTGGACGCCGCTACGATCTATGCGAGCGAGGATGCGTGGGTGACGCTGAGGTTGTATTTTAAGCTCAAACAGCTGCTCGAACCCGCGCTTTTTAAGCTCGCGCAGGAGCTTGAGTTTCCGTTCGTGCGGGTGCTTTGGCAGATGCAAAGATGCGGCATCAAGATCGACGCGGAGATGATAAAGCGCCTAATCGGGCGCAACGAAAAGTCCCTACGAGCGCTCACGGATGAAATTTATGAGCTTTGCGGCGAGCAGTTTAATATCAACTCTCCCGCTCAGCTCGGCGTCGTGCTTTTTGAGCGGCTCGGGCTTCCTGCGGCGAAGCGCACAAAGACGGGCTATAGCACCGACGAAAGCGTGCTGAAGGATCTTACCGCGCTACATCCCGCGGTGGATAAAATTTTAGACTACCGCGAGCTGTTTAAGCTGCAAAGCACCTACTGCGAGCCGCTGCTACAGCTTGCTCTTGCCGATCCGCAAAACCGCGTCAGATCGAATTTCTTGCAGACCGGCACGGCTACCGGGCGGCTAGCGAGCAAAAATCCGAACCTGCAAAATATCCCTGCGCGCGGCACCTTTGCGAAGGACGTGCGAGACTGCTTCCTAGCAGACGAAGGCTACTCGCTGATCTCGCTTGATTACTCGCAGATCGAGCTGCGCCTGCTCGCGCACTTTTCGCGCGATCCTGCGCTTTTGGCGGCGTTTAGGGCGGATGAGGACATTCACGCGCGCACCGCGATCAGTATTTTCGGCGACGCGCAGCCCGCGCACCGCACGATCGCAAAGAGTATAAATTTCGGCCTCATCTACGGCATGGGCGCGGGCAAGCTAAGCGACAGCCTAGGCATCGCGCGCGCCGAGGCGAAGGGCTATATCGAGCGCTATTTCGCGGCGTTTTCTACGATCAAGGATTTTTTGCAAAGCATAAAATCAGACGCGAAAGAGGACGGCTACGTAAGCACGCTTTTTGGGCGCAGGCGCTATTTCGACTTCGCAAACGCGCGCAACAACATGGTCTATGCGAGTTACGAGCGCGAGGCGGTGAATACGAAATTTCAAGGCTCCGCCGCCGACATCATCAAAAAGGCGATGGTTGAGATTTCGCCGCTGCTAAGTGGCGAAGCGCGGCTGATATTGCAGATCCACGATGAGCTGATTTTCGAGGTGCGGGACGAGGCGGCGCAGAGCTTCGGCGAGCGCGCGCAAGAGATTATGCAAAGTGCGGCGAGCCTGAACGTGCCCTTAAAGACGAGCCTAAACATCGCCAAGCGCTGGGGCGAGCTGAAGTAGCTACGCTAAATTTAAAACGCGGCTAAAATTTTAAGCGAAATTTAAACGGCGCGAAATTTTAAATTTTGAGCAGGACGGGGCTTAAATTTGTCCAGTTTAAAATTTGGCTCATCAAATTTTAAACCGAGCGATTGCAAATAGCTGGCGCGGTGGGGCACAGATCCGCCGCCGTCTTTAAAATTTTGATTAAATTTAAGCTCCCCACTCGGCAATATCAAACGG